>CAZVRR010000086.1:0-6813 GCA_964629745.1 uncultured Planctomycetales bacterium | reverse complement strand
GGGCGTCGCAGCGTTCTGAGGGGCGAGCGCGCCGTAACTCGTCGAAGTTGCCGCGCGCCCGCGGCGCCTACTTCGCCTCGCTCACGAACAGCCGCCCGTTGTCGTAACGCGGCCGGTAGCGCGCCGGGTCGTCACCCAGCCCCCAGTACGTGCAGCGGGCCGGTCCATGCCGGCCGTCCGCCGTGTGCAGGCCGACCAGAAACTCCGTGTCGCTATCGACGCGGTTGAACGTGACACACGAGGCCACGGCGTAGAGCGTCGGCGTCAGCGGCGCATGTTCCTCGATCTCCGCGGCGATCTGGTCCGCCTGCAGGCGCGCGTTCACCAGCGCGACGAACAGGCTGCGCCACGCCGGCGGCACGTGCTGCGGATCGCGCAGCGCCGCCAGGCGATCGTGCCCGGCACAAAACGTACGGCGCAGGTCCTGGAGAAACGGCTTCTCCCCGCCCGCGAGCAGCGCGTGCAGTGCGCCGCACGCGGTCGACTCGGTTTCGTACCGCGCCATCTTGCCGTAGCGGCGCTCGTCGGCGCCGCCGAGCACCCCGACGTGTGAGTTCAGCTTCACAATCAGCAGCTTGTAGGAGGTGCGCGACTCGGGCGTCGCGAAGTGCGATTCCGCCACCGCCAGGGCCCCGCTCTCGTAGCGGCCGCCCAGGTTGAACAGCCGGAACGCCGCCTTCTCCGCCGAACGCAACGTCGGCAGCAGGATGTCCACCACGCAGCGCTGAAAGGAGTCGCTGCATTCCCACTCCGACTCGTCGGCGCAGGTCACGTGCACGGCACCGACCACCGGGGCCGCCACCTGGCGGGCGTACTCGCGCAACGCCCGGTTCACGTCGTCCAGCCGATGCTCACAGCCCACCATCGTGCTCAGGCGGCTCAACATGGGAACGTCCTCATTCCCCAAAAAGACCCCCATATAGCGTACTGGCGCCGCCGCGGCAAGCCGCGCCGGGCTAGGCGACCGGCCGGGGCTGGGGGCTCAGCAGCAGATGGGAGAGGTCGCGCGCGAGGTGCAGCCCGTGCTCGAAGGAGCCGTACACCGCGAGCCACTGGCGGCGTTTCCAGCCGGCCCGCGCGATCAGCTCCAGCGGCTGCCGCTGGATGCCCGCGATGATCGTGTAGACCTCGGCGGCCTGCAGGCGCGCCAGGGCCGATTCGAGGTTCACCAGGCCGGTGGCGTCCATGATCGGCACGGCGCGCATGTCGAGCACGACCACGGTGACCCCGCGGTCGACCCGCCGCAGCGCACTCATCGCCCGCTGCGCCGCACCGAAGAAGAGCGGGCCGGCCACCTCGTACAGCAGCACGTGCGGCGGCAGCGGTTCGCGCAGCAGCGGGTGCGTCGCCCCGACCAGGCGGACGTCGGTCAGCGCGGCCATGCGGCGCATGAAGACCAGTGCCGCGAGGACCACGCCCACCGTGACCGCCACCGTCATGTCGAAGACGATCGTGAGCGCGAAGCACAGCACCAGGACGAGGCTGTCGCTGCGCGGGGCCACCCGCAACACGTGCACGACGTGTCGCAACTCGCCCATGTTCCACGCGACGAGCAGGAGCAGGGCGCCCATCGAGGCCATCGGCAGACAGGCCAGCACGGGCGCCAGGCCCATCAGGCACAGAAAGAGAAACGCGCCGTGCGCGACCGCCGCCAGCGGCGACCGCGCACCGGCCCGCACGTTCGCCGCCGTGCGGGCAATCGCGCCCGTGGCGGCGAAGCCGCCGAAGAACGGCGCCACCAGGTTCCCGAGCCCCTGGCCGATGAGCTCGGCGTTCGGGTCGTGGTCCTTGCCCGACAGGCCCGCGGCGACCACCGCGGACAGCAGCGACTCGATCGCGCCCAGCGTGGCGATCGTGAAGGCCGGCAGGATCAGTTCGCGCAACATGTCCAGCGAGATCGGCAGCGGACCGTGCGTCGCATCGGAAAACTGCCACGGCCACGCGAATCGCGGCGGGCCGCCGGGGAGTCCGCCGAAACGTGTGCCGATCGTCTGCACCGCCGCATCCGGCCACGTCCAGCTCAGGGCCGCGCCGACTAACGTGGCCACCGGCAGCGCGACGAGTGCGGCGGGCACACGCCGGGCGAAACGCGGAGCCAGAAAGAGCAGGGACAGCGTGAGCGCGCCGATCAGGGCGTCGGGCAGGCGCAGGGTCGGCAGGGCACCGAGCATCACGTGCAGGCGCTCGAGGTAATGTTCCGGCAACACGGCGATCTGGAGTCCCAGCAGGTCGCGGAGCTGCAGCGTTCCGATCACCACCGCGATGCCGGCCGTGAAGCCGGCGGTCACCGGGTACGGAACGAATTCGATCAGCCGACCCAGGCGCGCCGCGCCCATCGCGATCAGCAGCAGACCGGCCAGGACCGTCGCGGTGCCCAGGCCGGCCAGGCCGTAGCGCGCCGCGATGGGGGCGAGGATCACGACGAACGCCGCGGTCGGCCCGGTGACCTGCACGGGCGAGCCGCCCGTCGGCGCGACGAGCACCCCGGCGATGATCGCGGTATACAGGCCGTGTGCCGGCGGCACCCCGGACGCGATCGCCAGCGCCATGGACAGCGGCAGGGCCACGGCCCCCACAACCAGCCCCGCCAGGAGATCAGCGCGCAGGTCGCCCAGTCCGTAGCCGCGCCGCAGGGCGCCGCGCAGCGCGGTGGCAAAGCGGGCCTGCGATGAATCGGTCCCCGGGCGCGAGGACTGCTGGTGCAAGGTTTCCTCCGGCGCGAACGGGGGAATGATCGCGTGGTTCGCAGGGAGCGTCAAGTCGGCGACAACTTACCCACCGCGGGGACGCAGGTAGCGCCGGGCCCAGGTCGCCAACATCTCGGCCACGAAGCGTGCGTCCGACTCGCGCTCGATCAGGAGGTGATCAGCACCGTCGAGCGCAATGAAGCTCTTCGGGTGCGCGGCGGCCTCGAAGATCTTGCGGGCTTCCTGGATATCGACGATCTGGTCCTGCGGGGAATGGAAGACGAGCAGCGCGCGTCCGAGCTGCGCCACGCAGGCACGCACGTCGTGCGTGCCCAGTTCCTCGATCATCTGGCGCGAGATCCGCACGCGGTGGCCCATCACGTCCACTTCCGCGACGCCCGCGGTCAGGATCTCGGGCGCCTGCCGCAGCAGGACGTCGCTCAGATGGCGCGTCTCGCTGGGCGCCGCGATCGTGGCGACGGCGACGCATTCGGGGATCCGGTCGGCCACGCACAGCACCGCGGTGCCGCCCAGGCTGTGTCCGACCAGGATCTGCGGGGCTTCGTGCTCGCGGCGCAGGTAGCCCGCCGCCGCCAGCAGATCGGCCAGGTTCGTGGAAAAGTTCGTCGCCGCGAAGTCCCCGCCGCTTTCGCCCAGGCCGGTGAAGTCAAACCGCAGGACGGCGATGCGCTGGTCGACGAGTTCGCGGCTGATCCAGTGCGCGGCCTTGAGATCCTTGCCGCACGTGAAGCAGTGGGCCAGCAGCGCGCAGGCCAGCGGCGGCTCGCCCGGGACGTCGAGCCGGGCTGCGATCCGGCTGCCGAGCGCCCCCTGAAACTCCACGCGCCGTCGGGTGGGGCTCACGGCCGGCCGCTACCAGGGCACCTCCACGTGCACGTATACCAGGCGCCCTTCACTGTGATAGGGGCGGTAGTAGACCTCGCCGACGCGGTAGTACGTGATGTCGCGGACGACCACGGGCTCATAGGTTCCCGGCAGCTCGACCAGCGTACCGCCGACCGGCACGTCCACGACGACGTACTCCGGCTCGCCCGACTCATACGTGACGGTGTAGTACGTGTCGTCCGCATAGTAGAAGCTGAACCCGCCGATCTGGACTGCTACGACGGTCTCGGGCAGGTAGCGCACACGCACCCCGAGTGGGGGGCGCACCACAACGTACTCGGGCACGCCGTAGACCACGCGCTGGACGTACCACACGTCATCCACCACGTAATAGGGGTGGTCGTGAACGTGCACGACGTGATGGTGTGACGGCAGCCGCACGTACGACGTGCCGCGCACCGGCTTGGCGTACGTGCGGACGCCCACCGGCCGCCGGACCACCGCGCGCTCGCGCGCCACCGGGCCGTAGCCGAAACGCGAGCGCTCGCCGTAACGGATGCTGCCGGTGCTCCGGCTGCGGTCGCCGCGATCGCCGGCGTAGCTGTCCCGTCCATGCGCAGTACCTTCCGGGCCCCGGCTGACGCCACGGGAGCGGTCGGCGCTGCCATCGTCGCCGCCCGCGCGCGCTCCGCCGCGGTTGCGCGGTTCGCCGCGCGGGACGCTGGTGCGATCGGAGGGCGGGCGCGCGGTGCCGGAGCTGCGGTCGGGACCCGAGGCGCCAGAACTGCGGTCGGTGCCCGAGGCGCCGGAGCTGCGGTCGGGGCTCGACCGCTCGGCCGGGCTGCGCGTCGTGCGCTCGCCGCGCGGGGTGCTGGCGCCGCCGGCGCCGCGTGGAGTGGCGTCGCCGCGGGGACGAGCGCCGGTCGCATCACCGCGCGACGGCGCAGCGGACGCTCCCCGGTCGCGCTTCTTCGCGTGACGCACAGATCCCGACATGCCCCCGCGCTCCGGGGTACCCTGGGCCTGGGCCGCGCTACCGACAAGCAGGGTGGCGGTCAGCAGGCTCACGATGGCGGTCATCATTCGTTGCGGCTTCATACCTTGTCCTTATCGGCGGAATCAGGGGGCAGCAGGTGCCGGGTCCTCGGGTTCGGCCGGCGTCGGCATCATCTCGATCCGCACGGCGTCGCCGGGCAGCTCAAAGGCGAAGAACTTGTCGTCGTGCCGGGTCGTTTCCCACTGCGTGAGAACCGCACCGTACTGCGGTTCGCCCGGCTGGTCCTTGTAGGTGATGAGGAACTTGCGCGGCCAGGGTTGCGGGCTGTCCTCGATCCAGATCTGCCAGTCGATGGCATCGAGCGTGAAGGCGAGGTGATGGCAACGCGTGTCACCCACGCGGTGCAACCCGACGTAGTGGCCGTTGATCGCGCCGCGCGTCAGCGAGTCATAGACGTCGCTCACCAGCAGGTCCGCCAGCGGCACGGTCCAGCCGTAGGTTTCCATCATGTGATCCAGCATCGCATCGAGCTGGCTCGGCACCTCCACGATGGAGTACATCTTCGTGGTTGGCTCGAGCACCGCGAGCTGCTTGCCGTTGTACCAGAAGCGCTTGTGAGCCGTGTCGCCCACGACCTCGCCCGCCAGGGCATTCGGCCGGCGGACCGCCAGCCGGAACCCGTTGGAGAGCTGGAGCTTCTGGCCGGCCGGACCGGGTTCATCGAACACGATGTCGGCCCGGAACTCGAAATGAGCCTGGTTCACGAGGTGCTCAGCCATTTTGCGCAGCACGGTCTGCGCCTGCGGCTCGATTCCCTGCGGCGCGGCCGGTTCGCCCGCCGGAGCCCCGGGAGCTGTGGTCACCGCTGGAGCCGGGCCCCCTCCCGCGCTCGGCGCGGACGCCGGCGGCTGCGCCGCTGCCGTCATCGTCAGACACAGGGCCCCCAACAGCCCCCACACCGCTGCGCGGCTCGCCGTCATTTTCGGCTCCTTTTTCGGCGGAATCCGCCGGTGCGCGCGATTATAGGTGCACGGGCCGCTGCTGCAACATTTGCGATTGACGGCTGCGCGGCCGGCCATCTACCATCGGGCTGTTCGGTGCCGTTTCGCAATCCGACCAGGCCTAAGATTGGCGTAAGTCGCGCCGCCACAAGCGCTAGACGACCGGAGCCCGTGCGACCTACGGTCGTATGAAGCTGTCGCGAGCTGACCGGCGCCGCGCGCTGCGGAAATGCGGCGGGCGTGACCGCGGTTTCCGGAGGCATGATGCACCCCACGTTTACCAGTCGAATCATCCCGGTCGTTGTGCTCTTCCTCGCCGGCTGCACGCCTGGTTCGTCAAACCAAGCCGCGCAGGCGGCCGGCGGCGCGAAACAGTCTTCTTCACAGGAACGAACCATGAAGCCCAAGTATTCAAGCTCGGGGTATGACATTACAACGCTGCCGCGCGAGCAGGTGGAGCAACTGGCGCGCCGGCTGGACGAGGAGACGTATCGCGTTACGCAGAAGGCCGGCACCGAGCCGCCGTTCTGCGGGACGCTGCTGGACAACAAGCGGGAGGGCACCTACGTCTGCGTCGTGTGCGGGCTGCCGATGTTCTCGAGCCAGCACAAGTTCAATTCGGGCACCGGCTGGCCGAGCTTCTACCGCGAGGTGGACAAGGAGCACGTAGCGCGACTGGAAGACCGCTCGCACGGCATGCTGCGCACGGAGATCAACTGCGCCCGCTGCGGGTCCCACCTGGGCCACGTGTTCAATGACGGTCCGCTCCCGACCGGCGAGCGGCATTGCCTCAATTCCGTGTCGCTCAAGTTCTACGGCAAGGACGAGGAGCTGCCCCCCGAAAGCCGCCCCGTCGCGACGGAGGTCGCATACTTCGCCGGCGGGTGCTTCTGGGGCATCGAGCATTACTTCGACGAGGGGCCGGGCGTCCTGGAAGCCGTCAGCGGGTACATGCAGGGCCGCACCGAGAAGCCGACCTACAAGCAGGTGTGCGGCGATACCACCGGGCACGCCGAAACCGTGAAGGTGGTGTTTGACCCCCAGCGGATCACGTACCGGCGACTCCTGGAGGCCTTCTTCAAGATGCACGATCCCACCGAGCTTAACCGCCAGGGGCCCGACGTCGGCACGCAGTATCGCTCGGGCATCTGGTACACGAGCGAGGAGCAGCGGCGAACTGCCGAGACGTATATCGAGGAACTCGCCAGCAGGCACCGCTACGGCAGTCAGCCGGTCGTGACGCAGCTTGAGCCGGCCAAGACGTTCTATCCAGCGGAGGAGT
>CAZVRR010000085.1:941-13342 GCA_964629745.1 uncultured Planctomycetales bacterium | reverse complement strand
ACCTTCTGCTGTCCCTCCTGGTGGCCGGCCTGGTCGCCGGCTGCCGTGAGCAGCCGCCGCCCACACCAGGCGCACAGTCCGCACCGCCCGGTCCGCAGCGCAGCGGCGTCCCGATCGATCTCGCCGCCGGCTGGTGTGGCGGACATGGTGTACCGGAGTCGGTCTGCACGCGCTGCAACGCAAAGCTCGTGGCAGCGTTCAAGGCCGCGGGAGACTGGTGCGCTGAGCACGGGCTGCCGGAATCGCAGTGCACGATGTGCCACCCTGACATCGCCGTGCGCTGGGCGGGGCTGAACCCGACCACAGAGCAGATGGACGATTCTCCGGTTGGAAACCGGAGCCACGAGACGCCCGCATCGAGCGAACCGACGCCAGCGCCCGCGGTGCCGGCTGCGGCGGGCAAGCCGGCAGACGGCGGGACCCGCCCGTTGGGCCCCGAATCGAGCCCCGTGCCACCGACCCTGGACAAGGGCTGGTGTGGCGGGCACGGCGTGCCCGAGTCCGTGTGCACGCGCTGCAACGGGACGCTCAGCGAGCAGTTCAAGGCCGCCGGCGACTGGTGCGCCGAGCACGAACTGCCCGAATCGCAGTGCACGGTGTGCCATCCCGAAGTCGCCGCACGGTGGGCCGCGCTGGATCCAACCCGGCGCGAACCGGCGCGCGACGGCCAGCCGGCGTCGGCGGCGCCTGCAGCGAACACGCAGCCGGCCGGCGCGGGCGGCGGCGCGCGCGGCCCCGACTCGGGTCCGTGGTGCGATGAGCATGGGGTGCCGGTGGCCGTGTGCACGCGCTGCAATCCGGCCCTCACCGAGAAGTTCAAGGCCGACGCGGATTGGTGCGTCGAGCACGGTCTGCCGGAGTCGCAGTGCGCCGTGTGCCATCCTGAGGTGCGTGAAAAGTGGGCGGCCCTGCGGGCAGCGCAACCGGCCGCGCAGCACTCCACGGCCGGCGGTGTACCGCGCCGCGCCCTGGACATCAGGAACGATCCGTTCTGCGTCGTGGAGCAGACCCCGGTGCGTTTCCGGGACGGCGCGATTGCACGCCAGGCCGGCATCGAGGTGGCTGCGGCCGAGCGGATATCGATGACCGCCAGCATCGAGTTGCCGGGCGAAGTGGACTTCAATCGCACGCGCCTGGTGCGCGTGACGCCGCTGGTGGAAAGTGTCGTGCGCGAAATCGTGGCGCCCCAGGGGACCGATACAGCGGTCGGCGACCTGCTGGCGGTCCTGGAGAGCCCGTCCCTCGGCGAAGCGAAGAGCAGGTACATCGAGCTGCGGGCTGCGCTCGAGCTCACGGAAGCGGACTACGAGCGCGCCCGCCTGGTTCACGACGGCGCGCAGCTCATGCTCGAGGCGGCGGTGCCGCAGACGAGCCCCGAGGAGCTGCGCGCGGCCGTCTCGACAGCCCGGGTCGGCGCGGCGAAGAGCACGCTGCTCAAGGCCCACGCCGAGTTGCTGCTGGCGCGCAGCAACGTGGCGCGCGAGGAACAGCTTCTCCAGAGCAGGGCCGGGACACAGCAGGCCCTGGAAGCGGCGCAGGCTGTGCTGGCCGCGGCGGCGGCGGAATTTGATGCGGCGCGCGAGGCGATCGCGTTTGCCACGGCGCGCGACCTGCTCGCCGCGGAACGTGCCCTGCACGTGGCCCGCAGCAATCTCGAAACGGCAAAGCGCCGGCTGCACATCCTGGGCGTGGATGAGGAGCAGATTGCGGCCCTGGACACGCGCAGCGACCGCGAGCTGTCGCGCTACGATCTGCGCGCCCCCATCGCGGGCAAGGTGGTCCAGCAGCACGTGGCGGTCGGCGAAGCTGTCGATACGACCGACGCCGTGCTGGAAATAGCAGACATCAGTTCCATGTGGCTCGTGATGGATGCGCATGAGCGCGATCTTCCCGTGCTCCGGACTGGTTTGCCGGTGCTGTTCTCGATCGATTCCCTCGGCCGGAGCTTCCGGGGCGCGGTGACATGGATCGACCCGGTGATCGACGATCGAACGCGTACGGTCAAGGTCCGGGCGGAGCTGCCAAACGAGGATGAGATTCTGCGTGCGATGATGTTCGGACGAGCGCGCATCGCGATCCACGAGAACGAGCAGGTACTGGCCGTGCCCGTCAGCGCGTTGCAGACGGACGGCTGCTGCCAACTGGTGTTCGTGCGGCAGGCGGATGACCTGTACCAGCCGCGCAAGGTCGTGCTCGGCGTGCGCTCCGGCAATTATGCGGAGGTGCGGCGCGGGCTGACCGAGGGTGAGGCCGTCGTAACGACCGGGAGCTTTCTGCTGAAGACCGAGATTCTCAAGAGCAGCATCGGCGCCGGCTGCTGCGAGGTCGAGCCGGGGAGGTAGGCCGATGCTGAACGCGATCATCAACTGGTCCCTGCAACACCGGGCCCTCGTGCTCGCGCTGACCGCGGTCGTCGCCCTGGCCGGCGCCTTTGCGGCGGTCCACCTGCCCATCGATGCCTTTCCGGACACCACGCCGGTGCAGGTGCAGGTCAACACCGTGGCGCCGGCCTTGTCCCCCCTGGAGGTCGAACAGCAGATCACCTTTCCCGTCGAGCAGGCGATCAGCGGGCTGAAGGGCCTGGTCGAGGTGCGCTCGATCTCGAAGTTCGGCTTGTCGCAGGTCACCGTCATCTTCGACGATCGGACGGACATCTACTTCGCGCGTCAGCTTGTCACCGAGCGGCTGGGTTCCGTCGAGCTTCCCAGCGGGCTGCCGCGACCGGAGATGGGGCCCGTCGCGACCGGCCTGGGGGAAGTGTTCCACTATGTCCTGACCAGCCAGACGCGCAGCCTGGCCGAGCTGCGCACGATCCAGGACTGGATCATCAAGCCGCAACTCCGCAGCACACCCGGCATCGCCGAAGTGAACAGCTGGGGCGGCGCGGAACGGCAGTACCAGGTGATGATCGATCCGCTGCGACTCCTGAAGTACGACCTCACGCTGACGGACGTCATCGCGGCACTCGAGCGGAACAACAAGAATGTCGGCGGCGGCAACATCACCCGGGCCGGCGAGCTGCTCCTCGTGCAGGGCATCGGGCTCCTCACGTCACTGGAAGACGTGGGCGGCGTCGTGATCGCGGCGCAGGATGGCGTGCCGGTCTACATTCGCGACATCGGTAACGTCGTTGAAGGGCACGAGATCCGCCGCGCGGCCGTTACCTATGGCGGAGCGGGGGAGGCTGTGCTCGGCCTGGGCTTCATGCTGATGGGGGAGAACTCGCACGACGTCACCAACCGGCTCAAGGAGCGGATCGAACAGGTCAAACCGACCCTCCCGGACGATGTGCAGCTCACGACGGTCTATGATCGCACCGAGCTCGTCGATCACGTTCTCAAGACGGTCCGGACCAATCTGCTCGAAGGCGCACTGCTGGTCGTGGCGGTGCTGTTCATTTTCCTCGGGAATCTGCGGGCGGGGCTGATCGTGGCCGCGGCCATTCCGCTCTCGATGCTGTTTGCCGCCGACATGATGCTGCGCGCTGGCATTGCCGGGACGCTCATGAGCCTCGGCGCGATCGATTTCGGTCTCATCGTCGACAGCTCGGTCATCCAGATCGAGAACAGCATGCGGCACCTGGCACAGCGTGGTGTTGGGACAGGAGGTGGGGGGGGCGTCCCGCCTGCCAGCCGGCTCGCCATTGTGCGCGACGCCGCCATCGAGGTGCGCAAACCGACGATGTTCGGCGAGCTGATCATCATGATCGTCTACCTGCCGATCCTGACGCTGGAGGGCATGGAGGGCCGGCTCTTCCGCCCGATGGCGCTGACGGTGATCTTCGCGCTGGTTGGCTCACTCCTCCTGTCGCTGACCGTCATGCCGGTGCTGGCCAGCTACCTCCTGCCGCAACGGGTGGAGCAGCGCGAGCCGTGGATCGTGCACATCCTGAAGCGCGTTTATGACCCGCTGCTGGATCTCCTGCTCCGCGCCCGCATCGTCGTGCTCGCCGTGGTGGTGCTGGGCCTGGCGGGCGGCATCTTCCTCGGGTCGCGTCTGGGCGCCGTGTTCATTCCGCGGCTTTCGGAAGAGGCGATCGTAATCAACACGGTTCACCTGGCCGGCATCTCGCTGGAAGAGACGGTGCGCTACGGCACGCAATTGGAGAAGTTGCTGCTGGCGCGCTACCCTGACGAAATCCGCCACGTCTGGTCGCGCACCGGCACGCCCGAAGTTGCGACCGATCCGATGGGCATCGAACTCACCGACGTCTTCATCACGCTGACGCCCCGTGCCCAGTGGAAGCTGGCCGACAACCAGGGCGCGCTGGTCGAGCTCCTGCAGGCCGACCTGGCCAGCATGCCCGGCATGCGCGCCATCTTCATGCAGCCGATCGAGATGCGGGTGAACGAAATGGTCGCCGGCATCCGCAGCGACCTGGGTGTGAAGATCTTCGGCGACGACCTCGAGAAACTCGAGGAACTCGCCGGACAGGTCGAGCGCGTGCTCGCGGGCACGCCGGGCGCCTCCGATACGGTGGTCGAGCAGATCACCGGGCAACCCGTCCTGGAGATCCGCGTTCGGCCGGATCAGCTCGCGCGGCATGGCGTGCCCGCCGCGGATGTGCTGGCGTTCGTGGAAGCGGTCGGTACCGTGCAGGTGGGCGACATCCGGCAGGGCCAGACGCGGTTTCCGCTAACCGTCCGGCTGCCGGACGCCTATCGCACAGACCCCGAGCGCATCGGCCGCCTGCTTGTGCCGACGGCCTCCGGGCAGCGCCTGGAGCTGAGCCAGCTCGCGGACCTGCGGCTGACGGAGGGCCCGTCGACGATCAATCGCGAGTGGAGCAAGCGGCGCGTCGTCGTGCAGTGCAACGCGCGCGGCCGTGACGTCGCCAGCCTGGTCGGCGACGCGCAGCGCCGCATCGCCGAGCAGGTGGAGCTGCCGCCGGGCTATTTCATCCGTTACGGCGGCCAGTTCGAGCACCTGCAGCGCGCGAGCGCTCGCTTGATGATCGTCGTGCCGATTGCGCTGGCGCTGATCTTCCTGTTGCGGTATCTCACGTATCACCGCCTGTCGGACGTGCTGCGCATTTTCCTGACGCTGCCGCTGGCGGCGGTCGGCGGCATCGTGGCGCTGTGGCTGCGCGACATGCCGTTCAGTATTTCGGCGGGCGTGGGTTTTGTCGCGATGTCGGGCGTATCGGTGCTGGGCGACATGGTGTACGTCTCGTTCCTGCGCGGGCTGCTGGGGCAGGGAATGCCGCTGCCGCAGGCGATCCGCACGGCGGCGCTGACGCGTTTGCGACCCGTGCTGATGACCGGCCTCGTCGCGGCCCTCGGCTTCCTGCCGATGGCCTTCAATACCGGCGTGGGCGCGGAAGTGCAGCGCCCGCTGGCGACGGTCGTGATTGGCTGCGTCACGACGTCCACGCTGCTGACCCTGGTCGTGCTGCCGGTCTTCTACTCGTATCTGCCCCGCCGCGCTGCCAACCCGGCGAAGGTCGCCTGAAGTCGCGGGCCCTGCGACGAAACGCAGCACAGGCGGGTATCATACTCAGCGGCGGGGACCGATTGACGGAGCTCGCTGTGGCCAAAGCCCATGTTGATCCCGCGGAACTCCGCCGGTTCGCACGCGACCTGGCGCGCTTCAGTCACGACCTGCAGGCACTGATGGGCGGGCTGAACGCCCGGTTGCGGGAGCTGGAGAAGACCTGGCGCGACCAGGAGCAGCGGGCGTTCACGGATCAGTTTGAGCAGACCATGCGCATCCTCAACCGCTTTCTCGACGCGACGGAACAGCACATCGGGATGCTGAACAAGCGCGCGGGGCATATAGAGGATTACCTGCAGCAACATTGACCGCTGCCGGAATGGCCGTCCGGCTGGCTGGAATCGAGATGAGCACCGCGGCTCGAGTTGAATCGTTCGACGCGCTCCGCCGGTTCCGCGTCGCGCTGTGCAAGATCGCCGAGACGATCGCGACCTGTCTCGCAGAAGCCGAGGCAGAGCTGCAGCGCACCGCGTCATGGCTGACGCTCGAGCAGCACCGCTACTGGAAGCGCGAAGGCGAGAAGCGGGCCGAGGCCTATACCCGCGCCAAGAGCCTCCTCACGCGCAAGAAGGCCGACAAGACTGTTCTACAGACCAGCATGTCGTGCGTGGAGGAGGAAAAGGCACTGGCGCTCGCCACCCGCCGCCTGCAGGAAGCCCAGGAGAAGTCGGCCAACGTGAAGCGCTGGACGCGCCTGCTCGACCAGGAGGCCTTCGCGTACAAGACCGTGGCACAGGGCCTGGAGCAACTCGTCACCGTCGACGTGCAGGTTGCGCTGGCACACCTCGACAACATGCTCGCGGCCCTGGAGCAATACGCTCAGGTGGGAGGCCCCGCCGCGCAGGCGTCCGTCGCCCCGGGCGCGGACGCCGAGCCGTCCGCCGAACCGACCGCGTACGCCAGCGTCGCGCGGCCGGAGGCGCCCGGAGAGGCTGCTCCTTCTACGGGTGCCGCGGAGGTGGCGCACTTGCCCGATCGGCAGCGGCGCGACGCGGTCGCGATCCAGTCGCTGCCGGCGGACCTGCGCGACGTCCTCGCCGCGTTCGAAGTGTCCGCCGGGGTGCATGAGCAATCCGGTCCCCCGCAGCCTCCGGCCGCCGCTGACAAGGTCATACTGGCCCGCGCCATCGACAGCCGGCAGCGGGTCTGCCTCGCGCGGCGCGGCGACGTTTCGCCGGGTGACAGCGGATGGTACATTGGCCCGGTTGCCGAGGCGCCCGGCGAACTCGTCGCGGTGTCGGTGGCCGAAGTGGTGACGGCCCAGCCGGGGCTGGCCACGCTACTGCAATTGCCGGCGGGCTGCGTGGTCCTGTTCGAAGCCGGGCGCTGCACGCGTGTCGAAACGGAGGGGCGCGCCTGCGGGCCGCCGTCCGTCGCCCTGGATCGGAGTGAGCCGAAATGAGTGCGAGCGCCGCGTCGGGAAAGCTGCGTGCCGCCGAACGTGACCTCCACTTGCGCTGGCAGGAAGTCCGCGAGGCGTGGCAGGATGCCAACGCCCGGCAGTTTGAGACGAACTACGTGGAACCGCTGCTGGCGCGCGCGCACGCCGTCGAGACGGCGCTGTCACGGCTGGTGACCGTCCTGCAGCAAGTGCGGCACGACTGCGAATGAGCCGAACGCCGACTACGCCGGCGCCCGACGGACCCGGGAACAAAGAAACGCCCATGCCGGCCACGCCTGATCAGACCGGGGTCATCGCAGCGCCTGGTCACCCGGCCGATTACCTCGCGATCCAGCGCGCCGCCCTGGTCGAACTGCTCCGGCTCGCGCGCGACGCCGTCGCCCCCACCGTTCGCGAAGTCGAAGAGCGCCGCCAACACGCGCTCGAATCCGCGGATCGCATCCTGAGCGAGCGGCTGGCTGCGCTTTCGACGCTGGTTGGCGATCGGCGAACGGCTCTGGAGCAGCGTCAGCGCAAGAAGATCGACGCCATCCAGGCCGAGTTTGACTCGTCCACCCAGGCGCTGAACGAGTCCACGCGCGCCGAGCTGCGCCGCATCGCCGCAGACCTGCGCGAGGTGGAGGCCGAGGCGCGCAGCCAGCTCGAAGACCAGTTGCTCCTGGCCGACACCGTCGCCGCCGCCACGATCCAGAACTTGCGCGGCGAAATCGCGGCGCTGGAACAGCAGCTCACGGACCACTGCAAACGCCTGGCAGCGCTCGACAGCCGGACGAGCGAGGTGCTGGCCCGGTTTCGCTGGCAGCCGCCGGCGGACCATGCAGCCGAACCACCCGCACCGGTGGGGACTGATCCTGCGCTCGAGTTCGCCCGCACGACACAGCTCGTGGAACACCAGATCGCGGCGCTGGCACAGCTCGGACTGCCACGGCTGCTGGTCCCGCCGATGCCGGCCCTGCTTCTGATCCTCATCGCGCTCGCGGCCCTGGGTGTTGCGGTTGCGCTGAACTACCTGGGACTCGTCGCGCTTCCGATCGGCGCGGCGAGCGCGATTGTCGCTGGCGAAGGGCTCGCCCTGCTGGCCGCCCCGCTGCTGCGCCGCCGGGCGCGCCGGGCAATCCAGCGTGAAATGCGGCCGCTGGTCGCGGCGCGCGCGGCGGCCGAACGCGCGCGCGAGCAGCTGGCAGCGCAGTACGCGGAACGACGGCGTCGCCACGAGGCACATATCGCGGCCCTGCAGCGTCTGAATCCCGAGAAGATCGCGGCGCAGAATCGCTTCGACAGCGTTTCGACCCAGGCGCGCGGGCGCGAAGCCGACCAGCGTTTCGGGCTCGAGCAGGCGTACAGCCACCGGCAGGCGGAAATCGAGCAGCGCCGCCGCGCCGCGCTCGAGCAGGCCCAGGCGGAGCACGACCGGGCCTGCGCCAGCCTGACCGCGCAGGAGGAGCAGGAATCGGCGGCCATTCGGCAACAGCACGCCGCACGCATCGGCGAGATCCGGGCCCGTTACGAAACGGACCTGGGAGGCTTGCGAGGCGACTGGAACGAGGGGCTCGCCCGACTGCGCCGCCTCCTGGAAGAGACGCCGCGCGTGCAAGCCGCGTGGCTCACCGACTGGGAGCAGGCCGCGCGCGCGGAGTGGCGTCCGCCTGCCGCGTCGAACGGCGTGGTCCCGTTCGGCAGCCTGGAGCTGGATGCCGCCGAACTGGCGCCGGCGGTGCGCGAGGGGGTCGAGTTCCTGGCCGATTACACCGGCGCCGTCCGCGTGCCCGCGGTGCTGGCGCTGCCCCAGCGCGGCTCGCTGCTGGTGCAGACGGGGCGTGCCGGACGGGCCCACGCGCTGCATGCCCTGCGCGCCGTGATGCTGCGCCTGCTCACCTCGTTCCCGGCCGGGCGCGTCCGCTTCATCCTGCTCGACCCGGTTGGGCTGGGCGAGACGTTTGCCGGGTTCATGCACCTGGCCGACTACGAGGAAGCGCTGGTCGGCGGCCGCGTCTGGACGGAGGGCGAACACATCGAGGCACGCCTGGCCGAACTGACCAGCCATATGGAGAACGTGATTCAGAAGTATCTCCGCAACGAGTTCGCCACGATCGATGCGTACAACCGCCAGGCGGGCGAGCTCGCCGAGCCGTATCGCTTCCTGGTCATCGCCGACTTTCCCGCCAACTTCAGCGATGGCGCCGCGCGCCGGCTCGCCAGCATCGTCAGCAGCGGGGCGCGCTGCGGCGTGTTCACGCTGATCGCTCAGGACCAGCGGATCAGCGGCCCGCCCGGCCTGCAGCTCGAGGACATCGCCGCCGGCAGCGTGCACATCGTTCACGACGGCGGCGGCTTCAAGCTGGCCGACGAAGTGCTCGGGCGGTTTCCCCTGACACTCGATCAGCCGCCCGCCGAGGACGTGCTCACGCGCATCATGCACAGCGTGGGGCGTGCCGCGAAAGACGCCTTGCGCGTGGAAGTCCCGTTCGCGGCGATCGCGCCGCGGCCGGAACAGCTGTGGCAGCGCGAGTCGGCCGGCGGCCTCGAGGCGCCGATCGGGAACGCGGGCGCGGTCCGCCTGCAGCAGTTCCGCCTCGGCCGCGGCCTGGCGCAGCATGCGCTGGTCGCCGGCAAGACCGGGTCGGGCAAGTCAACACTCCTGCACGTCATCGTCACGAACCTCGCGCTGTGGTACAGCCCGGACGAGGTCGAGCTGTACCTGGTCGACTTCAAGAAGGGCGTGGAGTTCAAGACCTACGTCACCAATCGCCTGCCGCACGCGCGCGTGATCGCGATCGAGAGCGACCGCGAGTTCGGCGTCAGCGTGCTCCAGCGGCTCGACGCGGAGATGTCGCGTCGCGGCGAGCTGTTCCGCGCGGCCGGCGTGCAGGATGTCGCCGCGTTCCGCGCCCCCACCGGCCGGCGGCTGGCGCGCATCCTGCTGATCGTCGACGAGTTCCAAATCTACTTTGCCGAAGACGACAAGCTGGCGCAGGATGCCGGGGTCCTGCTCGACCGCCTCGTGCGCCAGGGCCGCGCGTTCGGCATCCACGCCCTGCTCGGCTCGCAGACCCTCGGCGGGACGGCGGGGCTGCCGCGCAGCACGCTCGGGCAGATGGCCGTACGCATCGCGTTGCAGTGTTCCGAGGCCGACGCGCAGCTCATCCTCGACGATACCAACGTGGCGGCCCGCCTGCTGTCGCGCCCCGGCGAGGCGATCTACAACGACGCGGGCGGCCGTGTCGAGGGCAACTCGGCGTTCCAGGTGGCCTGGCTCCCGGACGACGAACGCAATGGCTATCTCGCGCGCGTGGCGGCACACGCCGGGCGCAGCGGCACGCGGACCGCGCCGCCGGTGGTCTTCGAGGGCAACGCCCCGGCCGACGTGCGCCAGAACCTGGCGCTGGAGCGCTTCATCGAGGCCCCGCACTGGCCGGCCCGACCGGCGCCGCCGCGCGCCTGGCTCGGCGAACCGGTTGCAATCAAGGAGCCGACCGGCGTCACGTTCCAGCGGCAGAGCGGGGCCAACCTCCTGGTGGTCGGCCAGCGCGACGACGCCGCGCGGTGCCTGCTGGAAACGGCGCTGCTGGGGATGGCCGTGCAGAACCCGCCGCAGGCCGCGCGGTTCGTGATTCTCCCCGGCGCGGCGGGCGAGGAGCGGACCACGCCCGCATTCCGTCGCGTGCTCGAGTTACTGCCGCACGCCTGGCGCCTCGTGGAGTGGCGCGACGTGCCGGAGGTGCTCGCCGAGCTGGCCGGCGAGCTGCGGCGTCGGCTGGAGACCCGCAGCACCACGGAGCCGAGCATCTTCGTCGTGGTCAACGGCCTCCAGCGTTACCGCATGTTGCGTCGCCGCGAGGAGAGCTTCAGCTTTTCTGCGCGCGACGACGAGGGCCCCGCGACCGACCGGCAGTTCGCCGAACTGCTGCGCGAGGGGCCGCCGCTGGGGCTGCACGTGCTCGCGTGGTCCGACACGCTGGCGACGCTGGAGCGGACGCTCGATCGCGCCGCGCTGGGCGAATTCGACCACCGCGTATTGTTCCAGCTCAGTGCGGCGGATTCGAGCAACCTGATCGATTCACCCGAGGCGAACCGGCTCGGCATGCACCGCGCCCTGCTCTTCAGCCAGGAACTCGGCCTGCTGGAGAAGTTCCGTCCCTACGGCCCGCCCGACACGGACTGGCTGGAGCATGTCCGCACGTGCATCGCGGCCAGGGGCGCGCCGGCCCAGTGATCGGCTGTATCCGATACCCTGCCATCTCCTTTGCGAGCGAAGAATGCGGGCCACACACGCCTGGTGGCGGCCCGCCCACGCACGCCGTCTATCGCCCTTCGCGTCGCACCTACGGGCAATCGCAGTCGCCGGTCGTCAGACAGTCGATGAACGGATCGATGTCGAAGGCGTTCACGTCGCCGTCGCAGTTCAGGTCGCCGGGCAGCACGAAGCCGGGGCCGACGATGACCGACGTCAGGTATTCGGTCTGGTGGTGATACGGTCCGCAACCGATTACCGCCTCGTCCGTCACGACCAGTCTCAGCGTGTACGCGCAGGGCGTCAGGTCGGACACATCCCAGTCGAACAGCACGTTGTCAACCACGTTCCAGGTACCGGAAGTCAGCAGATTCCAGCTGTGATACGTGCCGCCCGTCACTTGCAGTGCCCACGACTGCATGTTCGCGTCATACGCCGTACCCCAGATCTCGACGGTGCCGTCGAGCGACGCGCAGTTCATCGGTGCGGCGATCAGCGGCGTGGGGTTGGTGTTATCGACGGTGATGGTCCGCGTCATCGTCTTCATCTGTGAGCAGTCGTTCCACGCTTGAACGCGCACGATGTAGGGCCCGTCGGCCACGCCCAGCGTCACGGTATCCCAGTTCGCGAACGTACTGTTCACAACGGTGCCGGGATACGTGGGATGCGCCGGATCCACCGGTTGGTATACGCCCCCGCCGGCGGGTCGGTACTGGACCGAGTAGTCCGAACCACACCAGGCCTCGAACACCGTGCCCGTGAAGCAGACGTTGCCGGCGACCACGTCTCCAGCCCCCGGGTAGCTCCAGGAGAGCGTGTCGTAGTCGTCGTCGACGAAGACCATGCGCGTGACCGCGGCGCCGAGGCCGCACAGGTTGTAGGCCCGCAGGCGCAGGTAATAGTAGCCCTGGGCAAGGGGTGTCGTATTCCACACGCCCAGTTCGCCGTCCACGACCGGCGTCGTACTGTTCACGATCACCGTCCACGTACCGGTCCCGAGCTGGCTGTATTCCAGCACGTAGTTTTCGAAGTCGACGTCGGGGTCGTAGGCCGATCCCTGCACGCTCACGCTCCCACAGGCGCAACCTGCGCCGAGTTCCGGCGGGGCTGTGAGTTCGACGACCGGCGGCGTGGTCTCCTCGGCGCAGATGCACTCCCAGCAGTTGGCGTCGTTGCGGGCCTCGTCGGCGCAGAGGCTATCCCAGCTCGCGTAGCAGCAGTACGGGTCGTAGGAACAGACCGAGTGGCAGCAGGCCTCATCGTCGCAGAAGGGAC
>CAZVRR010000085.1:0-931 GCA_964629745.1 uncultured Planctomycetales bacterium | reverse complement strand
GCAGCGCGCCATGTTGCACACCAGCTCGGCCCATTGCCCGGTGCCCAAGGTCCCGCCGGTGTTGCCTGCGCTATAGTAGACCTTCCCATCCGGTCGCCAGGCGACGGAGAGCCAGCCGTCGAGGTACGTGCCGTCGGCGTGTGCGCCGGCTTGCAGCGTGCAATGATCGAGATAGGACGTGCTGTAGGCGGACACGAGCGGCGGCCCGTTGTGCACGCAAGCCACGCCGTCGCCGGCGTAGGAGCTGGAGTTGTAGCTGCTTTCGACAGTGACGGGGCAGTAGTCCGGACCCATGATGCGACCTTCCAGCCAGTAGAACTGGTTACTCTGGTAGCACCACTGGCCCAGGATGACCTTCCCATAGCCCCAGTCGACGTAGTCGGCCAGGCGGTCGCCCATGAGCACCGGGTCGTCGTACGGCAAGTTGACCCAGGTAAGGATGCAGTCGTAGTAGCTCAGCAGCGACAGCGTCGGGGTCTCGTAGCGTGCGTCGAAGTAGTCGCAGGTCGCGCCGAGACATTCCTCCACGGCGGCGCGGAACACCGGGTTGTCCTCCTCCGTCGGCGCATACAACACGCGCGGATAGCCGTAGGGAGCGCAGAATCCCGTGACCGTGATCCCCGTCGGCTCGACGCCCCCGCCCACGCCATCGCAGCCCAGTTCGGTGCCTTGGCCGTCATAGATGCAATACTCGGCCTCGTAGGGCCACCCGCCGGCGGTCCACACGGTGGTGATGGTGTCCCATGCTTCGGCGTCGAAATACACGGTCTCCGGCCCGTAACCCGAAGCGAGCGTGACATCGGCCAGCACGAGCGAACCGTCCACGTAGACGTCGATCTGGCCGCCGTTCCAACCGTCCCCATACGTGTCCCACATGGTGATCGCATGCTGACACGACGCCCGTTCGCCGCCCGCGCCGCGCGCCCGCGCG
>CAZVRR010000084.1:814-13356 GCA_964629745.1 uncultured Planctomycetales bacterium | reverse complement strand
CGCCTGGCCTACCTCCCCGCCGCCCGGGGCCCGGTCCGGGCGTGCGGGCGGCGCGGGCAGCAACGGCAGCACCGGGCAGCCGCGGTCGGGCGCCGCGGCGCCACATGGGGGCGCCGACACTGCGTCGGACGACACCACGCGGTACGCGATGCACGCGCCGGACGGCACCTGCGCCTGGGGAGCCAGCACGCATTGCGCCACCACCGCGCCCGCCGCGACGCGCGCCTGCGTCCCGACGACCGCCGGCCCGATCACCACTGCGTCGGACTCGAGCACGGCGCCGGACTGGAGGATCACGGGCCCTGCGATCCGGCTGCTCGGCGCAATCGTGCAATCGGGGGCCGCCCAGACCTGCGGGCCGCGCTCGTGCAGGCCGCGGCGCGGGCCGTCGGCCAGGCAGCGTTCGTTGAGCGCCAGGAGGCCCTGCTCCGATGCGAGATCCAGCGTCTCGCCAGCGATCGGCACATCGCGGCTCGGCACGCCGTGCGCCATCAGTTGCTGGCGGATGTCCGCGGGCGCCAGGGGCTCCACGACGCGCAGACCCCGGGCCAGGGCCGCGGGCAGGACCGTCGCCATCACCCCCGCGAGTTCGAGGTGCGTCACGCCGTCGTAGAGGCGCTGGATCAGACGGATCGTGCCGCGCGCGTCGCAGACGACGCGTTCGCACGTGCCGCGCTGACTCTGCCGCAGCGGGGTGAGGTGCCGCGCGTGGCCACAATCGGCGTCGTCCTGGAGCAGTCGCGCCAGGTCCGGCCGTTCCCACGGGCAGTAGCGGCTGTCCAGCAGCAGGATGCGGTCGGACGGCTCGCGCTGGTCGAGATAGTCGAAGACCTCCGCGCATGACAACAGGCGTGCGCCCGGCACGCTGGCCGAGATCGCCGCGGCGTACTCGGCGCCCGGCGCGAAATTCGGGCAAACGTGCAGCGCGTGCAGGTCGAGCCGGCGCAGGCCGCGCCAGAGCACGTCGAGCCAGGCACCGCTGCCCGCGGGCATCCGCAGGAGCGAGTACTCGGCGGGTGCGCCGGCCAGGTACTCGGGCCGCCAGTCGATCAGGATCAGCTCGCTGATCACGCCGAATCTCCGCGCGCTGCCGGACCGGATCCGGCCGCGCGGGCCGCGCCGGTGGTAACGGCGGCAGCGCCGCCGTACGCGTAGCCGTAGCCGTAGTACCCGTAGCCGTACGGGCCGCCCGGCCCCGAACCGACGAAGACGGTTCCAAAGAACTTGCCGCCCGCGGCGCTGAGGGCCGCCAGCCCCTCGAGGAGCTCGGCGCGCCGACAGTGGCGTTCGCGCACGACGAAGATCGAGCCGTCGACGACCCGGGACAGGATGCCCGCATCGGCGGTTCCCAGCAGCGGCGGGCTGTCGATTACCACGACGTCGTACTGGTTGCGCCACTGGCGCAGCAGTTCCGCCAGCGCGCCGTTGGCGAGCAGCTCGAGATCCTCGTGCCGGCGGGCGTGGCCCGTCGTCAGCACGGACAGTCGCGGAATGGAGGTCTTGTGGGTCGCCTTGGCCACCGGTACGCGCTGTGCGAGCACGTCGAGCAAGCCCGGCGCGCAGTCGATCGCAAAACGCTGATTCAACGTCGGCCGCCGCAGGTCCGCGTCGACCAGGAGCGTACGCTTCCCGCACTGGGCCAGGCTGCGGCTCAGCAGGCAGGCCAGCGTGCTCTTGCCCGCGCCCACCGAGGCGCCGGTGATCTGCACGGCGGAGCCGCGCGAGCCGTGCAACCGGTTCAGCAGCGCGGTGCGGACGACACGCACCGCTTCCGCGTGCAACGGACACTCTTCCAGCGCCGCCGCATCGCGCCCGCGCCGCAGAGGCAAACGGCCCAGGAACACGCCGGACGTGGGCGCCGCCAGCGCGCCGACGTCGCTGACAGTCGGGCTGAGTCGCACGCGTGCATACGCGACCCCGACGCTCGTGGCCGCCGCTCCGGCCAGCGCGACGGCGAGCAGCTTGAAACGCTGGTCATTCTCGGGGGTCCCCGGCTCGGTCGCGGGCAGCGCCCGGATCACGCCGGCGACCTCGCGGTTCATCTCGAGCAGTTCGAGACGGCGTGCCAGTTGCTGCTGCATGTCCTCGGTCTTCTTGCGCTGGGTATCGAGGACCGTCAGCGTTTCGGCCCCGCTCGAGACGGAGGCGAACCGCGTCTGCTCGGCGCCGACCAACTGCTTCAGCACGCCGAGCCGGACGTTCATCTCGCGCAGGTCCTCGCGCAGCTCCTGGGGCGTGGAGTTCCGCGGCTGCATGGGGTTCGCGCTCAGCTCGGCCTCGCGACCCCGCACATCGGCTTCGGCCAGCTCGATCTTCTGTTGCAGCTCGACCATGCGCGGGTGCGTCTCGCCGAACTGCGCGCCGGCCAGGGCCGCCGCCTGCCGCGCCTGGCGCAGGGTTTCCTGGCGCGCGCGCCAGATCTCGTCGTCCTCAAAGCTGGGAGCAACCGGCTCGGCCGCCGGCTCGGCGTGCGACTCGGCCAGGGCCAGCATCTGCGCGGTGAACTCGATGTCGGTTTCCAGCGTGCGCACCCGGGCTTCCAGCTCGTCCAGGCGCAAGATGCCTTGCGTGACGAGCTCGCCGGGCGTGCCGGTCCCGAGCTGCACGCGCACGCTGGCGGCCTTGTCCTCCAGCCCGCGCAGCTCCCGCTCGCGCTCGGCGATCTCTTTGCGCAGCTGCTGCATCAGCTCGAGCTCGCCGTCGCTGGCCCGCTGTCGCGAGAAGCGCACGAACTCGTCGAGCACGGCGTCTACCACGCGCTTCGCCTCACCGGGCGTGTTCGCCACGAGGGACACGTACACGAGCTGCTTGTGCGGCGGAGCGACGGCGGAGAGGTCCTCGGCCAGGCGCGCCTGCGGCGGGCGCGGCCGGCGCAGGCCCAGCCCGGCGCGCAGGCGGTCGAGCGGCGAGACGGGCACGTCGCGGTACCAGTCGGTCTGGCGCAGCTCGCCGTCGCGGCTGATCCGGTCGAGTACGCGCTCGAGCACCACCGAGCTCTTGATGTAGTCCACCTGGCTTGCGCGAAAGCTCTCGTACATCACGACCACGTCGCTGCCCGTGAGCTGCGAGCGCACCGGGGAGACCTCGACGATGGCGGTGGCGCGGTACTGGGGCACTTCGAAGGTCCAGATCACCACCGAGGCCAGGACAAACAGCGCGCTGAAGACGGTCACGATGCTCCAGCGGTACTTCAGCAGCACCGCCGGAGAGAACGGCACGTGCCCATCGGCGGCCACCCGGCCGGCCGGCGGCACCGGAGCGGCCGCGTCGAGTTCGAACGAGGGCTCCGGGTCCGGCGGCGGCATGACCCGCTTGGCCAGGGCGCGCGGTCCGGACGGTTCACGACGCATAGAGAGACTCCTGGGGACGGGGCGCGAGCGTCGCCTGGTTCTTGCCGCGCGCCGCGCAGATCGACCCCCGTTGCAGGGACCCGTCTTCGACATGGGCGCCGGACGTGACGAGGCAATGCTCGACGCGCGCGGCGCGGCCGATCGTGCTGCGGCTCCAGCAGACGCTGCATCCGACGGCGGCCTGCGGCCCCACGGTGGTGCCCGCGCCGATGACCGTCGGGCCGATCACGATGGCGTGTTCCGCGACCCGCACGTGCGGACCCAGCATGACGGGTCCGTTCAACCGGGCGCCCGCGGCGACCTGGGCCGTCTCGTGCCGGCACGTCGCGCCGTCCCAGGCAAAACCGGCCGGCAGCGCCCCGGGGCGCCGCAGGCGGCCGAGCATCCAGGCCTGGGCCGCCAGGTACGACGACAGTCCTGCGAGCTGCGGGGGCGCGCCGCTGACGCGGTACGCCACCGCACCGAGCCCGGCCCGGTGCAGTCGCGGGATCAGCATTTCCTTGATGTCCTGGAAGCCGGTCGCGGGCACGAACGGAAACACGCGCCGCTCGAGCACGTAGATTCCGGCGGGGCTGAGCTCCGGCGCACGGGTGCGCGGGTCGGTGACTTCGTGCACGACGACCGTCGCCGCGCTCCCGCTGCGCCGGTGTGAGGCGAGCAGCTCGAGCGAGTCGACGGCCGGCAGGACGGTGCCGTCGAGCACCAGGTACTGGTCCGCCGGCACCAGCGCCGCCGCGTCGCGGGCGCAGCCGGCCGGTCCGCGCGGCGTGTGGTCCACGAGAAACTGGAGAGTTACGCCCGGAGCGACGTGATCTCCCAACTGGTCCAGGTACACGCGCGGCTGGTTCGTGCACAGCACGACGTCGCGGACGCCGACCTCACGCAGCCAGGCGAAGATGTGCAGGGCGAGCGGGGCGTGGGCGATCGGCAGCAGCAGGCGCGGGCAGAGGGACTCGAAGCCCTCGCGTTGCCAGGTGTGTTGTCCGCCCAGGATGATCGCCGCGCTCACGAGCCACTCTCCCACCATGCTCCCCCGCCCGAGCTGCGCCGCCCTACGCCGGCGCGCGGCGCTCCGAGCGCAGAGCGCCACGCGCCGCGAAGCGGGCTGGCCTCAGGTGCGCCGCGAGGGCCACGGCCACCAGCGCCAGCGAAACCACCAGCAGCCATTGCTGTTTCCAGCCGAGTCCCGGGGCGCGCGCCAGCCCGACCCAGTCGGCGGCCATCGTGCCGTCCAATGCAAGCACGCCCACGATGACCAGGAGGTCCGCCGCGAGCACGGCCCCGGTCAGGACCAGGAGCATCGAGAGCACCGCGGCCGCGGCCTTGTACATCCCCCGGCCGGGGTGCTCGCTCCAGCCCGGAATCCAGTCGGCGAGCACGGCCAGCCAGGCCGTCGCGACGCCGGTCAGGGCAATGAGCGCGGGCAGGCTCGGGCGCGCGGCCTGCGGCGCGAGGGGCGCCGGACGAGGCACGCTCCGGGCGCAGCGGACACAAAAGTGTTCGTAGAGCGCGCACCCGGCGCGATACGTCTCGAGTACGTGAACCCGCGCGAGGGCCCCGCACTCCTGGCAGGCGAACGTCGCGGTCGTGAAGAGGTCGAGTGCGGCGCCCGGCCCCGGGGCGGGCCGCGTCCCGACCCCCTGCGCGGGGTGCTGGGAAGCTGCGGATAACGAAAGGTCCAACTGGCCTGACACGCTCATGTGCTGTACTCGCGAGGACCCGCGCGCTGGCGGGTCCGCATCCCGCCGGACGCCTCCCCGCGTCCTGCCTGGTGGCTCGGCTCGCAGCCCGAACCTTACCCACCTGATTAAAACAGACTCAGGGATAGTTACCCTAAAGTCTTACTTAAACTGGCCCGACGGCCCTGACCAGCGGTCCGAGCCGGTAACCTGCTCGCGTGACCGTGCTGCCGGTGCGGTGGGCACCTGCATTCGCGAGCCGCGCGCCCCGTTGCCCGGAGCAGACCTGCGAGTCCTCCAGCGGACGGTGCGCGTCGCAGACAGCGTTCACTCGACATCATAGGCGCCTCGACGTGGGGGCAAGCGAGGTACGCCTTCGCGGGCCGCTGGGGCCCGCTCACGGCCAAGGACTGAAGAAGATTTCACCGGGCATTCAGGTCCGCGCAAACTCGCACGCCGCGGCGCACAGAAAGGACTACCCGTGCAAGCCCGAATCGATTACCATCAGGTAAGTTGATCGTGTGCCGGCGCCGCGCCATGGTCCCGGCACCGTGTCATCGGGATTGACCCTTGACGCACGTCGCCTTGTCCCCTCACGCGGGGCGCCCTGCGTCAGCGGTCTCCGGAAAGGTCGCTGCATGTCGGAGCCTGTCCCCACCCTGGACGTCTGCCAGGAGAAGATGCAGTATCGCTTCCACAGCCTGCAACTGCTGGAGGCGGCGCTCACGCACGCCTCGTCGGCCGAGACGCGCGACCAGAGCAACGAGCGGCTGGAGTTCCTCGGCGACGCCGTGCTCGGCCTGGTCGTCTGCCACGCGCTCTTCGAGCGCCTGCCCAATTCGATGGAGGGCGATCTCACCAAGATCAAGTCGGCCGTCGTGTCGCGCCGGGCCTGTGCGCGCGTCGCCGCCGAGCTGGGCCTGACCAACGTGCTGCGCTGCGGCCAGGGCATGGACCTGGGCGAGCAGATGCCGCGCTCGCTGGCGGCCGCGGCGCTGGAGGCGATGATCGCGGCCGTCTACCTGGACGGCGGCTTCGAGGCCGCCCGCGCCTTCATCCTCACGCACATGGCGGCGGAAATCGACGCGGCGGTCGCCTCGGAGCACCAGTTCAATTTCAAGTCACAGCTCCAGCAGTATGCGCAGCGCGTGCAGGGCATGACCCCGCAGTACGAGCTGCTGGACGAAAAAGGGCCGGACCACTCGAAGTGCTTCGAGGTCGCCTCGTTCCCCAGTGCCTGGGGCCCGAGCAAGAAGGAAGCCGAGCAGAAGGCCGCCTGGCTGGCGCTGATCGCGCTGGGCCAGATTTCTCCCGACGCGGCCGAGGACGGCGAGCCGCGCCCGCTGTGACGCGCCGCTACGACACCGGCGTCGGCGGCGGGCCCTGCGGCGGCACGTACCCGCGGAAGTGCGCCACCGGATCGGCCAGCGGCAGCGGGTGCGGCAACGCGTACAGCTCCCCGTAGGCAAAACCCGCCCGGGCCCCTTCCGCGGCGTCGAAGGCGCGGATCCGATGCAGCAGCCGGGCCAGCCGGTTCGCGTCGAACTGCGAGCCGTATGCCGAGATCGCGGCCATCTTCTGCTCGATCACGTCGGACGTATCGATCACGAACGTGCTGTGCCAGTGGCTGACTTCGGCCGCGATGTGCACGGGACGGTACCACAGCCACTCGATACGGTGCGGCGGCGTGCCGGCGAAGCGATCGTCCCATTTCGTCAGTTGCGCGTAGAACCGCGCGCCCTCCAGGATCAGTTGCGCCTGGTAGTGATCCGGCGATGCAGCCGGCGTGCGACCGGCCATCCCCACGACGGTCTGCGGCCGGTAGCGGCGCAGGGCCGTGGCGACCGCGTAGCGCGCCGCCGGCCCGTCCATCAGCTCCCGGTTCGGCAGCGCCACCGTCTCCACGTGCGTGACGCCAAGAATCCGCGCGGCTTCCGCCAGCTCACGCGCGCGCAGCTCCGGCGTGCCGCGCGGGGTGGGCTCCCCGTTGGTCATGTGCAGCACGCCCACGCGGTGCCCGAGCTTGACGAGCTTGGCGATCGCGCCGCCGCACGTGATTTCCACGTCGTCGGGATGCGGCATCACGAACACGATGTCCAGTCGCGGGTCTGTCACCGTCGATTCCTTTCCTCGGTCGGCGCGGCCGCCTCGACCCGCCGCCAGATCTCAAACGGGCCGCACACCGCGGCCCGGCGGAAGCCGAGCCGCACGCGCTGCTGCGCACGTCCCAGCGACTCCACCCGGGATTCCCACGCCGCCTGGCCGGGCTCGCTCAGCAGCGCATGCCCCGAGGCGCGCTCCTCGACGATCCACAGCGGATGCGGGCCTGTCAACTCGTCCACGAATTCTTCGAACAGCCGCAGGTCCATGTCGAGGTAGGACCGCGCCAGGAAATGCCGCACGCCCGCCGGATGGTTTACCTCCCACGCCAGGCGCAGGTGGCGGCCGCGAACCCAGAACAGCACACTCTCGTCGGCGGGCCGGTCCGCGAAGAACGCCCGCACCGCGGCCAGCTCCACGGACTGCGCTTCCCGCCGGGCACGCAGCGTCAGCTTCACGCTCGCGCCCAGGGCCAGCGTGAGCGCCACCGCACACACGATGACGCGCGCCGCCGCGCGCCCGCGCGGCGCGCCCTGTACAAAGAGCAGGCCGCAGCCCACGGCCGCGGGCGCGAGCAGAACGTAGTGGTAGTGCGCGAACTGGTTCCAGCCGGCCAGCGCGCTGCACGCCGCACCCAGGTACCACAGCAGGAGCAGCCCGCGCGCGGGCCGCGCGACCTGGTGTCGCGACAGCCACAGCCCCAGCGCCGCCGCGCCGTGCAGCCATCCCAGCTTCGCGAGGTTCTGGAGGAAGTCTGCCAGGCGCGCGAGGGTCGTGGGGGCCAGCGGTCCGGCTGCGCCCGATCCCCCCGCCCGCAGGGGCCACGCGAGCGCCGCCTCGAAGCACGCGGCCGCATAGTTCGCCCGCAGCGGATGCGCGAACACGAGCACGACTCCCAACAGGGCCCCGGCTCCGACCGCCGTCGCCGACCGGAGCCGCGCGCGGGGAGTGCTGTACACCGCCCAGCCGCTCGTCAGGAGCGCCGCGGGCAACAGTGGCAGGCGAAACGCAGCGGCCAGCGTCCAAAACAGTCCCGCGCCGCACCACCGGCCGAGCGCGGGCCGAGCGCCGGACTGCGCACTCAGCAGCAGCCAGACGGCCGCGGCCGACAGCGGCAAAGCGTAGACCTCCGCAGCATAGCCCGCCCCGCGCCACTGTGGGATCCCACTGGCCAGGCACACGAGCGCGCCAGCCCAGGTGGCAGCGGAGTCGGATCCCGGCAGCGCCCGCCGAACAATGAGCGCCACGGCCAGCGCCCCCAGCGCTGTCACGGCGCTTTCCAGCAGCCAGAGGCTGATCAGCGGCGCCCCGGTGGCCAGGGCCGCGCGCCCGACCAGGTAGATCGGCGGCAGCTTGTTGTCCCACAGCTCGCGCCCGGGCATTTCGCCGTGGGCCTGGCGCGCCGCGAGGTACAACCAAGCGGCGGAGTCATGTTCGGGCGACACCAGGGCCGTGGTCACCTGGAATAACGCTGCCAGCAGGAAATAGCCCAGCGCGCGGCGCGCCATGCGCGGCATGATATCGCGCGGCGCGCGGCGCGGGGGTCCGCCCGGCGGATCGGCCGCGGTGGGTGACGTGTCGGCGAATTTACCGTAGGATTCCCGTGGCGACTCGCTGGTGCGTCGCCCGGGCACGAGGTCCCATGAGCATCGCGATCGGCTCCCGCCGGTACCTGACCAACTTCGAACCGCACCGCCTGGTGCACCTGTTCACGGACACCCTGGTGCTGGGCTCGGGCGTGGCGGGCCTGACTGCCGCGCTCGACGCGGCGGAAGGCGGGGACGTGCTGGTCGTGACGAAGGACGCGGTCACGGAGTCGGCCACCAGCTACGCGCAGGGGGGAATTGCGGCGGCGCTGGACGAGGGAGACAGCTCGGCCCAGCACGCCGACGACACGCTGGCGGTCGCGTGCGAGTTGGGGGACCCCGCGGTGATCCGGCAGGTGGTGGCCGAAGCACCGGAGTGCATCGCGCGCTTGCGGCAATGGGGCGCCCGCTTCGATGTCGCCGACGGGGCGCTGCTGTTCGGCCGGGAGGGCGGCCACTCAGCCTCGCGGATCGTCCATGCGCACGGGGATGCCACGGGGGCCGAGATTGTCCGGACACTGCTCCAGCGCGTTCGCGCCAACCCGCGCATCCGCGTGTTCGAGCATTGTTTCGCGATCGACCTGCTGACGCACGACGGCCAGGTGAACGGGGCCATCACGTTTCATCCCAAGCACGGCCACCAGATGTTCTGGGCCACGACCACGATCCTGGCCAGCGGCGGAGCGGGGCGGATCTTCCGCGAGACGACCAATCCGCCGGTGGCCACGGGCGACGGGCTGGCGATGGCGTTTCGGGCCGGCGCCGTGCTGCGCGACATGGAGATGGTGCAGTTCCATCCCACGACGCTGTACCTCGCCGGCGCCTCGCGTGCACTGATCAGCGAAGCCGTGCGCGGGGAGGGCGCGTACCTGCTGAATCGTGGCGGGCAGCGCTTCATGCCGCAGTACGACGAGCGGGCCGAGCTGGCCCCGCGTGACATCGTCAGCCGCGCGATCACCGCGGAGATGAAACGCGAAGAGGCGGCCTGGGTGCACCTCGACGTGCGCCATTTTCCGCCGGGACACTTCGCAGCCCGCTTCCCCACCATTGCGCGGCTATGTGCCGAGTTCGACATCAACCCGGAAACGGACCTCATCCCCGTCCGTCCCAGCGCGCACTACATGGTCGGCGGCGTGGTCGTTGAGCCGGACGCGCAGACGAGCCTGCCCGGGCTGCTGGCCTGCGGCGAGATCACCTGCACCGGGCTGCACGGCGCGAACCGCCTGGCCAGCAATTCGCTGCTGGAGGGACTGGTGTTCGGCGCCCGCGCCGGACGGGACGCCGCACGGCGTGCCGGACAGAGCGACCGCCTGGACCGCCCGCGGCCCATCAGCCATCTCCTGCCCCAGTCGCCGCGCACGTCGCTGGACGTCGCGGACGTGCTGAACAGCCTGCGCAGCATGATGTCGCGCAACGTCGGCGTGGAACGCTCGGCCGACCGGCTGCGCGAGACGATCGAGATCATCGAATTCTGGGCGCGCTACGTGATGGACAAGGTGTTCGATGAACCGGCCGCCTGGGAAACGCAGAACATGCTGACCGTCGCGTTATGCATCGCGACGAGCGCGGCGGCGCGCACCGAGTCGCGCGGCGTGCACTTCCGCACCGACTTCCCGCAGCCGCGGTCCGACTGGCGGCGACACCTCGATCAGCGCCGGTATGACGCCGGTATCCAGGTCTCCACGACCGGCGTGTGACGCGCGGCGCCAGGCGCTAAAAACCACGTCATTCCGCACGCCTGGGTGGGCCGACCCCTATGATCGCGCGTGTTCAGGAAATTCGAAGACCCTGCGCGGAGAAGAATCATGCGAGCAGGATTGCAGGTGGCGCTGGTGCTGGCGCTGGTGGCGGCCGCCCGGGCGGAAGACCGCAACGTGAATGACGCGGATCGCGAGTTCGTAAAGAAAGCCGTCCCCGGGAACCTGGTCGAGGTGCGACTCGGCGAACTGGCCCAGCAGAAGGGCGCGAGCGACGAGGTCAGGAAGTTCGGCTCGCACATGATGACCGATCACGCCCGGGCCAACGAGCAGCTCAAGCAGATCGCGAGCCGCCTGAATCTCACAGCGCCGGACAAGCTCGACGAGGATCAGCAGAAGGACGTGGACCGGCTGTCCAAGCTCAGCGGGGCGGAGTTTGACCGCGAGTACATGGACCTGATGGTGAGCGCGCACGAGAAGGACATCAAGGCCTACGAGAAGCAGGGCAAGGATGGACAGAACTCAGACCTGAAGGACTTTGCCCAGAAGTCGCTGCCGACGCTCCAGGAACATCTGAAGATGGCCCGCGACATACGCGGCCGACTCAAGTAGACCGGCGGCCGCTTTCTTGCTCACACGTACCAGGTGCCCGCCCTACGGACCGGCGGACTTGACGATCGCGGCCTGCGCTTCCTCGTCTAGTACGTGTTGAGCGCTTTTCCCTTGTCGTCGGTGTCGTCGCTGTTCACGAGGAATTCGCCGGTGGCCGTGTTGTACAGCCACCCCGTGGAGTCGTCGGTGGTCGAGGCGGCTGCGGTCTTGACATCGTCGGCCGCATCCGTGCCGGCCGTCGGGCCGACCGGGCAGATCGGTATGGCGGCCAGGTAGGGGCCAAACGGGGTGGTTGAGGACCGCGCGTCGGCCACGGTGGTGCCGCCGAGATTCGTGTACTTCGTCAACTGGTTGACAATATCCGCCGTCGGCAACGTGCCGTTGTGTTCGACGGTGTAGAGGTTGATGGCATTCCGGATCAGGGTCAGGTCCGCAGACAACGCTCCCGACCCGGCTCCCGCCGCCCCCCGGCTGAGGCGCGGCACGGCGATCGCTGCCAGCACGCCGATGATCACGATGACCAGCACGAGTTCGACGAGCGTGAATGCAGCTCTGCGGCCTTGACGCGGCAACATCGGCACACTCCTGTCGCTTGTCAGCCGAAGGCCGCGTTGCCTCCGGCCGTGTAGTACGGCTCCTACTGCGTGCTCATCGACCCGCCCGCGCGGGTACTTTAGGCTCGCCAATCCGGCCCGCGCCGCGGCGGGTACGCATGCTGTTATGGGGCCGCTCGCACACCTTCGGGGTGGCGCAGCTCGATTCGCAATGTGCAGCGCCGCCCATCCCGCCGCCGTTCAAACGTGACCTGGTCGCGCTCGATCGCGACCAGCACGCGATCCTCGAGCTGCGCACCCAACCCGAGCACCTGGCCGTCCACGTTCGCCAGCGGCCGCGGCCCGAGGAGAACGCCGCGCAACGCATGCTGAGCTGCAAATTCCGGTTCCGCCGCCGGCGCCGGCACCGCTCCCGGCACGTCCGGCGCAACCGCGGTTACTCCGTCCGCTGATGGCACGGCGGCGTTCATCTGCGACGTCGGCGTGAACAGGTCACGCGACAGCCGATCAACGCCGTCGCCGAGCGGGGTGTAGGCCGAGAGGGCCAGGCGTTCGACCAGCACGTCCACGCCCACCGAGTTGACGGACACGCCGCCGGAAACGGGGGCGCCGGGCGCGGCCTGTGCCGTTCGTGGCGTGCCGTCCTGGCTGAACGTGTCGTATGCCCATGCCACCAGCGCGAGCAGCACGATGCCGGCGAGGACACGCTTGCGCCCGGAACCCGCGCTCATGGTCGTCCTCTCTGTTCCGCGGAATCGGGCGGCGGCAGCAGGTACACGCGCAGGCTCCAGCTCAGCTCGCATTGCGCATCGTCGTTCCCCTCCGGACCGCGCATGCCCAGGCTGCACAGACGCTGATAGGGGTTCGCGGCGGCCAGCCGGTCGAGAAAGCGAATGAAGTCCACGCTGCGGGCGCGCGCCGTGGATGCGATGTCCGTCACCACGTACGCCCCTTCCGCGGTCGC
>CAZVRR010000084.1:0-804 GCA_964629745.1 uncultured Planctomycetales bacterium | reverse complement strand
GGCGGTCGCCGATTGTGGCGCCACGTTCAGCAGTTCGACGCCGCACTCCTTGGCCAGCTCGGTCATCTGTCGCAGCAGGCGCGGCAGCGCATCGGCGTGCGGCGCGCCGGCGATGATGTCGTCCACGACGGCCCCGAGCTGCGTCTCGTCCTGCCGGCAGCGCTCGACCTGCACCAGGTCTGCCTCGAGGCGCTGCTCGCCGGCAATCCGCTCCAGTGCCAGCGCGTGGTAATCGCGCCACATGGCCTGCCAGGGCGCGATCACCAGCCACCAGCCGACGACGGCCAGCCCGACCATCGTCGCCGCCCCGGCGACGTCCACGTCATAGAACGTCCAGCGTCCGCGCCGCCACACCTTCATGGCACGGGCTCCTGCGTGCGACAGTCGAATTCGAAGCGCACGGCCATCCCGCTGGCGTAGGGCTCCGCGGTCGCCCGCACGAGCTCGACGTGCGTCCAGTCCGGCAGCGCCTGGAGCGCGTTCAGAAGCTGCAACAGTGCCGCATGATCCAGCGCGTAGCCCAGCAGGCGGACGTGTTGCACGCGCTGCGCATCCTCCGGTTCCGGTGCAGCACGTTCCGGCGCAGCCGGCCGGCGGGCCGGAGAACTCGGCGTCGCGGCCGGGCGCTCGGCCTCCGGCGTCGTGACCTGTAACTGGGTCAGGAAGGCCCCTTCCGGCATGGCCTGCGTCAGGTCGACCAGGCGGGGCGCCCACGGCTGCGCGTGGCGCGCGGCCGAGATGCGTTCGAGCTGCTCCGTGACCGCGGCACGCTGCATGTACGCGCGGGCGAGGAAGAGGCCGAGA
>CAZVRR010000083.1:11424-13504 GCA_964629745.1 uncultured Planctomycetales bacterium | reverse complement strand
GTGGTTCCCGGATAACCGATCAACCACACTGGTTCTACGTTTCGAGTCGCGATCAAGGCTGGTCAGTAGTCAGCCTGCATAAACCCTCACGGGAAAGGAGAAAAGACAAGATGGCGCAAGCGAAACCTTTCGCCAAGAATGGGAGAGCTCCGAGCAAGGGGAGCGCCCCGGGCAAGGTAGCGGGCAGGGGACCCGCTACGGCTAAGCCCCAGGGCCTGATACAGCAGATGGCGGCGGTGATGCAGGGAGTCGACCGCACCGTGCTGGATGCGGCGGTGGCGGCGACTGATGCGGCGAGCGGACGGCGCTACGAGCCGCCGGATGGCCGCTACATCTTCGAGATCATCGAGGGCTCGACGGCGGAACTGCGGGAACCCAAGGACCGGGGCCCGTACCCGCTGTACAACCTCGCGCTCAAGATCGCCGGGACGGACCCGGGTCTCGAGGCCGCGATGGACCGGGAGTTCCTGCACCCGTTCTTCATGTTCGTGCGTCGGGACCGCAACGGGAATGACGTCTGCTTCGCGGCGGCGGAACTCAAGGCCATCGGCAAGCTGCTCTTCGGCGACGATGCCCCCGAAGCCTCGGACGAACTGTTCGTGGCTATCGCCGGAGAAGTCGGCACACAGTTCGACGTGGTCGTGAAGACGAAGACCCGCACTGACAACGAGGGCAACGAGAAGTCGTTCACGAACTACTACTGGAATCAGGTGATCCAGCAGTAATCCGAGCGTCACACGCCCTGCGCGCGGAACTCCGTCGCGATCCGGCAGGGGGCTCGCGTCAACCATCTCACGATGAACGGCCGCCGTGTGCTCGCCCGAGAATCCGTCACGGGTGCTGGGCTACCTTGCTGATTCCCGATGAGACGCCTGGTCCCAGGAGATCGCGGCGCCCGTGGATGCCGCCCGCGTGCTCTCGGTACCTGGCGGCGCAGTGACGGGGCTGTCCCGCTGCAACGCGTGTCCATGATTCGGGCTGTCACGATTTGGGAGGCCGCTTCCGCGCTCGCGATCTCGGACAAGACGGTCCGCTGCTGGATCGAGCGGAGCCTGATCCCGGCTGACTGCGTGCTGAAGCTCGGGCGGGTCGTGCGGATCCTTCTCGACGAGTGGCTCGACCCCGCGAACTGCCCGTCCGAGGGGACGCACCAACTGGCGCAGGCTGGTCTGGCGAGAGCGGCGAGACTAACGGCGATGTCAGGGCTGCGACAGCCTCGCGTAGTCGGGGCTCTCGGAGACGAGCGTAGAACCACACCATCTGGAGCGACTCATGACCCAGGAGGCGAGCGACGACCTCGGGCGCGTTGCCCTGGTCGAGCATCGAGACAGCAGCAGTGTGCCTGAGTTGGTACGGATAGAACGTGACTGCCTCATTGTTGAGGGCCTTCCTCGCAGCCCGCCGAAAGATCGAGCGCAGTCCACGGGGCCGGTACGGTTTGCCGCTCCGACTTGTGAAGACGTGTATACGCTCCCCGGCGGCACGGTTCAGGTTCGCATCAGGTGGTATCCCGAGACGGGCACGCTCGTGCTCTATGATTTCGACGGCACGGGCGGGAAGATAGATTGTGCGGGGCTTACCTGTCGACCAGGCCGTCTTGTGTGCATCGAGCGTGCAGATCCCGTGGGTGAGGTCGATGTCCGACCACGTGAGGGTGCAAGCCTCCCCGGGCCGACACCCCGTGACGAGCACGAACTCCAAGATCCAGCGTGCACGCTTACCTTCGAGCGCTTGAAAGATTCGCTGCAACGTGGCTAACGGGATGTCCCGTGCTACGCGTTGGACTGTGGGTAGCTTGGGCCGAGGCGGGACCTCACGGATGATGTGTTCCGCCTTGGCCCAGCGCAGGGCCTGGAGCGTGGCGGCGATGTAGTGGCGCACGGTCTTGGGCTTGCACTTGCGCTTGAGCAAGGCTTGAGCGTAGCGCGTGAGTACCCGCTCCGTGATCCGATCCAAGAGGATGATGCCCGTGTCCTCAGTCTGTGCGATGTATCGGTCGAAGCGCTCGGCACAGGTCTTGACCCAGGGAGAAGGGGCGGGCCAGTGTTCGAGCAGGTCGGTGTACGTACGCAACGGCCCC
>CAZVRR010000083.1:0-11414 GCA_964629745.1 uncultured Planctomycetales bacterium | reverse complement strand
CAGGGCACGAGGATCGCCACGCGGTTCATTCCGTTGGCCCGTCCGACGGCCCGCACCGCGCGCGGCGAGCCGACCGCGTGTGCCAGTTCCTCGTAGCTGCGGGTCCCGCCGAACTCGATCTTCGCGAGTTCGGCCCAGACGGCAGCCTCGGACATCGTGCCCGGGAACGTGTATTCCTGGCCCCGAACGCGAAAGCGCCACCGGCCGAGGGACGTGCGGTGCGGACGAGAGGGACGGCTCATGCGTGTACTCCCTGCCCGTGATGATAGGGGTTTGGGGTACTCGCGTCGAGTAAAGGGTACGGATGCTCGCGTAAGTACTCGGGGTGACTGGATTTGAACCAGCGACCTCTTGGTCCCGAACCAAGCGCTCTAGCCAGACTGAGCTACACCCCGTCGCCGATTCACAGCGGCGGAAGGGGCATCATACCACATCCGCCGGCGTCGGCAAGCGCGGCGGCCAACGTCCGCCATGCTCGACAACCGCTGGATTTGCCGGGAAATTCGCCCCGCCCGCCGGCGCGGCCGCACGGCGCGCGTCCGCGCTGAACCGGTCAAACGAACCGCCCCCGCACTCCCGACCGACCCTCACTTCGCCCGCAGCGCCACGAGCAGCGAGTCGCCGCCGGAGAGCGCGTACCCGCCGATCGCCAGGAACTTCTCCGCTTCGGCCGTGTAGGTCGAGTTCAGCTTGCTCTTGTCCTTCTGAAGAATCTCGACGTTGAGCTGCACCTTGTTCTTGTCGCGGCCCTTCGGCGTGACCTTCGCGGTGTACGCCTCGATGAGCTCCACCGACCACGTCTGGTTCCGATCCGCCTTGCCGCTGGCCTTCTTCTCCAGCTTGAAACCCGTGTACTTGAACTGCTTCTTCAGCATCTCCGCCAGGTCCTTCAGCTCAGGCGAGATGTCGGCATTCTTGGTGGTGGCCCGGATCGTCCACACGTCGAGCTGAAAGCTGTCCTTCTTCGGCTCCTGCAGCCGGTCACCCGCGACCGCCAGGCCGCCGACACCGACCAGCAGGAGCAGCACCACGCGCCGGAGTTGCGATGAGTTCACGGTCGGCCTCCTTCGCCGCGCCTGGCCCCCACGTACCCGCCGCCGCGGCGTCACCCACCAGTTTCCAGGACCCAGATCACGGGGATTGTACGGTCCTCGCCCGCCGAGAACACCATCGGCAGGGCGTCCGGCGCTACCTCGAGGTCCTGAATTTCGACTTGCGTGGCCCAGGCGATGGTCGGCTCATCCGGGGCCGACTGCGTGTAACCCCAGACGCCGATCGCCAGCAGGCACGCCGCCGCCGCCACCATTGGACGCCAGAACCGCAGCACGCCGAAGCGCCGCCGCGCCGCCAGGGGCGTCGCCGCCGCCCGTACGGCGGTCCACATGCGTTCCCACTGCACGGTGCTGGGCCCGGGCGCCCGGACCTGGAGCCGCGGGTCGGGCGGGGGCCGCAGGGCCGCCACACGCACGGCGGCCGAGGCGTCCCGGTTGAGCCAGGCCTCGAGCCGCGCGACCGTGTCGGGCCGGAGCGAGTCAAGTTGACCCGCCTCCAGCGCCGCCAAGGCTTCCCGCAATTCCTCACCTACACGATCCATGACCCTCAAGTCCTTCCATCGTCCAACTTGTGGACGACTGGCCGGCTCGGTTCATTCTGCCGGGGCGTGGGAAATTTGCGCCGTCCGATACAACCGTCGACTCCCACATGCCGCGCTCACGCCGACACGTCCGCCGGCGCCAGGTCCGGCAGCAGCTCGCGCAACCGCCGGCGCGCATGAAACAGCCGGCTCATCACGGTGCCGATCGGCACGCCCAGCACTTCGGCGATTTCGGCGTATGTCATGTCGCCCGTGGCATATAGGCCAAACACGGCCTTTTGTTCCGGCGGCAGCGCGGCGACGGCGGCCTGGAGCCGCGCGGCGAGCTCGCGCTGGGCGAGCCGGTCCAAGCCTCGGGCCTCCGTGTCAGACACGGCCAGCTGCGGGGCAGCCTCGTCCTCCGCGGCTTTTTCCAACGGTACGGCCAGGCGCACACGCCGTGCGCGCAACAGGTCCAGCGCCCGGTTGGTCACGATGCGAAGAAACCAAGTCTTGAAGGACGCGTCGCGCTCGAAGCGGTCCAGCTTTTCGAACGCCGCGATGAAGCTGTCCTGAACGACGTCCAGCGCATCCTCGTTCCGCCCGGTGACGCGCAGGGCGACCTGGTAGGCCGGCGTGCGGTAGCGCTCGAACAGCAGACGCCGGGCTTCGGGGACGCCGGCCATCGCGTCTGCAAGCAGTTGGGATTCCGGAGGTTCGACGTTCGCCGCATCCACGATCATCGCTCGCTTCGCACGTTGCAGCGAAGCACAGCATATCGCCAACTCCGACAATTTCCCGCGCCGGGCGGCGCGAATATTCGCGCCGCCCGCGGCGTCCATCCCCGCGACGATGACGACCTCCCACGAAAAGGAGCAGACCATGAAACGCACCTGGATCAGCCTCGCAAGTTGCGGCCTGCTGGCGACCAGCCTCGGCTACGCCGGCGAGGCGACCTCGATCGCGGTCGCCAGCAACGGCGGCCGGGCGACCTCCACCGCGACCGCGACGGGAAATGCACGGTCGCTGGCCATCGCGGGCGCGTCCCGGGGTGGTGAGGCGATCGCAACCAGCGACGCCCGGGGCTGGGGTTACGGATTCGCCGATAGTCGGGCCGTGGCGACGGCCGACCTGGGCGGCCTGGCGATCAGCGACTCGCGTGCCGATGCCCTTGGACTCTACGGTTCCGCCCTCGCCGACAGCGAGAGCATCGCCGCCACCCTGGGTGGCCTCGCGATCAGTCACAGCGACGCGCTGGCGGACGGTTACTACGGCGGCGACGCGGTCAGTCGCTCAACCTCCACCTCGTTAAGCGAGTGGGGGGAAGCGGTTAGCGACAGTCGGGCCGAGTCCCGCGGACGCTTCGGCGGTCGCGCTACGAGCATCAGCGACTCGCTATCGGACACCCGCGGCGGCCGCTCGTTCAGCAAGGTGCGGGTGAGCAGTGACGCCGGCTACCGGGCGCGGGCCGAGGCCGACGGTGTGGGGGTCAGCATCAGCGGTCCGTACCGGCACGGGCGGGCCGACGTGACCGCCGTCAGCCGGGCGGAACGTCTCGGGCGAAGCCGCGCGAGCAGCGTGATGGTGGAGCACCGGCCGTAAACGAGAACAGGACGCGTCCCGTGTGGCGCCCGCTGGTTTCCCCCAGTCGTTAACACGGGCGCAGGCGGCGCCGGGAACCAAGTCCCGGCGCCGACAAGCAAAGGGTTGGGCCGGGCGAGTGCCCCGGTCGGAAGCGCCGGACGAGCCCTCGTCCGGCGTCTTCTTTTCCAAACGGATTTCGCGGAATGACCCCACGACCGCCCCGCTGCACGAGTTTTGACAATTCGATTTGCCAAAAATAGCTTAACTGACTATCATCCCGGCGCGGTGGAGAAATTGGGCATGCTGCTAACCTCACACATGCCGGAACCGAGGTCGCCGGGGCAACGCATTATCAAGTTGCTCATGCGCCAGGGCCCAATGACCATCTCGGAACTGGTCGCCGCACTCGGCGTGACAACCACCGCGATTCGGCAGCAGGTGAATCGGCTGCTCGCCGAAGGCTGGTTGATGCGGTCGCAGCGCCGCGGCGGACCGGGCCGGCCGGCGGACGTGTTCGCGGTGGCGGAAGAGGCCAAGCGCCTGTTCGGCGGGCAGGCGGAGGAACTCTCGCGCCTGTTGCTGGATGAAATTGAACGCTCGGACGGGCCGGATAAGCGGCGCGCGCTGTTGGAGGCCGTCGGGCGGCGGATGGCTGGCAGTGCCCGTCCGTTCGTTGGGCAGGGGCATGCGTCTGACCGGTTCGCGCGCCTCGCGGACCTCCTGTCGCGCGAAGGCGTGCTTGCCGAAGCGGATCGATCGGGTGACGAACTGAAACTGGCCGTGTTCACGTGCCCGTACCATGGCGTCGCAAGCGGGCACCGGGAAATTTGTGAGATGGAGCGCGAGGCGTTCAGTGAGCTGCTCGGCGACGCGGTGGCGCTGGATCGTTGCGTGCTCGACGGGCACCCCTGCTGCGAGTTTCGGGCGCCCGCGGGGCGCGAGCCGCCAGGCTCGGCCGGAGAGCAGAACGGATGAGTCATTACATCACCGAACCGTGCATTGGGACGAAGGACGCATCGTGCACCGAAGTCTGCCCGGTGGATTGCATCCACCCGCGCGCCGACGAGCCGGACTTCGCGACGGAAAACATGCTGTACATCGATCCCGACACGTGCATCGACTGCGGGCTCTGCGTGGATGAATGCCCGGTGAAGGCCATCTTCCCCGAGGACGAGGTGCCGGCGCCGTGGAAGAAGTACATCGCGCAGAACGTGGAGTACTACACGCGCAAGGCGCAGGGCGCCTAGCGCGGCGGCGGTTGCGGCCGCCAGGAGCAGATCAGGATGAGTAGAGCCGGCCAGGCGCTGGAGACCTGGGAGCGCGCCGACTACAAGTACGGCTTCGTCACGGACATCGAGTCCGAGAGCGTGCCGCCCGGACTCAACGAGGACATCGTTCGCGCGATCTCCGCCAGGAAACACGAGCCGGACTGGCTGACCGAGTGGCGCCTGAAGGCCTATCGCCACTGGTTGACCATGCGCGAGCCGACGTGGGCCAACGTGCACTACCCGCCGATCGACTATCAGTCGATCGTCTACTACTCGGCCCCCAAGCAGCGCAGCGGCCCGCAGAGCCTGGACGAGGTGGATCCGAAGCTGCTGGAGACCTATCGCAAGCTGGGCATCCCGCTGGAGGAGCAGGCCCTGCTGGCGGGGGTGGCCGTCGACGCGGTGTTCGACAGCGTCTCGGTGGCGACCACCTTCAAGGACAAGCTGGCCGCGCTGGGCATCATTTTCTGCTCGTTCTCGGAGGCCGTGCGGCACCACCCGGAACTGGTGCGGCAGTACCTCGGCTCAGTCGTGCCCTACTCGGACAACTTTTTCGCGACGCTGAATTCCGCCGTCTTCAGCGACGGCTCGTTCGTGTACGTGCCCAAGGGGGTGCGCTGCCCGATGGAGCTGTCGACGTACTTCCGCATCAACGCGCGGCAGACGGGGCAGTTCGAACGCACGCTGATCATCGCCGACGCGGGCAGCCACGTGTCCTACCTGGAAGGCTGCACGGCGCCGATGCGCGACGAGAACCAGTTGCACGCGGCCGTCGTCGAGCTGGTGGCCCTGGACGACGCCACGATCAAGTATTCGACCGTGCAGAACTGGTACCCGGGCGACGCGGAGGGCCGCGGCGGAATCTACAACTTCGTGACCAAGCGCGGCAAGTGCCTCGGTCGCCGGGCGCGGATTTCGTGGACGCAGGTCGAAACGGGTTCGGCGATTACCTGGAAGTACCCGAGTTGCATCCTGCTGGGCGACGACTCGGTCGGCGAGTTCTACAGCGTAGCGCTGACCAACCATCACCAGCAGGCCGACACCGGCACGAAGATGATCCACATCGGCAAGAACACGCGCAGCTACATCGTGTCGAAGGGCATCTCGGCCGGGCAGGGCCAGAACACCTACCGCGGGATGGTGAAGATCAACAAGGGCGCCGACCGCGCCCGGAACTTCACGCAGTGCGACTCGATGCTGATCGGCGAGCGCTGCGGCGCCCATACGTTCCCGTACATCGAGGTGAAGAACAGCACCGCGCACATGGAACATGAGGCGACCACGTCGAAGATCGGCGAGGACCAGATGTTCTACTGCAACCAGCGCGGCATCTCGACCGAGAACGCCGTCAGCATGATCGTGAACGGATTCTGCAAGGAGGTCTTCCGCGAGCTGCCCATGGAGTTCGCCGTGGAAGCCCAGAAGCTGCTGGAAGTGAGCCTTGAGGGCAGCGTCGGCTAGACGCGCAGATACGGGGAATATGCATGCTGGCTGAGTTTGTCCTGCATCCCGGCCTGCTGTGGGGCGGCTTCGTGCTGTTCGTCCTGCTCATGCTGGCCATCGACCTGGGCATCTTCCACCGGCGGCCGCACGAGGTTTCGCTGCGGGAATCGCTGATCTGGAGCGGCGTGTGGATCGCGCTGGCGCTGCTGTTCAACCTGGTGATCTTCCTGCTGTGGGACCAGCTCCGCGGGCCGGGGGCGCGCTACAGCAGCAGCGAAGCGGCCATGGCCTTCCTGGCGGGTTACCTGGTCGAGAAGGCCCTCAGCGTCGACAACATCTTCGTCTTCGTGATGATCTTCGCGTACTTCCACGTGCCGCGGCTGTACCAGCACCGTGTGCTGTTCTACGGCATTCTCGGGGCCCTGGTCTTCCGCGCGATCTTCATCGCCGTCGGCGCGGCCGTGCTCGAGCACTTCACGTGGACGATGATCCTGTTCGGCCTCTTCCTGATCGCGACCGGCATCAAGATGCTGGCGATCGGCGAACGCGGCGTGCATCCCGACCGCAACCCGGTGATCCGGCTGTTCCGCCGGCTGGTGCCCGTAACGCCCGAGTTCCGCGGCCAGAGCTTCCTGGTGCGCGAGAACGGCCGCTGGTGGGCCACCCCGCTGCTGGTCACGCTGATCTTCGTCGAGCTGACCGACATCCTCTTCGCGGTGGACTCGATTCCCGCGATCTTCGCGATCACGGCCGACCCGTTCATCGTGTTCACCTCGAACGTGTTCGCCATCCTCGGCCTGCGTTCGCTGTTCTTCGCGCTGGACGGGCTGGTCCGGCTGTTCGCCTACCTCAAGCACGGCCTGGCCGTCATCCTCGTCTTCGTCGGCGGCAAGATGCTCTACGCCTACGCCGAAAAGGCGCTCGTGCCGGAGTGGCACAAGTTCCCGGTCAGCCTGTCGCTGGCCGTGATCGGCGGGATCCTGGCCGTCTCGGTGCTTGCGTCCCTCTGGCGTGCCCCGCGCACGCCGGTCGCAGTGAGTCCGGAAAACAAACTGGGTTGAAGCATGGAACTGTTGCGCATTCGTGACCTGCACGTGTCCGTCGACGGACACGAGATTCTCAAGGGCCTGGACCTGACGGTGCGGGCCGGCGAAGTCCATTCGATCATGGGCCCCAACGGCTCCGGCAAGAGCACGCTGGCCCAGGTCATCGCCGGCCGCGATACCTACGAGATCACCGGCGGGAGCATGACCTACCTCGGGCGCGACCTGGCCGAGCTGGCGCCGGAGGAGCGTGCCGCCGCCGGCATCTTCATGGCGTTCCAGTACCCGGTGGAGATTCCCGGCGTCAGCACGAGCTACTTTCTCAAGTCGGCGCTGAACGCGATGCGGGTCCAGCGCGGCGAGCCCGAGCTTGACGCCTACGACTTCCTGGCACTGGTCAAGGACCAGGCCGCGCGCGTCGGCATGGACGAGCGCCTGCTGAACCGCTCGTTGAACGAGGGATTCTCGGGCGGTGAGAAGAAGCGGAACGAGACGTTCCAGATGGCCGTGCTCGAGCCGAAGCTGGCCATCCTCGACGAGACGGACTCCGGCCTCGATATCGATGCGCTGCGGGTGGTCGCCGACGGCGTGAACCGCCTGCGGAACCCGGAGCGCGCCTTCGTGGTCGTGACGCACTACCAGCGGCTGCTGAATTACATCGTGCCGGACTTCGTGCACGTGCTCGTAGACGGCCGGATCGCCCGCTCGGGCGGGAAGGAACTGGCCGTGGAACTGGAATCACGCGGCTACGGCTGGGTCGAGCGCGAACCGGCCGCGGCCCGCTGAGGAGCCCGACGTGGCACACGACACCGGATTGCTCACGAAGGGCCAGGACTTCGCCGCGGCGCTGCACGACCTGGAGCGCGAGCGCGCCACGCAGGACCCGGCGTGGCTGCGCGAGCTGCGCCGCCGCGCGCTGGCGCGCTTCGGGCGAACGGGCTTCCCGACCACGCGCGACGAAGCGTGGCGCCAGACGAACCTCAGCGCCGTGGCGGAAACCGCATTCGCCCCCGCGCCGCCCGCCCCCGAGGTGAACTGGGAAGACCTCGAGCCGTGGTTGTGGGACGCTGCCGGTCCGCGCCTGGTATTCGTGAACGGGCGGCTGGCACCGCAGTGGTCGCGTCCAGACGCGCTGGCCGCAGTGGAGCTGCGGGGCATCTCGGACACGCTGGGCGGCCCGGCCGGCGGCGGGCTGGAACCGCTGCTTGGCCACTGTGCGGATTGCGAGCTGTATACGCTGGGCGGCCTGAACACCGCGTGCCTGGCGGATGGCGCCTGGATCCGCATTCCGAGCGGCGTGCAGCTCGAAGCCCCGCTGCACATCCTGCACCTGGCGCTGCCGGGAGCGGAGCCGGTCATCATTCACCCGCGCACGCTGATTGAGCTCGAACCAGGCAGCCAGGCCCTGATCGTCGAAACCTACGCCGCCCTGGGCGAAGGCTTCTACTTCAGCAACGCGGTGACCGAACTGCACGTGGGGGCAAATGCGCAGGCACGCTACTGCAAGGTGCAGCGCGAGGGCGAGCAGGCGGTGCACGTCGGCCTGCTGGCGCTGCGCCAGGAGCGTGACAGCGCGACGGCCTGTCACGGCCTGTCACTGGGGAGCCGGCTGGCACGGCACGAACTGCACGCGCGCCTGGAGGGCGCCGGCGGCGACTGCCACCTGGGTGGACTCGCGGTGGTGGGCGGCGAGCAGCACGTCGATCACCATCTGCGCGTCGAGCACGTCGCGCCGCACTGCGGCAGCCGCGAAGTGTTCAAGAACGTCCTGGCCGACCGGTCCCGTGCGGTGTTCACCGGCCGCATCGTCGTGCATCCCGGCGCGCAGCAAACCGACGGCAAGCAGACCAACAAAAACCTGCTGCTCTCGCCCGACGCGCACGTGGATACGCAGCCGCAGCTCGAGATCTTCGCCAACGACGTGAAATGCACGCACGGCGCGACCATCGGCCAGCTCGACGACGACGCCCTGTTCTACCTGCGCTCGCGCGGCATCCCGGCCCAGGCGGCCCGCAGCCTGCTGGCCTACGCGTTCGTCGCCGAGTCGCTGGGCGAGGTCAGTTGTGAGCCACTGCGCCGGCAGATGACGGAGCTGGTGTTGCAGCGCCTGCCGGGCGGCCGGGGGCTCGTGGAACTGGTGTGATGCGCACGACCGCCGCCAGCTCGAATCACCCCGCGCCGCTGGATGTGGCGCGCTGCCGCGGCGATTTCCCGATCCTGGCGCAGCGCGTGGGCGGCCGGCCGCTGGTCTACCTCGACAATGCCGCCACGACCCAGAAGCCGCGCACCGTCATCGACCGGCTGCGCCGCTACTACGAGGAAGAGAACGCAAACATCCATCGCGGCGTGCATGCGCTGAGCGTGCGGGCCACCGAGGCCTACGAACACGCCCGCCGCCGCGTGCAGCAGTTCCTCCACGCCGCCGCTCCCGAGGAAATCGTGTTCGTGCGCGGCGCCACCGAGGCGATCAACCTGGTCGCCCAGAGCTTTGTGCGCGGCCGCCTCGAGAGCGGTGACGAGGTGCTCATCTCGGCGATCGAGCATCATTCCAACATCGTTCCGTGGCAGCTGCTGTGCGCGCAGACTGGTGCACGCCTGCGCGTGGCGCCGTGCGACGACCGCGGGCAGCTGATCGTCGAGGAGTTTCAACGCCTGCTGAACCCGCGCACGAAATTCGTCGCGCTGGTACACGTCTCGAACGCGCTCGGCACGATCAACCCGGTGCGCGAGCTGGCCGCGCTGTCCCGCCAGGCGGGCGTGCCCGTGTTGCTGGACGGGGCCCAGGCGGTCTCGCACCTGCCGGTCGACGTTCAGGAACTCGGCTGCGATTTCTACGCCTTTTCCAGCCACAAGACCTATGGCCCGACGGGCATCGGCGTGCTGTACGGCCGGCGCCAGTGGCTCGAGGCGATGCCGCCGTACCAGGGCGGCGGCGAGATGATCGCCACCGTCACGTTCGACCAGACCACCTTCGCGGGTCCCCCGGCCCGCTTCGAGGCGGGCACCCCGAACATCGCCGGCGCGATCGGCCTGGGCGCCGCGCTCGATTACATCGACCATGTCGGGCGCGAAGCGATCGCGGCATGGGAGCACACGCTGCTCGCGTACGGCACCGCGGCGCTGACGGAAATCCCCGGCCTGCGGCTGATCGGCACCGCGGCTCGCAAGGCCGGCATTCTCTCGTTTGTCCTCAAGGGCATCCACCCACACGATGTGGGAACGATCCTCGATTCCCAGGGCATCGCGGTGCGCACCGGTCACCATTGCGCCCAGCCGGTGATGCAGCGGTTCGGCGTGCCCGCCACGTGCCGCGCGTCGCTCGGGCTTTACAACACGCGGGACGACCTGGATGCGCTGGCGACGGGAATCCGGCACGTGCAGAAGGTCATGGCGCCATGAGCGATACGCACGACCTGTACCAGGATGCGATCCTCGATCACTACCGGCGACCGCGCAACCGGCGCCGCCTGAACGATGCCGACCGCAGCGCGGAGGGCCACAACCCGCTGTGCGGCGACCACGTGACCGTCTTTCTCAAGCTCGCCGGCGACCGGGTCGCAGAGGTGACGTTCGAGGGCGGCGGCTGCGCGATCTCCACGGCTTCCGCCTCGCTCATGACCGAAACGCTCCAGGGCAAGACGCTTGCCGAGGCGAAGGAACTGTTCCGCCGCTTTCACCGCCTGATTACCGGCGAGTCGCGCGAGACGGTGGACGCGCCGGGGCTGGGCAAGCTCGAGGTATTCTCGGGCGTGTGCAAGTACCCGGCGCGCGTGAAGTGTGCCACGCTCGCCTGGCACACGCTGGATGCGGCGCTGGAAGGTCGGGGCGAGCCGATCTCGACGGAGTAGCCATGTCCGCACTCCCGCCAGCGGTACGCGAGCAGGACGTGATTGCCGTCCTGCGCCGCGTGTACGATCCGGAAATCCCGCTCAACATCTATGACCTGGGGCTCGTGTATGGCCTGGAGATCGGCGCGGCTGGCGACGTCCACGTGCGAATGACGTTGACATCTCCCGCCTGTCCCGTGGCGGGCCGGCTGCCGGGCGAAGTGGAGCAGAAACTCCGCGCCGTTCCCGGAGTCCGCAGCACGCGGGTCGAACTGGTCTGGGATCCGCCCTGGACGAAGGACCGCCTGTCCGAGGCCGCCCGGCTCGCGCTCGGCCTGGAAGACGTCGAGCGAGCCCGCAAGCCCTTCGTATCCGCCGACTTTCTGCGCCGCCCGCCCCGTTGAAACGAACCGGCACGGCGCGGGTTGGTGACCCGGGCCGTGCCGTCGCATTTCAAAGGCTGTTCGAATCGCCTACGGCCCCTGGCGGCCGTAGATGATGTATACCTCGCCGGCGTTGGTCTTGCCGAGCGGATCGGCCAGCACCGCGCTCATCGAGAAGTCGGCGTTGCCGTCGCCGTCGATGTCGCCCAGCGCCGCCACGCCCTGCGAGTGAATCGTCACTTCCTCGTTGTTCGGGTTCAGATAGAGCGACTGGTACTGCGTGATTTCGGACG
>CAZVRR010000082.1:3049-13590 GCA_964629745.1 uncultured Planctomycetales bacterium | reverse complement strand
CTGGGCGTAATGCTCTACGAGGCCCTGACCGGCGCGTTTCCGTATGACGTCAGCGGACCGCTGGCCGCGGTGCAGGAGCGGATCCGCAGCGCGCCGCCTGCCCGGCCGCGCGCTCACCGCGCCGACCTCGACCCGGATCTCGAGACGATCGTGCTCAAGGCCCTCAGCAAGGAGCCGCAGCGCCGCTACCAGTCGGCCGGGGAACTCGCCCGCGAGCTGGGGCGCTACGAGGCAGGCAGCCCGATCGAGGCGCGCCGCGATTCCACCGCCTACCTGGTGCGGAAATTCGTGCGCCGCCACTGGGTGCCGGTTGCGTTCGGCGCGACGCTGGCACTGGTCATGGTCGTTGGGCTTGGCGTCGCGCTGCGACTCTGGCAGGAGGCCGAAGTACAGGCCAGCGGCGCACGGCGCGAGGCGGCGCGCGGGGCGGCGGTCACGCGGTTCCTGCAGGACATGCTGGCGGCCGCGGACCCCTACCGCCCCGAGGGGCACGTGCTGACCGTGCGCGAAGTGCTCGACGAAGCGGCGGCCCGCCTGGCCGGCGGCGCCTTCGCGGGACAACCGGACGTCGAGGCCGCGCTGCACGCCACGATCGGGCGGAGCTTTCACGCGCTGGGGCTGCTCGCGCCCGCGGAGGAGCATCTGCGTGCCGCGCTCGCCGGCCGCCAGGCACTCGCGCCCGCCGAACCTTTGGCCGTCGCGGAAAGCGAGCACGATCTGGGCCGTCTCCTGGCAACAAACGGGCAGATCGATGAGCCCGAGGCGCTGTTGCGCTCAGCCCTGGCGCAGCGACGCGCGCTCCTGGCCGCCGATGCGCCGGAGATCGCCGATTCGCTGCTGGAGCTGAGTCCCATCCTGCGCCACCGTAAGCAGCGCAGCGATGCCGCGGCGGTCTGCCGCGAGGCGCTGGACATCTTGCGGCGCGCCCATGGTGACGAGCACGTCGCGGTCGCCGCGGCACTGGTCAAGCTGGCCGGTTTCGTCGCACCCGCCGAGGCGGAGCCGCTGCTGTCGGAGGCGCTGTCGATTCAGCGGGACCTGCTGGGTGCCGAACACCCTGCAACGACCGCCACGTTGTGGTCGCTCGGCACGGTCTGCCTGAACGAGGGGCGCTGGGCGGACGCGGCGAGGCACTACGAGCTGGTGCTGGCGCGGCGCCGCGCCCAATTGGATGCGTTGCACCCGCACGTGATCGAGGCTGTCACGGGGCTGGCCGACTGCCACTACCGGCTCGGCGCCTATGAAGCGGCCGAGCCGCTCTACCGTGAGGCGCTGGCCGCCAACGAGCAGCTTCATGGTCCCGACAGCATCCAGGTCGCAGCCAGCGCTTCGCGCCTGGCCAAGGTGCTGATGCGCCGCGGGCACTGCGCGGAGCCCGTGGCGCTGGCCGACCGGGCCTGCGCGATCACCGCACGCACCATTGGTCCGCGCAGTTGGAGCTATGCCCAGTTTGTCGGCGTGCTGGCCGATGCCAGGCACGTATGCGGCGACGTGGCCGCCGCCGAGGAGCTATGGCGGCAAAAGCTGGAGATCCTGCGCACGGGCCGGCGCGATCCTTACGAAATGGCGACCGCCCTGAGCCGGCTGGGGAATCTGCTGGTCACCCAGGAACGGTTCGAAGAGGCGGAGGCGCTGCTGGCCGAGTGCCTATCTCTGGGCAGCCGCCCCGATCCGGCGATCATCGGCATGTTCACGCTGGCGCGCAGTCAGCGCGGCGTGTGTCTCGCCCGGCTGGGAAACCTGGAGGCGGCCGAGGAGGCGCTCGTGCAGGCGGCACACGAATTCGAAGCGCTTCCGCCGGAGCGTCAGGGCGACTGGCTGCGCGTTGTGCAAAACCTTATCGATTTCTACGACCAGCAGCAGCGGCCGACGGAGGCTGCGCCGTGGCGTGCGCAGCTCACTGACGCGGACTCTACGGGACCCTGACGTCGGGCTGGTCATCGGAGGAAAGCCGGGCCGGGCGCAGCAGCGCCTGGAAGCGCGGGTCGTGCAGCAGCGGGGCCAGCAGCGCTTCCTGGCGCAGCACGTCGGCTGTGACCGCGCCGCTGTCCAGGGCCTCGTGCAGCGGCTTCAGGCCGGATTCAATCTCGCCGGCCGCGATCGCCGCAAGACCGCGGACATACTGTGCGCGTCCATCGTCGGCCGGCTGCGTTTCGAGCAGCTCCATGGCCTCGCGCGTCCGCTGGAGCCGCGCATAGACGTAGGCCAGGGCCAGCGTCGTACTAGGCTCGTGCGGCTCGAGCGCGGCGGCGTCCTCGAGGGCCTGGGCGGCCTGGGCGAGGTGCCCGGCCCCCGTGAGCTGGTCGGCGCGGGTGCGCAGCAGTGCCGCGATCTGTGGCACGTCCGCCCCGGTCAACGGCGCCTGGAATGGCGGCCGGTACTGGGCGAGCTTCTGCTGGAGCGAACGCAGCTCCGCCGAAGCGGTCGTCAGGCGCACCGCGGCGTCCAGGTGCATCACGAGCAACGACTGGTTCACGGGGTCGGCCGCCATTTCGGCGTCCAGGCGGCGCAACACGGCTGCGTAGTCGCCGGCGCGGAAGCCGTCATTGATGGCTTCGAGCGCCTCGCGGGCGCGCCGCGTGCTCGCAACCTCGCGCGCGACGCCGGGTGGAACCCCGTCGGCGTGGACGACTTCCGCGAACACATCTTCCCGCAGCGCGAACAGCGCCCGCGCAATCTCGCTTTCATGGTTTTCGTACAGGTAGCGCGGCGCGGAGAATTCGAGCTGGGCCCGGTCGTCCGTGTGCAGCGCGGCGGACTGCGTCCAGGCGCGCAACGGCTCCGTTCCGGCGATGAAGCGGCCGAGGATCTGCCCGGGTCGCGCCAGCGCGGCGCGCATCAAGTCCGCTCGCACGCGCGGCGCCGCGAAACGCCGGGCGAATTCGGGCCAGGTCACGTGCAGCGGCGACTGCGCGGCCAGCATCAGGTAGTCCGACTGGTTCAGCTCCCAGAGCGAGACGTGGGGGTAGCACTCCAGCAGTGTGCGCAGCACCATGCGGAAGTCATCGACCGCCATGCCGTACCCGTGCAGCCATACGCCCAGCACGCCGGCGGGCTTGAGGCGGGCGGCAGCGATCTGGAAGAACTCCTGCGTGAACAGGTTCGCGACGCCGGTGATCCACGGATTCGACGGCTCGGAGACGATCAGGTCGTATTGCTGCTGCGTCAGGAGCAGGTGATTGCGGCCGTCCGCGGGGATCACGTTGACGCGAGGGTCCGCCGTGCAGACCGAGTACGTGTAGCGATCAAACAGCCGTGCGGCGTCGAGCACCTCGGCGCTGATTTCCGCGCAGTCCAGGCGCGTGAAGCCGGAGTGTGTCGCCAGTGCCCCCAGCGTGACGCCGGAGCCCAGGCCGATCACGCAGACGTCGCCGCCGGGCGGGCCGACCAGCGCCGGCAGGTGTCCCAGCAGCAATTGCGTGGTCATGTCGGCGAAACCGGTGGAAGCATCGGGTTTGCCGTTGACCGTGAGCGACAGCAGGTCCTTGATCTCGCCCGTCTGTTCGACGGTCACCGTCAGGTCGGGACCCTCGGCGAAATAGAGCAGGCGGCGCGACTGCGGGTCGGTGCGCTGGGCCAGGCTGGCGCGATGCAGGAACGGCGCGGAGGTGATCAGCAGCGTGTTCCAGCGGGCGCCGAGCGCGGGCAGCGTCACCACGATCAGCGCGACAGTGGGGACCAGCGCACGGCGCCACCACGGCACGCCGGCGGCCGGTTGCGCCACCACCATGAGCAGGACACCCGCCGCTCCGTTCAACAGGCTGGCCACGACGATGGAGTTCTGCACGCCCAGCACGTCACTGCGGATCAGCACGAACCCGCCGAGAAACGCCCCGGCGACGGTTCCCAGCGTGTTCACGCCATACGCGCGACCCGCCGCGGTCGCGGCTTCGGTGCCGGGGGCGACGAGGGCGCGGGTCACCACCGGGAAGATCGCACCCATCAGGAACGTCGGAACCACCGTCACCGCCACCACCACCACGAATTGCCACGCGAGCAGCCGGCTGTAGTTGGTCGCCTCGTTCACGACCAGCGCGTCCGCGATTCGCGGGACCTGGCCATGGAGGGGCACGATCGCCGCCGCCGTCAGGCCCAGCAGGATTTCAAGCACGCCGAAGACAAAAACCGGGTGCTGCCAGCGGTCGACCCAGCGCGCCAGGACCAGGCTGCCCAGCGCCAGGCCGAGGATGAATGCCGCCAGGATGCACGTGAACGCGTGCGTGCTGGACCCCAGCGACAGCACCAGCACGCGGTTCCACATGATCTGGTAAACCATCGCCGCGAACCCGGAGACGGCGAAGCTCGCGAGCACGATGCGCCGTACGGCGGGCGACGACGATTCCGGTGCGAGCCGGCGCTGCGCCTTGCTGGTTTCCCGCGCGCGCCGTGCTGCCACGCCCGCCAGCGACCCGCCCTGGTGGAGCAACAGCAGCGCCAGCAGGCCGACGCACGCGTTTACGCCGGCGGCAATTCGCGTGGTCGCGGTCAGCCCGTACCCGGGCAGGAGCAGGAAGCCCGCGGTGATCACGCCGAGCACCGCGCCCAGCGTGTTCGTGCCGTAGAGCAGGCTCACCGACGAGCCCGGCGCAGCCCCGCGCTGGGTCACATAGCGCACGAGCAGCGGCAGCGTGGCGCCCATGAGCGTGGCCGGCAAGAGCACGACCGGCGTGCTGAGCGCGAAGCGCAGGAGGGTCAACAACATGGGGTGTTGGGCGGCGGACGGGTACGCGGCGCGGTATGCCGGCTCAGCCACGTGCAGCAACACGGGTACCAGCAGCGCATAACCGCCGATCGCCAGTTCCAGGATGCCGTACGCGCGCCCCGCTTCACGCAGCCGCGTGCACCAGCGGCCGGCGGCATAGCTGCCGAGCCCGAGCCCCGCCATGAAGGCGACCAGCACGGTCGTGATCGCATGGGTGGTGCCGCCGAACACGAAGATCAGCTCGCGGACCCAGACCAGCTCGTAGACCAGACCGGTCGCGCCGGAGAGAAAGAACAGGACCAGCACCAGGCCGCGACTCATGACCACCTCCCCATGCCCGAGGCCACATTAAAGCGGGGCCGGCGCGCGGCGCCGAGCGCCGCTTCGAAATTCGCCGCGCCGACCTGAACGCCCCGCAATCTCGGAACGGCTCACCGCCCGATGAGCAGGTCAACGAACGGATCGATATCAAATGCATTGACCACGCCGTCGCCGCTGGCATCCGCCGAGCCCAGGTCACACTCGGGATAGGCGCTCGCGTATCCCGTCGGGCTCGTCAGCGCCAGCACGAAGGGATCGATGTCGAAGGCGTTGACGGCGCCGTCGCAGTTCACGTCGCCGGTGCCGGCGTACGCGGCCGCCCGGGCGTTGTAGCGCGCGCCGCAGGCCGCGGCATCTGTAGCCGACAGCGGGCCGACGACCAGCCAGTACGTGCCGGGGTCGACCGACGCGGTCGCGCGAACGCTGCTGCATTCGAAACCCGCGGCCGACGCCAGAATGGTCGCCCCCGCGCAGCCGCTGCGACCGTCGACAATCCACGCGCCGACGGGGAACTCGGCTTCGACCGCCCATCGCAGCTCCGCCGTGCCCGGCACAATCACTTCATACCAGTCGAAATCGCCGACGAGCTGTGCCGCCTGCAGGAAGACGCCGCCCGCGCCGCAGATCGTCTGCCCCAGGGCGAGTGACGTGAAGGCCACCGTTTCCGCGTCGCAGCCGCCGTTGAACTCGTCCAGGTACCCGTCAAAGCAGACAGGTTCCCCTTCGGGCACGCCGGCCGACGGGCACGGCACGAGGCAGGGACAGTAGTCGCAGATCGTGTGCGGACCGAGCCAGTTGTCGTCCGGCGCGGAGCACTCCGCCTGGGTTCCGACGTCGCAGGTCGTGTCGGCGTGGCAGCACGCGCCGTGGATCACGCCACAGGGCGGAGCGAGCTCGGCGCACGTCTGCTCCGGAGTGAAGTACTGCTCGGGCGCGAGGCATTCACTGATGTCGACGGCATCGGTGCAGGAGGCAGCCAGTTCATCACAGCAGGCGCCGAGCACTCCGCCGGCCGTGCCGAGCAGGCACAACGCGAGGTCGGCGTTTTGCGCCGCGGGCGCGCAGCCGCTGCACCACGAGAAGCCCGGCCCGGCGCTGATCCATAAGAACGCGCACTCGGCATCGCCCAGTCCCACCAGCGAGATCCAGCCACGCGTGAGCGTACACGCCCCTGGCAAGACCGCGCGATATTCATTCAATTCGGACCCGAGATAATAAATACCGAGCGGTATACGTTCGGCCGTGACCGTGTATGTACAGACCGGCGCGCCCGGAAAGCCGCCCGCGTCGGCATGGAACGTGATGTCGAACGCGGGGTCGAATTCAGTGCACTCCTCCCAGAGGCCGCCGCCCACGTAGTCGAGGTCGAGGCCCCACCACGAGACCGCGTCGATCGGACCACCGACCCCGGCGAAGTCTTCGAAGCGCTGGATTCCCTCCGCCAGTTCAGAAGTGTACGCGGTGAAGTCATCGGGATCGTCGCGTGATTGAGAGAATAGCGCGTCGGCCGGGCAGTCGTCTGGAACCGTGCACGGGTCCAGGGAACAGTCTCCGCCCGCCACGAACGTGCCATCCAGCGCCGCGCACTCGTGTCGCGCCGCCGCGGCACAATCCCCGGGCAGGCAGCAGGCGCCCAGCGTGCACGGGTCCGTGCCGCAAATGCTGCCAAATCCGAGAAACTGCCCGCCGGAAGCGCCGCAGACTTCGGGGGACGCGATTTCACATGTCCCGGCGAGACAACAGGCGCCCGCCCCGAATGCGCAAGGATCGGTATCGCAGTCGGAACCGGCGCCTTTGAATTCGCGACCGGCGGTGATGCAGGAATAGGCATCGATCTCGATGCAACCCGGCCCGGCACAACAGGCCCCAACGCCGCATGGATCCTGCGCGCAATCCAAGCCCGCCAGGAATACGCCGCCCAGGCCGCCGCATTCCGCTTCCGACTCAGCGGCAGTGCAGCCCCCGGCGCCCGTGCAGCACGCGCCCTGGCCGCTGGCGCAAGGGCTTTCGGTGCTCGCGATAACACACGCCAGCAGCCATACCGGCAGCCGGCGGCTCCAGATCCCGGACATGTCCTGCCCTTTCCCGACGCGCGCCGATCCGGAATCGTGCCGGCCGCACGCCGCACCCACGTTCAGGATACCGTTTGCCCGGTCCGAACCCAAACAAATCCGATCGTCGCACGTGCGGGTTCATTGCGGCCGTTCCGGCGCCCCGCGATGCTGCCGGCTATATGCCACATTTCCACGGCCGCCTGGTGGACGTGGTTCCTGTGCATAGGATATCTTAGTCGTTACCGCAGATTCGCCGCCGCGCGTGAAACCCCGCGCTGCCAGGTTGGTCCAGGTGGGCTGAGTTGGGCAGCCCTGCCGATTCGCGTGTCTCGCCGGTCGGGGGGATCCGACAAGTGAGCTGGGATGAGAGTGTCTCGAGATGACTGATGAGTGCGCGTGGGAGCCATCCGACCCTTCACGCATCGGATTTCGCGCGGGATCTGCCGCCGCGCCGGCCGCGCGCAGCGCCGCGGATGTGTCGCGCGAATACGGCTGGCTCCTCCACGCGCCCGCCGCGCTGGCCATTCACGACTTTTCCCAGGCCCAGTTGTACCTCGCGCAGTTGCGCGCCAACGGGGTGCAGAATCCGTGCGAGTACGTTGCGATCCGGCACGGCGCAGCCCTGGAGCTCGGCCGACGGGCCGTCCTCGTCGTCGCGAATGCCGAGTGTCTGCGGCTGTTCGATGTCGACACGCCGGAGGAGCTTCATGCGCGCTGGCTGGCCGAAATCACCGATGCGAAGGCGAGCCGGATCTGGGAAGCCTTGGCGGCCAGCCCCGGTGCGACGGCGCACATCGAGCTGGCGTGCACGATCCGCGACCGGCGCGGGACGCCCCGGGTGGTAGCGCAGCGTTGCGCTGTGAACTCCCCGGCGGCGGCATTGACCGGCCTGGTGTGCTCCGCCTTCTGGGACGATACGGTGCGCCGGCAGACCGAAGCAGCCGCTCAGCAGTGCGAAGCGGAACTTCGTGCGGTGCTGGAATGCGTGCCGACTGGCCTGGCCGTGCTGGACGAAACGGGGCACATCGTGCGCGCAAACCCGGCGGCACAGGAGCTGCTCGGCCAGGCGCACGTGCCGAATGCGAATGCGCCGGTTGCGGTTCCCGGTGACGCGCAGCAGCCCGAGAGCGTGCTGCAGCTGGACATTCCCTGGGAAACCCCGACGCGCGAGGCCGAACGGACCGTGGCGCGTGCGGACGGCCGACAGGTGGTCTGCTCGATCTCCTCCGCGCCCGTGCGCCTGCCCAATCGCGCGCCGTTCGGCATGGCAATTTCGCTCACGGATGTCACGGCGCGGCAAAGCAGCGAGGAGTCGCACGCGCGGCTGGCCCTGGCGGTGGAGCAGTCCGCGGAAGCCGTGGTCATCACCGATGCGCAGGGACTGATCCAGTACGTGAACCCCGCGTTCACGCGGATCAGCGGGTACGCGCGCCAGGAAGTCCTCGGCCGGAATCCCCGTCTGCTCAAGAGCGGCGACCAAGACGCCAGCTTCTATCGGGGCATGTGGGAGACGATCACGCGCGGCGGCGTGTGGAAAGGGCACTTCACGAATCGGCGCAAAGATGGCACGCGCTACCAGGAGGAGGCAGTCATCTCGCCTGTGCATGATTCCGCGGGCCGGCTCACGAACTTCGTGGCCGTGAAACGCGATGTCACGCAGGAGCTGGAGCTGGCGGCGCAGTTGCGGCATGCCCAGAAACTCGAGGCCGTCGGCCAGATCGCCGCAGGCGTGGCGCACGACATCAACAACCTGCTGACTGCGATCCTCGGCTATGCCGACCTGGCGTGCGAGTCGGTCACCGCAGACCACCCCGCCCGCGGGGCACTGGGCGGCATCGAGCGGGTCGTCCAGCAGGCGATCGGCGTCACGCGCAGCCTGCTGACTTTCAGCGGGCGCAGCGCGGCCCTGAAATCCGCGGTGGACGTCCGCGCCATGGTCCAGGAAGCCGCGCGCCTCCTGCGCCGTGTGCTGCCCGCGATGATCGAGCTGCACGTGAAACAGGACAGCCAGTCGCCGCTATGGCTCACCGGTGACGCGACGCAGTTGCAGCAAGTCCTCATGAATCTCGCGGTGAATGCGCGGGACGCGATGCCGGAAGGCGGACAGCTCCATATTGACGTGCGCGCTGTCGCCACCGTTCCCCAGCCGCATGTCGCACCCGATTCCGCACCCGGCGGTCAGATCGTGCTCGAGGTCCGGGACACCGGCGTCGGCATGGCCCCCGACGTGCAGGCCCGCATCTTCGAGCCCTTCTTCACGACCAAGCCACGCGAGCGCGGAACCGGCCTGGGACTCGCCATCGTCGACAGCATCGTGCGCGACCATGGCGGGCGGTTGGAAGTCGAATCGGCCCCCGGATGCGGGGCCCGCTTCCGCATCGTTTTGCCGGCCGCCGCACCGACCGACCTTCCGCCGGCGGCAGCGGTTACGGCGCCGCCGCGCGGGAAGGGCGAACTGGTGCTCCTGGCCGAGGACGACGAGTTCGTGAACGACGTGGTCGCACAGGCCCTGGGCGCTCACGGGTTTCGCGTGGAGCGGGCGCGTGACGGGGCGGCGCTCTGGGCTCAGTACGTCCGCCACGCCGCGGCGCTGCGCCTGCTGATCATCGACCAGGATCTGCCGGTGCGGCGCGGACTCGACTGCCTGGCCCAGATCCGCAGAAGCGGGCACCTGGTCCCGGTCATCGTCATTTCGGGGGACGCCGGGCTGGACCTGGGCCAGGTGGACCCTGACACCCTGCTGCTGCGCAAGCCGTTCGCGACGGCCGAACTCATCCGCTCGGTCGCCGAAATGCTCGCCCGCGCAGCGGCGGACCCGGCGCGGCCCTGAGGGCCGACATCTCACCGGGCCATCGCACCTGCCGTCGGGATGCGCTATGATGCCTGACGCTGGTCCGGGCACCCGCCGGCGGACCGGCACTCCAGGAGTCGCCCATGCTCGTCGTGATGGCCGCGGGCGCGACCGCGGCGCAGATTGATGCCGTTGCCGACCGGATCCGAGCGCTCGGCTACGAGCCGCACGTCATTCCGGGGGCGATGCGCACCGCCATCGGCATAACCGGCAATCGCGGACCGGAAGGGCAGGACAGCCTGCGGCTCATGCCCGGCGTCGCGGACGTCATCCGCGTCACGGCCCCCTACAAGCTGGTCTCGCGCGAGACGCATCCCGAGTCGACGATCGTCGCGGTCGGCGGCACCCAGTTCGGCGCGGGCTGCACGATGATTGCCGGTCCCTGTTCCGTCGAACACGAGGCCATGCTGCTGGAAACGGCCCGGTTCCTCGGCGGGCTGGGCGTGCGGCTGATGCGCGGCGGGGCCTACAAGCCCCGCACCAGCCCGTACGCGTTCCAGGGACTGGGGCCCGAGGGTCTGCGGCTGCTGGCCAAGGCCAAGGCGGAAACGGGCATCGGCATCGTGACCGAAGTCATGGACGTCGAGAACGTCGACCGCATCGCCGAGGTCGC
>CAZVRR010000082.1:1744-3039 GCA_964629745.1 uncultured Planctomycetales bacterium | reverse complement strand
GTGCTGCAGGTCGGCACGCGCAACATGCAGAACTACCCCCTGCTGCGCCGCCTGTCGCGCGTGGCCACGCCCGTGCTGCTCAAGCGCGGCATGGCCGCGACCCTGGAAGAGTGGCTGATGGCCGCGGAGTACATTGTCAGCGGCGGAAACCGCAACGTGATCCTGTGCGAGCGCGGCGTGCGGACGTTCGCCGACCACACGCGGAACACGCTGGATCTTTCAGCCATCCCCGTGATCAAGCACCTCTCGCACCTGCCGATCGTCGTCGATCCGAGCCACGGAACCGGCAAGGCCGAGTACGTGCCGTCGATGGCGGTCGCCGCCCTGGCCGCCGGCGCCGACGGCCTGCTGATCGAGGTCCATCCCAAGCCGGCGCAGGCGCTGTCCGATGGGGCGCAGTCCCTCGACTTCGCGCGCTTTGCGAGCCTGCTGCAGTCCCTGAAGCCTGTCGCAGCAGCGCTCGGCGTGCCGCTGCGCTGAGCGCCGGCCGCATACCTGGGCGCAGTGTTGCGGCGGGCCGGGAATCGGCGCGAGCCGCCCGCGCGGGCGAGGAGTCGGTCATGTCCGAACCAACGTGCCTGGTGACCGGGGCCAGCCGCGGGATTGGCCTGGCGACGGCGCTGCGCATGGCGCGCCTTGGCTACCGCCTCGTCATCTCGGCCCGCCGGTCCGACGGTCTGGCCGAGGCAGCCCGCCAGATTCAATCCGCCGGCGGCGTGTGCGAAACCGTCGTGGCCGACGTCAGCCGGCCGGCGGACGCCGAGCGGCTCATCCAGGCGGCGCTGCGGTGCTGCGCGCGGCTGGACGTGCTCATCAACAATGCCGGTTTCGCCGTACTTGCACCGCTGGTCGGCACCTCGACCTCGGACTTCGAGCAGAGCATCGCCGTCAACTGCGCTGCGGTCTTTCACACGACGCGCGCCGCCTGGCCCGTGATGCAGGCGGCCGGCGGGGGCGTGATCGTCAACGTCTCGTCGCTGTCGTCCGTCGACCCGTTCCCCGGCTTCTCGGTGTACGGTGCGTGCAAGGCCTGGGTGAACCTGTTCTCGCAGGCCACCGCGGCGGAGGGTCGCCCACACGGAATTCGCGTGCACTGCGTCGCTCCCGGAGCAGTGGAGACGGACATGCTGCGCCGGTTCTTCCCCGACCTTGGCGCCGAGCACGTGCTGGCCCCGGACGACGTCGCCGCGGTCATCGCGACGGTCTGCACGGAACCCATGCGTTATATCACCGGCCAGACGATCTTCGTGAAGCGATAGAACGGTCGTCCCACGCGCAGTGACGCCGCACCCATG
>CAZVRR010000082.1:0-1644 GCA_964629745.1 uncultured Planctomycetales bacterium | reverse complement strand
GATCTTCGTGAAGCGATAGAACGGTCGTCCCACGCGCAGTGACGCCGCACCCATGAACACCATTCCGCACAGCACGCCAGCGCCACGGCCCGCTGCGCGGACCGTGCCACGCGCTTCATAGCACTGCTGACATAGCCCGCCGGCGCCACGCGGCTCGAAGCACTGCTGACACACCAGTGGCACGCCGGCCCCTCCGTGGAACCGACCTGACCTACCTGCCGCTCGCCCCCTATGTCCCTGTGTCCCTCCGTCCCTTCGTCCCTATGTCCCTCTGTCCCTTGATCCCTCGATCCCTTTCCCCCTCACCCCCCGACCGCCAGCCGCGCCCTCAACGCCGCCAGCGCCTCGAACGGCCCCTGCACGAGCAGCTCGTCGCCGGGCGCCAGCAGCAAGTCCGGCGGCGGGACCAGCCGCCGCTCGCCGCCGCGGCGCTGTGCCAGCACCGATACGCCGTATTCCGTCATCACCGCGCCGACCGACTTGTCGGCCAGCGGGCCGCCCGGGTTCACGTGCCATTCCTGCATGACCACGAGGGTGTCGCCGATCAACTGGCTCGCGACGATGCCCTCCTGCAGGGCGGCGGTGACGAACGCGGGCGCCGAGATCGCCGACTGCGACATCGCCGTCTGCAAGCCAAACCCGGCGCACACCTTGTCCGCCATGTTCTGGTCGAACATGCGCAGCACCACGCGAATGCCGGGATTCAGCCGCCGCGCATCGAGGGCCACTTCCAGGTTCGCCAGGTCGTCGTTCGTGGCGAGGATGATGCTGCGGGCGCGCGCGACATGCGCATCCTCGAGCAGGGCCTCGCGCCGCGCGTCGCCGACGAACAGCGGCGAGCCTTCACGCCGGATCTCCTCGAGGAACTGGTTGGCCGGGTCGGACTCGATTACCGCGACCGGCTCGCCCAGCTGTCGCAGCAACCGGAACGTGCGATAGCCGAGCTTGCCCAGGCCGACGAGGACCACGTGGTGGGTAAGGGCAGCAGCCATGATTCGGCACCAGCTTCGCTCGTGCCGCCGCCGATCGCGGAGCACCAGCGAGAAGTCTACCAGCCCCTCGATGATCACGAGGAGCCCGATCAGCGGCACGAGAAAGAACAAGGCCTGCAACAGCGGGGAACGCGGGAACTCTTCGGGCGGCTGGCCGAAGATGAGCAGCCAGGTGTAGTACAGCGCGCGGGGCAGCGAGTGGTGTTTCTCCGGCTCGGCCCAGCGGAACAGAACCGCCCCGCCGCCCAGCAGCAGCCCCAGCAGCAGGAAATTCACGCGCGCATGCCACAGCGCCACGCGTGCGAAGCACCACTCACGCCACAGTCGCACGCGCCAGGACGGCTTTCGGCGTGCGGCGGCGCGGACCTGCTGCGGGCTGGAACTCATGGGCCCAGTTTCCGGCCGCGCCCGGCAACCCGCAAGCGAGGGAAGTTCGACGCGAATCAGCCGCGGCGATACGATCGCGGCGGTAGTGAATCGTCGAAGACTCAAAATAGCGGGGATTCTGCTCGCAGGCTTCGTGGGATGTCCGACGGTAGACCACTATTGCTTCTATTCTGTCCGGGTGGGGACGCGGGTCCACAACACCCTGCCCTATGAATGCGTGCTGAACTGGCAATACATGCGCCGGTCGGGAACGGTGAGGCTGGCG
>CAZVRR010000081.1:0-13601 GCA_964629745.1 uncultured Planctomycetales bacterium | reverse complement strand
GGTCGGCGCCGGGACCGGCTCCGCCACGCTGTCGGCGGCCAGGCGCGCCGCGGGCGTGCTCGCGCTGGGCTCAGCCGGAAGGGCCGGCAGCGCGGCGGCTGCGAGCGCCGCAGGCCGCGCCTGGGCACTAGCCGGCACGACGGTCAGCCCATTGCGGTACCAGAACACGCCTGCGATGCCGACGCTGACCAGCAGCAGGAACATCGCGGCAAGCAGTCTTGCGGGAAGGATCCGTCCCTGGCGTCGCACGCTGCACCTCCTGCACTCGTCCGTGAGTGTTGTGGCGCGGGCAGGATACCTCGGGGGCGCGGGCGTGGCCAGTGCAGCCGGGTCTGCCGGGCAGGCAACGCCAGCGCGCAAAAAAGATTCGGGCGGCCCCCCATACCGCCCGAAAAAGCTGCGACGGACGAACCTGCCAATCCGACTGTCGCGTGCGTCAGCTATGGCCTGCGCTGCGGACCGAACGCGCGCGGACGGGCAGTCGTCCCACCACGCCGGTCGGCGGGAGGATTCCACTTCGAAGCGTGGGTCGGGGGCTTGAGCGCCTGCGGCGGCTCCGCGCCCATGCGCTTCGCGTGGCCGCGCCGCGCGTGGCGCGCCATCGACGGTCGGTCACGTCCGGCATCCTTGGCGTAAGAGCCGCGCGGAGGAGTGGTAACGGTCACGCCGAAATGGCGGCGCAGATGCGGCGCGGCGGGATACTTGTGGACGAAGGTCCGCACCAGCGGCAGAAGCCGGGGAAACATCGCCGGCTTACTGACGATGTACGCGATGACCGCATCTTCGTCGCCAAAGTCGGGCACCGCCTTGCGCAGCGTGGTGACCTCGTTCGCATACTCGCGCTGCGTGCCCGCCTGAGTCAGCACGACGCGCAGCGAGAACATCTCAGCCAGTTGCCGTTCCGCGGCCGTCTCGGCCGCCGTGGGCTCGGCAAACATCTGGTTGGCGGTTCGACCGGCCGCCTGCTTGAACTCGGCGGCGCTGACCGTGCCATCGTGGTTCTGGTCGCACTCCTCCCAGCGCAGCCGGAGGACCGCGCAGCCCAGCGTCTGGCCGATCGCATACTCGCCGGGACTGAGCTGGCCGTTGTGATCCGCATCCCAGGCGTCCAGCTGCCGCTGGAAGTCGACGGTGGCCGGCATGGCCGTCGTGCCGCCCGCCGGCGTGGTGCCCATCAGGAAAACCAGGAACCAGGTGCTTGCAAGCATCGTGACTACTCCTTCGCCGCGCGCCGCGGACGGCCCAACCGGCCCGGCGGCACGGACTGCCATGATTGCGCATTCGTCAGAGGGCAGCGCCCGACTTGCAGACAGTGCGCCGCCACAAGATTGAGACATCGGCAGCGCGGCGGCCGGGCATGAACCGGCCGGTCTCCGGCGCAGGGTGGTGCGCCCCGGGCGCAACCTTCGCGCCCGCGGCGAGCATTGGCGATCCGCCGCCGCCGATTTCTCCGGGCCTACATGCGTTCGACGAGCCGGTCGATCAGGAAGTCGGTTTCCCCCAGGGCTTGCTGCGTGAAGGGGCCGAGGAAGGCCCGCACCTGGTCGAACATTTCCCGGAAGGCGCGATGATCCTGCTGCGCCGCGATTGCGCGCAGTTGCTCCGCCGCCCCGATGAACGCCGCGGTCACCTGCGCGGTCGCCGGGTTGGACATCTGGATGGCCCCGTAAAGCTCGGGCGCCTGGGCGAAATGACGGGCGGTGAGCAGCAGGTCCATCAGGTAGATCGGCGACGTGAATGCCAGCGCGTCGGGCAGGGCGACGCCGAGTCGGGCCAGCGCCAGCCCCATGGTCTCGGTCGCGAAATGCACCAGCACCTGCACGACGCCCATGAGCCGGTCGTGCTGCTCGGGCGAGGTTTCCACCACGTTCAGCCCGCGGGCGTGGAACATCTGCCGTACCCAGGCGAGCCAGTCGGCGCCGCGCCCCGGCGTGACCACGATGCGCTGCCCCTGAAGCGAGTGCACCGACGGCCCGAACAGCGGATGGGTGCCGATCACCGCCGCCGGCGTCGCCGCCAGCATCGCCGCCACCGGCGCGGCCTTGATCGACGTGACGTCCATGAGCAGGCCATCGGGTTTCACGTGGGGGCCCACGTCCGCAATCACGGCCGGCGTCTGCGCGATCGGCACGCTCACCAGCACGACGTCGGCGACAGCCGCGGCCTCCACGGGCGTGAGGTGCGTATCGAGATCGGCAATCAGTACTGTCTGCCCAAGGTCGGCGAACAGCTCGGCCATGCACCGCCCCATCGCGCCATGCCCGCCGATGACCGCCACGCTGCGCGCGGGCAGGTCCGGCGGCACCTCGACCTTCAGGCTGGCCTGGCGGTCGCGGCTGCCCCACAAGATCAGCCGGAACAGGCTCTCGACCAGGTCGGGCGCCAGACCCAGGCGGGCGGCCAGCGCGCGGCGCTGGGCCAGGATCTCGCCCTCGCGCTGCCGGTCCCGGATCTCCAGGTGATCGGCGCGCTTGCGGGCGGCGATTTCCGCCACCACCGCGGCTCGCCGGGCCAGCAGGTGCAGGAGGTCGCGATCCAGCGCATCGATGGTGGCCCGCAGGACGGGCAGCGGTCGCACGGCGGCGGTGCCGGGATCGATCGGGTCCACGCCAGGATCCTCTTCGCTGGTCGGCGGCGGTTTTCGGGCTTCGGCCCGCGCGGCTAGCATACTGCCGGATCGTCCCGAACGCCTGACCTGGCTAAGCGGAGCAGACCATGTCGGTCCTGACCTACACGACGGCGGGCGAGTCACACGGCGCGGCGCTCACGGTGCTGATCGAGGGCCTGCCCGCCGGCCTGCCTGTTGCGCTCGAACCGATCAACGCGGAGCTGCGCCGGCGCCAGGGCGGCTACGGGCGCGGCGGACGGATGCGGATCGAGCACGACGCGGCGGTCTTGCTGAGCGGCGTCAGGGCGGGCCGTGCGATCGGCTCGCCGCTCGTCATGCAGATCGTGAACCGCGACAGCCGGCTGGATGCCGCACCGCCGGTGCACCGCCCCCGTCCCGGGCATGCCGATTTCGCCGGCGCGCTGAAGTGGCTCACCACCGACTGCCGCGCGACGCTCGAACGCGCTTCGGCGCGCGAGACCGCGGCGCGGGTCGCAGCCGGCGCGCTGGCGAAAGCGCTGCTGCGCGAATTTGACGTGCAGTGCGTCGGCTTCGTGGTGGCCCTCGGCGGCGTCGCGGCGGCCGTGCCCGAAAACGCCGCGCCGACCGAGCTGGTCGCGCGGCGCGATGCGAACGACGTCTACACGCCCGACGGGGAGGCCGTCGCGCCGATGACCGCGGCGATCCGCCAGGCAAAAGTGGAGCGCGACACGCTGGGCGGCGTGGTCGAGGTGCGCGTATTCGGCCTGCCGCCGGGCCTGGGCTCGTGCTTCGCCTGGCACAGCAAGCTGGACGGCCGGCTGATGCAGGCCGTCGGATCGATCCAGGCGATCAAGGGCGTGGAGATCGGGCTGGGCTTCGAGGCGGCGCGTCGGCCGGGCAGCCAGGTGCACGATGCGCTGTACTTTGACGCCGCCCGGCGCGGCACGCCGGACTTCGGTTTCACGCGGCGGACGAACCGCGCCGGCGGGCTGGAAGGCGGAATGACGAATGGACAGCCCGTGGTGGTGCGCGCGGCGATGAAGCCGATCAGCACCCTGCTGCAGGGCATGGACAGCGTGAACCTCCGCACGCTCCAGCCGGAACGCAGCGACTACGAGCGCAGCGACATCTGCGCCGTGCCGGCGGCAAGCGTCGTGGCGGAGAACGTGGTGGCGTTCGAGGTGGCCCGGGCCTGGCTCGAGAAGTTCGGCGGGGACACGCTCGACGAGGTGCGGGCCGCCTATTCGTACTACTGCGCCGCGGTCCGTGCGCTGGCGCCGGGCTGACCCGTCCGTTCCCTGCGCTTCGCGGGGGAAAAAGGCGGCCTGGATCCACGCAGCATGCGCACCGCGCGAATCCAGGCAGGACAAGGTGAATCTGCCGGGCGCCTACCGGCTCGAGAGCAATTCCACGAACGGGTCGATATCAAAGCTCGTCACGGCGCCGTCCTGGTCGATGTCCGCCAGGTCGGCACCGCAGCGCGGGTAGGCCGCCGCGTAGGCGTCGGGCGCGGTCAGGGCGAGCACGAACGGATCGACGTCGAACGCGTTGACCTGTCCGTCGCAGTTGAGATCGCCCGTCGCGACCGGGGTGAGCAGGATCGACTGCCAGTCGGCGAACGTGCCGGTCAGGCCGACAATCTGCCCCGCGTCGTTGATATCAAACGCCTCGAACTCGAGCCCGTCGAAGTCCTCGACCATCAGGTCGAGCAGCCGGTGGAGCCCGAACTGCGGCGCGAACAGCATCGGCGTGATATACGTCGTGCCGTCGTGGATGTGAGCCAGGGCCCAGCCGGCGTTATTTCCGGCCCGCATGCCGAATGGCATTCCGCCCGAACCCGCCAGGTCGATCGCGACGCTGCCGGTCTCGTCGGTGTAGTAGAACGCGCCGTAGGTGTACATCGAGTTGTCGTCGCCGTAGACCGCGCCGCCTTCGGTGATCCAGGTCGGCGTCGCGGAGATCGCAGCGCCGGCGAACGGCAGCGGATCGACCGCTCCGCCGAACGTGTAGCGGATGGCCTGGGAGTGGGCCCAGTCGAGCCAGCGGATGCCGGCCATCACGCCGGCCTCGTTCAGGCACGTCAGGTACCCGTCGACGCCCATCTCGGTCAGGTCGTGCAGCACGCCGTCCTGCCACAGCACCGCGTGATTCTCCCAGCCGGGAGCGGTGGATGTGCCGACAATCTGGCCGGCGTTGTTGATGTCGAAGACCTCCGTCGCGCCCTCTTCGAGCAGCCAGCCCAGGTCCGTGAACCCAGCCGCATCGGTGTACAGGAAGGCGCGGTTGAAATACGAACCCGACGTGCCGTACTGGCCGATCACGTCGCCGGCATCGTTCATGTCGACCACCGCGGCGTTCGTTCCCGGCGGTGTGCCGAGATCGACCATCCCGACGCCGGGCGTGTAGCGAAAGGCGCGCGCGTGACTGCTGCCGCCTTCGGTCACGGACATCTGGCCGGCGACCTGCCCGCCGCTGTTGATGTGGTCGCCACGGCTCCACTCACAGGCGAGCGTCTCGATGCTGGCGACGGAGCCGTCGGGCTGCGCCTGGAACGCGGTATCGATGTAATAGACGTCGACGGCACCGGTGCTCTGGCCGCTCGCGTTCAGCGCGCGGACGCGGGTCTCGCCGTTGTCAATCGTCTCGAGCACGGTGACCAGGAAGTGCGGCGGAGCGTCGAAGGCCGGGGCACGGGTTGCCAGCACCAGCATGCCGCCCAGCGCGACGCCGCGCCACCACGTGGGACACTGTTCGAACATCACTCTCTCCTCTGCGTTCGGTGATAGGGGTTATTGAAATCCGGGTCCGGCCGGCGGCTTCTGTTACTGACCGGTGAGCGCCGTGACGAAGGGATCGATGTCGAAGCTGGTCACCAGCCCGTCGTCATCCATGTCGGCCAGGTACGCGGCGCACAGCGGGCGTGCGGCGGCATAGCCCGAGGGGTCCGTCAGCGCCAACACGAAGTCGTCGATGTCGAAGGCGTTGACGCTGCCGTCGCAATTCATGTCGCCGCGCGGGACGGGCGTCAGCACGGCCGAGCGATAACGCATTCCGCCGCCGGGCATGGGGCCGTAACCGAAGGCCGCGATCTGGCCGGAATCGTTGATGTCCGTCGCTTCCTGCAGCTCGAACGAGAGCTCGACGGCCAGCAGGTCGTTCAGGTTGTAGCCGCCCGCGCCGGGCCGGTAGTACAGCGGCTCGATCTCGTACATGGGCGTCATGCCGATCAGCACGACTTCGCCGGCGGCATTTGCGGCGACCGGGCCCGTCCAGCCGGTCCCACCCAGGTCGAACCCCATGTCAACCATGCCGTCCTCGGGCGTGTAATAGAATGCGCTCTGCGTGCCCGCCGTATTCCACCAGGTGCCGACGATCATGCCGGCGTCGGTGACCCACGTGGCGGCGCAGGACGTGACAGCCGGCAGGTCGGGCAAGGGCTGCATGCCGTCGGCGGCGGTGTAGGAGAACGCACGCCACGCGCCGCCCGCGGTACGGGCGGTGCCGACGACAACGCCGTTGTTGCTGACGTAGTACGCGTCGCTGCCGGTTCCCCCGAGCGTGCCGAGGTCCGTCATCACGCCGTCTTCCCACAGGAAGCCGTGCATCTGGGAGCCGGTCCAAGCCGAGCCGACGACCTGTCCGCTGTCGTTGATGTCGGCCGCCACGCTCCCGGAGGGGCCGCCCAGCGTGCCCAGATCCACGAGCCCGTCGGCATCGGTGTAAAGGAAGGCGCGCGTTCCGCTGCCCAGCGTATCCCACCAACCGACGATCGCGCCGGACTCATTCATATCGACGACCAGCCCGTAATCGCCGCCGAGGGTGCCGACCTCCTGCGCGCTCCCGTCGGCGTTGAAACGCACGATCGTACTACTGCCCGCCCCGCCACCGGGGGGAAAGTCGGTGCCGGAGCCGGCGATCTGCCCGGCCGCGTTAATCGCCAGCCCGTCGCTGATGTCAAAGCCGAGCGTGTCGACGGGCACGATGCTGCCATCGGCCAGCGACACGAAGGCCTGGTAGGACGATTCGCCCGTCACCTGCCCCTGGGCGTTGAGGGCGTACGCCCTCGTGTCGCCACCCGCGAGCGAATCAAGGAGTTGCACCGTGTAGCGCGGCGGATGCGCAGCGCTGCAAACCGTCGCCCACACCACGACCGTAAGCAGGCCGACAAGGACGCGCGAGCAAGTGACAGGGACCATGGCAGCTCTCCAATGGCAGGTCGGTACGCGCCTGCTTGCTTGCAGCAACCCCGTGCAGTGGCCCGGGTCCGCCCAGACCGCACGTTCCAAGTGAACAGAGATGCGGGCCAGCTTAGCATCGCCCGTTCCGCAATCGGTATTAATTCTCTACTATTTTCGTAAGTTGTTATGAACAGACGGCTTAATTGATAAGTGGGCACGAGCGAATCCCAAGGAACCTTCTGGAACGGGTCAGACACCCCGCGAAATGTTGCGGGCACCACAGAATGTTGCGGGCGGCGGTAGCCTTATCTCCTGATCCCGAGACGTCTCATCCGAAAACGGAGCGTCGACGGCTTCAGGTTCAGCATGCGCGCGGCGCCGCGCGGCCCCTCGATCACCCCCCTCGTCTGTTCGAGGGCGCGACGGATGTGTTCGGCTTCCATCTCCGAAAGCGTGGAGAGCATTGGCGCCGGCGGGGCGACCCGCGCGCCGACGACCGGCATCGGCTCGTCGCCCGGTTCCAGCCGCAGCACCTCGGCGTCGCAGAGGATCATGGCGCGCTCGATGACGTGACGCAGCTCGCGGATGTTGCCGGGCCAGTCGCGCTCGCACAGCGACTCGAGTGACGCCGGGTCGATGGCTTCGACTTGCTTGCCCATCCGGCGATTGAAGTGCGCCACGAACGTCTCCACGAGCAGCGGGATGTCCTCGCGGCGCTGCCGCAGCGGCGGCACCTCGATCGGGAAAACGTTCAGCCGGTAATAGAGGTCGCTGCGAAACTTGCCGTCCTCAACGGCCCGCAGCAGGTTGCGATTCGTCGCCGCAATCACCCGGGCGTTGCTCGACAGGGTGCGCGTGCCGCCGACCCGCTCGAACTCGCCATCCTGCAGCACACGCAACAGCTTGGCCTGCACGCTGGGCGACAGCTCCCCGACTTCATCCAGGAACACCGTGCCGTCGCGGGCCAGCTCGAAGCGGCCGATGCGCCGCTCGATCGCCGAAGTGAACGCGCCGCGCTCGTGGCCGAACAGCTCGCTTTCCACCATGCCTTCGGGGATCGCCGCACAGTTCAGCTTGACCATCGGATGCTCGGCACGCGGGCTGGCGGCGTGAATGGCGCGCGCGACCAGCTCCTTGCCGACGCCCGTCTCGCCGAGGATCAGGACCGTCGCGGTGGTGGGCGCGACGCGCGCGACCGCCTCCTGTACCCGGCGAATCGCGACCGTGCGGCCGACCATTTCGCCGAAATGGTGCTCGCGCTGGATCTCCTCGCGCAGGTACACGTTCTGCTGGGCCAGCCGCTCCGACAGTTGCTGCACGCGCTCGAGTTGCGTGGCGTTGTCGATCGCCAGCGCCAGTTGCAGCGCGATGTTCTCGTAGAGCCACACATCCAGACTCAGGGCCTTGTGCGCGTCGGCCGAACCCATCAGGAAGCAGCCGATGATGCGCCCGCGGACGAACAGCGGCGTCGCCACGTAGCGCCGTACACCCAGCGCGCGCAGCGCCTCGTCCTGCGCGAACTCCACCCGCCGCGCCAGGTCGTCGGACTGGTACGTGCGGCGATGCTGAAAGATCCACTCCAGGGGTGATCCGGGCACGGGGGCGACCTGCGGCTCCTCGCGTGTCTCGCCCTCGCCATGGCTGCGGTAAGAGCGGAACGTGCGGCCCGCCTCATCCACCACGTTGATCGCGCTGAAGCAGTGTCCCTCGAGTCGGCGGATGGCCTGGCGTGCCGAGTCGAGGACGGTCTGGAGCTTGAGCGACGTATTGATCGCATCGCCCAGCTCGACCAGCGTGTCGCGCCGCCGGTCCCCGTAGCGGAACCGCTGGTCGGTGTGGCAGTTCCACAGCACGGGCGCGACGAGCAGCGACAACTGCTGCATGAAAGACTGGATTTCGGGCGGAATTGGCCCGCTGTCGGCGAATCCAGCCATCAGCCCGCCCAGCAACCGGTCGTTCAACCGCACCGGCACGCTCAGATAGCGCCGCACGCCGCTGGCGAGCAGGCGGTCCTGGATCGGCATCGTCCGCTGCCGGGCCAGGTCGGGTGACAGGTAAATGTCGTGCGGATGGCCGAAACGCGGTACGCCGCTGTCGGCGCCCGATTCGATGCTCTCGATCACCGCGTCGGCATCCGCCTCGGCGTCGGGAGTCGGCGGGCCGAAGCTGAAGAGCGTGATGATCTCGCGCTCCGGGTCGTAGACGCCCAGGCCGGCGTGGCGCAGGCCGGGCAACACGGCGAGGATGCGCCGCAGGCGGCCGGCCAGGCCGCGTGTCTGCAGCTCGCCGCCCAGCGACGTGGCCGCCGCAAGCAAGAGCTCACGCAGGTCAGGCAGATCCGCGTGCGGAGCGTGCCCCATCGACGATACGGCCTGCTGGTCGTTCGACACCGGTTCCTCGTGTGAAAACGGGCCCTTTCGCCGGGCAGTGTACCACGCCCGCGAAGGGCCGGGGCAGCGCGGTCAGTCCGCCGCGCGGGCGGCGTTCAGGCGAGCGCCGTCCGGACTCGGGGCGAAGAAATGTGCTGATTCCATGTCGAATTCCAGGGCGGCCGGGCCCGCGGGCAGTTCAGCCGTGGCGGGAAGGCGGGCCACGACTGTCACACCGCCGGCGGTCTGGGCCGTGGCGTGCACGTGCGCCCCCGCAAACTCGCTGTGACGGACCTGCACCTGGATCTGCGGACGCGTGCTCGAGGCGCCGGGCCGCACCGCCTCCGGGCGAATCCCGAGGGTCACAGCCCGACCCGCGTGCGGCGCCAGCATGCGGGTCTGAGTGGCGCTGAGCGGCAGGTCCAGGCCCGCGCCGGCGAACGCCAGTCCCGACGGTCCGTTCACCAGCCGGCCCGCGAGGAAATTCATCGGCGGCATGCCGAAGAAACCCGCCACAAAGCGGTCCGCCGGCTCGGCGTAGAGTTCCCGCGGCGTGCCGACCTGGTGCACGCGACCGGCGTTCATGACCACCACGCGCTCGCCCAGCGTCATCGCCTCTTCCTGGTCGTGCGTCACGTGGAGCGTGGTGGTCGGTACCGTCCGGCGCAGCAACTTCCACTCTTCCCGCAATTCGACGCGCAGCCGGGCATCGAGATTGGACAGCGGCTCGTCGAGCAGGAGGACCTGCGCCCGGCGGACCAGGGCGCGGCCGAAGGCGACCCGTTGGCGCTGCCCGCCCGAGAGGACGCGCGGGCGACGGTCAAGCAGGTCGGTAATGCCGAGCAGGCCGGCCGTGTCGTGTACGCGGCGCATCATCTCCGCCGCCTCCGCGCGAGCGACGGCCCGCCGGCGGCGCGACAGCAGGAAACCGAGGGGATTGGCGGCGAAGGAGAAGCGCCGGCGCAGGTGGAGGCTCATGGCCAGGTTGCCGCGGACGGTGAGATGCGGATAGAGCGCGTAGTTCTGGAACACCATGGCCACGTCGCGATCGCGCGGGGCAACCTCGTTCACCACGCGCTCGCCGATGCGGATCGTGCCCGAGGTAATCGTCTCCAGCCCCGCGACCATCAGGAGCGTCGTGCTCTTGCCGCAGCCGGACGGGCCGACGATGACCACGAACTCGCCGTCCGCGACCTGGAGGGTCAGGCCGTCCACGGCGCGCGTCCCACCCGGATACACCTTGGTCACGTTTTCCAGTCGCAGGCCGGCCATGCGTGCAATCACCCGACGGCCATCCGGCGGCCGTCAATTCGGCCGGCATTCTAGCCGCGAATGCCGCCCGGCGCAGTGCGGTCCCGCGCTGCGCGCTGGAGTCGCCCGCGCGCCGGTCACTTTCCCCTTGCCGCACCTTGCCACTATGGTACGCGCATGGCCAAACGATCCCCCCAGCCGCTGCCGACGAATGTTCCCGCCTACTGCGACTTCATCTGCCCGCATGCCGAGTTTCCGCCGCCGGACACGTCCGGGTTGTGCCGGACCATGTCCGCGGTATGGTGCGGCCAGCTCAAGTCGCTGGTCCGCAAGAACGCGCGCTGCGCGTGGCGGCGCGAGATCGAGCCGGCCCGGCCGCGCTCGGGCGAGCGTTCCAAAGCATCTCGGGAGTGAACGCGGGCACGGGCGGGCTAAGACGGCTCGAGGCTGCGGACCAGGGACAGCACGATCTCCACGGCGATCAGCAGGATGATGATCCATTCCAGCACTTCCATGCGCCGATTCGCGTGCCGGTCGGAGATCTTGTCGTAGAGGCTTTCGATCGTCTGAAGCTTGCGGAGAATGCTGGCGTCCCAGTCGGCGAGGTGGAACCGCTGCGACGCCGCCCGGTAGACGCGGGCCAGGTACTGGTCGCCGAGCAGCTTGAGCGGGTTGTTGACGCCCTCGAACAGCACCGCCGCGTCCATTTGTAGCTGTGCGATGCGCCGCAGGTCGGTCGCCCGGCCTCCCACGGTCCGGCCCCAGCGCCGCCGGCGCGCCAGGGCGGAGTACGCCTGGTTCAGCGCGAGGTCGAGGCGGTCGTCGAGGAACCGCAGCTCGAGCGCCTCGACGTTTGCGAACTCGAGCACGGTGCGGACGTCTTCGGGGTCCGGATCGAACAGCAGGGCCGCGTTCCAGTCGATGACGGTCAGATCCTGCGGCCGGAAGGAAAGCTGAAAGGCCAGGGCGTCCTCGGTCTCCTGCCGTGACAGCGGAGCATCCTCGCCCCGCAACACCTGCGCGAACCAGGTGGCATGCTCGGCGACCAGCTCGCGCGGCGGGCGGGCCGGCCGGAGGGCGTCGACCTGGTAAATCACGTAGTCTTCGATCGCATGCGAGATGCCCAGCTTGCTGACCGCCGGCGAGATCGTCTGGAGCAGCGCCGCCACCCCGGCGCGCGAGTGCTCCTCGAGCTGCACGTGGTCGAACAGGGCGGCGCCCAGCGCGCGCAACTCGGTCAGGCCGCCCGTCAGAGGAATCGCGTACGCGACGCAGACGGCGCCGAAATCGTAGATCACGATGTCCGCGGTTGCCGCCGTCTCGAACGCGCCGATCGGAACGGGGGTGATGCGCTGCGTCACGCGCAGCGGCGCCGGCTGGTATTCGAAGAAGCGCGGGGCACGCGGCGACTTCCGGAAGCTGCCGCGCTGGGTCAGTGCCGCGATGCGCCGCTCGGCGTCGGCCAGGTCAACCGAGAACCCGACGTCGTAGGCGAACAGGACGTGGCACGTGCCGCGCTCGATGACCAGCTCGGCCGGCACCGCCGCCTGGTGGGTGGATGGTGCTTGGTCGGATCGGTTGGCGCTGCCTTCTTCGCCGCTCATCAAGTGCCTCATGTCCCGGCCGTGCCGAGTCTACCCGGCGCCGGCGCGGGCGGCGACCGCCGCACTGGGCATTTCGACGGGTGGGGATTCGCGGTCCGCGCTGGGCGGTCTCAACAACAACGCACGGGCACCGCTCGAAGACGGCGGCGCCCGTGCGTGCCTCTCCCAGGGCTGGGCCTGCCAGGGAGCTGAGTCCGTCGGCCGGCGGCTACCCCGCCGTCGGCTCGGCGGCCGAGTACGTTTCGCGTGCGGTCGGAACCGGGCCGAACGGAGTGGCGGACAGCGGTTCGTCGGCCAGCAGGCGGTCGGAGCCGCCGGCCAGCGGCATCCCCGCCTCGTCCACGCCCCGCAGCGGCATGCCGACGCGCGGCCAGGTCTCGATCATGCGGCGCCGGGCGCGGCTCTTCGTTTCGGTCAGCGCGACGCGGACTTCGGCGAACGCCTTCTTGACGGCCGAAAGGGCGGCCTCGGCGCTGCGGTTCGCGTTGCGCATCGAGCTGAGCTCGGTCTCATAGACCTGGCGCTGGTCGGCCAGGCGCTGGTTCTCGCGTTCGAGCAGGCTGACCTGGGCCTGCATCGTCTTCTTCTCGTTACGCAGGCCCTCGATCTTGTCGGTCAGTTCTTCCTGCACGTGCGTGAGTTCGCGGGCCCGGTCTTCGGCGGCCCGCAGCATGACCTGGTGCTGCTGGCGCTCGTTGCGGATTTCCTCGAGCCCGTTGGCGGTTTCCTTGAGGCGGTTGATGAGCGCGTTGCGCTCTTCCTGGAGGTCGTGCTGGCTGCGCTCGAGCTCCTCCACGCGGGCGGTCTGGGTCTTGATGTCGCCGCGGAGCCCGTCGCGCTCCTTGCGCAGGGCCCAGAGTTCCTCGAGCTGCTTGTTGGCCGCCTTGAGCTCGTTCTTCAGGCGGATGCGTTCCTTGTCGTTGCGTCCCTGCTCGTCGTTGAAGGCCTGGATCTGCGCATTCGCGTTGGCCAGCTCCTCCTCGAGCAGGGCCACTTCCTGGCGGGTCTGTTCGAGGGCCTCGATGCGCGTCTGGAAGGTGACGAGCTGCCACTCGAGCTCCTGGGTGCGCTGGCTGGTGGCCTGGAGCTTGTCGTTGGCCTCCTTCAGGTCGCGTTCGAGCTTGTCGCGAATTTCCTGGTGGCGATCGAGCTGATCCTCCAGCTCGTTGATCACCGCCATCACGTCGTTTCGTTCGTCGACGAACGTGTCGTGCAGCGGCGGCGCCGCGGTCCGCGTTTCGCCGTCGTCGGCGGCACGCTGGAGCCGCTGCCGCGCTTCCTGGAACGCGGTCGACGGTTCGCTGGCGGTCGTCTGAGCGGCGGCCTCGGCGTGGGGCCCACCCTCCGGGCGGCCGTTCCCGTCGGTATCGCTGATCGAACGCTGGGAGCGGGAGTTCTTCTTGTCCATGGCCTTGTGCTTCCTGTCCGCGCGCTTCGCAGGACCTGCTGCCAGCGTCGCGCCCGCCCATTGCGGCCGCGCGCAGGCCGCTGACGGCAAAATTTATCGGCGAGCCTTGCGCGGAGCTTGACTTTCGCGGACCGGCCGGCGGCGGAATCGCTCGCGCGGCCGCGGGAAGCGGTGCGCTTCTTCGACGACTCGCTGCCGGAC
>CAZVRR010000080.1:0-13693 GCA_964629745.1 uncultured Planctomycetales bacterium | reverse complement strand
ACTCTTCGGGGTTCTCGCCCTGGCGCTGGCCGTCACGAGCGTTGCCCGCAGATCCTCCGGCAATGCCCGCGGCTGGGTGGCGCTCGTGCTGTCAGCGCTCTTTTTGTTCTGCATCTGCGCCGGGGTCGGCATGCAGCAGGCGCTGAGTGGCATGACGCGCTGACGCTGCGCGGTATTGTGCATCCCGTCTGGTTATCAATGGCGCCGCTCTGCACGCGCCGGATGAACTCGTCACAGCGGCTCCAGGCGTCGCAGAATGCGCGGAGTGGCGCGGCAACCGCAGGCCCGGGGGGCACCGATCGTCACCAGTAGACCGCGCCCTGCGGGCGCCTGCCGTGGCTGCGGCGCTAGGATCAGTTCGGGCAGATGACCGGCAGGGATTGCGCATGAACCGGCGCGAACACGTGGTCGTTGTCGGCGGCGGCTTTGGCGGGCTGTATCTCGTGCAGTCACTGCGCCGCACCCCGGTGGATGTGACATTGGTCGACCGCCGTAACTTCCACCTCTTTCAGCCCTTGTTGTACCAGGTCGCGACGGGCGGGCTCTCGCCGGCGAACATTGCCGCCCCGCTGCGCAGCGTGCTGCGCCGGCAGCGCAATGCACGCGTTCTGCTGGCAGAAGCCGTCGGGGTGGATGTCCGCAGGCGGGTCCTGCAACTCCGCGATGACACGGTGACCTATGACATGCTGGTGGTCGCGACCGGTGCGTCGCACAACTATTTCGGTCACGGTGAGTGGGAGGCGCACGCACCCGGTCTGAAGACGGTCGAGGACGCGACACGCATCCGGGCCCGCTTGCTTTACGCCTTCGAAGCCGCCGAACGCGAACGCGATCCCGCGCGGCGCCGGGCCTGGCTGACGTTCGTGATCATCGGCGCCGGACCGACGGGCGTCGAGCTGGCGGGCGCCGTGGCCGAGATCGCCCGGCGCACGCTGCGGCACGATTTCCGCGCGATCAATCCCGGCGACGCACGCATTCTCCTTGTCGATGCCGTGGAGCGCGTGCTGCCGTCGTATCCGCCGCCGCTGTCGCAGCGCGCGGCGACCAGCCTGGCGCGCCTGGGCGTCACCGTGCGGACCGGCGTGATGGTCACGGAGGTGCGCGCGGGGACCGTGGCACTCCAGCAGGGGGGCGGGCGCGAGGTTGTCGCGGCGCAGACCGTGCTCTGGGCCGCCGGTGTCCGCGCCTCCCGCCTGGGCCGGGTACTCGCCGAGCAGACCGGCGCGGCCGTCGATCGGGCGGGACGCGTGGTGGTACAGCCGGACCTGACGCTGCCGGGCTATCCCGAGCTCTTCGTGATTGGCGACCTGGCCGCGCTGACGTTGCCGGACGGCCGAGCGCTGCCCGGGGTTGCGCCCGTCGCGATTCAGCAGGGCCGCTACGTGGCCCGCGTGATCCAGGCCCGCTTGCGCGGCGAGACCCGGCCGCCGTTCGAATACCGCGACCGCGGTTCACTCGCGACCATCGGCCGGGCCGCCGCCGTCGCCGACTTCGGCTGGTTGCGCGTCTCCGGCCTGCCGGCCTGGCTGCTGTGGCTCTTCGTGCACCTGATCAACCTGGTCGAGTTCCAGAATCGGCTGCTGGTCCTGCTCCAGTGGGCGTGGAACTACTTCACGTGGAACCGTGCGGCCCGGCTGATCACGCAGGAAACAGCCGACGCCGCGGCCATCGTTTCGGGTCCGCCCCCGTCTGCGCCGCAGCCTGCGGCGCCCGTGGAAACGCTGGTCGAGTCGGGCCCGCCGCCCAGCCAGCAGTCCGATGAGTCGCACTGGGGTGCTAAGCGCCGATGAATGCGGCGAGCCGCGCCTGCCATTGCGCCTGCCATTCGAGCGACCCGTCGCCGAACACGCCCTCGTGGCACGGCCACGTCTCGAAGGCTTCGCCCGGCGTCGCCGCCGCCGGGGCCGTGGCGGCGTTCACGAGTCGCAGGGTCCGGACGGTACCGTGCGGCGGCGAGGTGACCGGCGTGAAGCTCGAGGCGTACTTCAGCCCGGCCGCGGTCTCGAATTGCCAGACGATGTCACGCATCGCGAGGTGCTCGCGCGCCCAGGCGGTTTGTTCGCGCGCCGCGCGGGCCAGGAACTTGATCCAGATCATCATCGGTTCGGGCGGCAATCCGTCGTGACGTGCCAGTTGATCGATGCGGCCCGTGCGGATCACGACGGTCTCGCGTGCCGCACCGGCGGGTGCAGGCAGAAGGAGGCCGAGTTGTGCGCGATCAGCGTGCGGCGCCGGCCAGCGCGCGGTGCGCAGCGGCGCATAGCGCCGGGCGAGTTCGGCGATATCGCGGACCACGACCTGGCCGTCATCCCAGCGGTTCCAGTACTGCACGTCGTCGGCGAGCGGAGCCGCGAGGTGCATGCGCAGCGCGTGTCGCGCCAGGCGCGGGGCCAGCAGGGTCCCGGAGCGGTCGCCGACCAGCCAGGGCAGGTCGGTCGTTATCAGCTCGCCGTGGCCGACCGGCTTGGCCGCCGAAAGCACGTCCGCGCCCTGCGACGATTCGGGCGTCTCGCTTGCCAGGAGCGTGGCAAAGCCCTCCTGGTCGGCCTGGCGCTTCCAGGCGCGGTCGGCGCGCAGCACCCGCACCATGAAGCTGCCGTACTCCGTGATCGTGCCATACGGGAAGACGTCCTGGAGGGCGAAGCCGCGCGTCGGCACATCCGCGTACTCGACGCGCGCCGACATGATGCCATGCGCCGCGTTCCACGTACGCACCCCGCCGGCGGCCGAGGCGTGGAGCAGGCGGGCGGTCGTTTCGAGATCGACAATCAGCCAGCCATTGGCTGCCAGTCGTTCGAGGTCGCGCCAGTTCAATCCGGCATCGCGGACCCAGTGCGGATCCAGGATGCACGCGGCATGACGTGCCGCGCGGGCCACCTGCTTCAGCGAGCCCGGCCGCAGCACTTCGACGCGCTGCTCCGGCAGCAGCGATTGCAGCTCCGCCAGTGCCGCGGGCAGCACGACGCGCTCGATCTCGAACGGCGGCTGGCAGGTCGTCCAGCGTGGCACGTTCGCCAGCGGGTGGCATTTCGGATCGCGCTCGGCGGCCGGGTGAAAATTGAGACTCTGGAAGCGGTGACCTTCCTCGACGCTGTCGAGCAGGAGCTGCACGTGCGTGGCACGCGCCGGCGTCTCGATCCAGCCGAGCAACTCGCCGGGATGCGCCTGCCCTGCGACCGCGTGGAACGTGAGGCAGCGCTGGCCCAGCACCGTCGAGCCGGCGAGAAAGCGCACGCGCAGCTCAGCGTGCTCCATGTTCTGCGCATCAGCCGGATGCACGCGTGCCAGGTACCACTGCTCGCGCCGGCAGCGGATCGGAACCGAGAGCAGCCCATCGCGGGTCCGGCGCCAGCCCTTGAGCGGAGCACCGTTCGTCGATCCCGGGTCACCCCCGCGCGGTGCGGCCCGCCGGCCGGCGCGCTGCGTCATGTTGGCACTCCACAAGTAAGCGATGTTTCACGGCAGGACGATCCGGCGCGGTTCAATGCGCGGCCGCTCCCGAATCCCGGCGCGATCCAGCGCCCCGGCCGTCCAAAGCGTCTATTATCCGTAACGCGCGTGCAGCGCCAACCGGCGGATGCGTGGAACGACCGGTGCCAGCGCGCGGGCATCCTTGCGAGGACGTTGTGGACGAGACGCCTCCCGGGTCATCGGCAGCGGCGCCGGATGAAGTAGTGGCTGCGCGCCCTCTCCTCTACGCGCGCGTCGTTCCTCGCGCGCGCGCAGCACCTCTCCTCGGGATGCTGACCCGCCGGGCCGCAGCCCTGGACGTGCTGCTCGTGCTGCTCACTGCGATCGTCGTACCCTTTGGGGTCGAGATTGCGGCGGCCGTCGTGCTGGTCCAGAACGGTGAGCCCGACCCGGCGTCGACCGTGTTGCCCTCTGCAGCATTCCTGATGATCCAGGTGTGGTTTCACACGGTCCTGGCCCTCGGGTTGCTTGGATACCTGATCCTGCGCCACCGCCTGCCGTCGGCGGCATTCGGCCTGCGATTTGACGACCTGCCGATCCAGGGGCTGTGGACCGCCGGCGGATTGGCGGCCGTCTATTTCTGGCTGCTGCTCACGGCGTTCCTGCTCATCCCGTTGATGTCGTTTCTGCCGGAAGTGGGCAGGGACGTGAGTCAGCGTCAGAAGGTGTTCGAGCTGATGCCGATGGACAGCCTGGCTCGCACCGTGTTGCTGATGATCCCGGTCGCGGTCAACGAGGAGATCATCTTCCGCGGGCTGCTGCTGCCGCTCCTGAAGCGGCTGACGGGAACCTGGCTGGCCGCCATCGCGCTCACCACGGGCCTGTTTGCCGTGCTGCACTTCACGCAGGGACTGATCGCTGTCGTGCAGATCGTGGGCGTGGGCGTGGTGCTGTCCGTTCTCTTCGTACGCACGCGAAGCCTGCTGGTCTGCATGGTCACTCATTTCCTGTTCAACGTGACGCAAGTGCAGCTCATGCGGATGCTTCAACATCTCGACGGGTTTGACAAGCTGCTGGGCTGAGTGCCGGCGGCGTCCGTGTTGCGCATGATCTCCCGCCCCTGACGCGTCCGGTAAGTCGCTCACTGGCGCAGCGGAACTTACAAACCGGCTGTTCAGAGGGGACCCGCCTTCGCTAGCATGGGTGCTGGCCGGCACTGTGTGCCGGTACGGAGGGTCGTGGATGATGACCAGTGTTGCCCGCGCGAAGCGCGGGTGCGCCACCCTGGTGCTGGGCGTTTCCGTAATCACCACGCTGACGGCGGAGGCCGGCGACGTCGAGCTCGCGGCCGCCCGTTGCGCGGCGGAGAACCTCGTTCAGCAGCGCGGCGTGCACAGGGCGGCACTGAGTGACGCTGTGCAGGGGCTCTCCGACACGGACGGCACCGCGCTCGGCTATTGCTTCGTGCTGGACCCGGCCGGGTATGTCGTCGTCAGCGCCGACACGCTGTTGCCGCCCGTGCTGGCCTACTCCTTCGCCGCAGCGCCCGGGGACCTGAATGACGCGGCAAATCCGCTCGGCGCACTGCTGGTCAGCGACCTGCGTGCGCGCCGGGCGCAGTCCTCCACGCTTCCCGCTGACGTCCGCGCGGCGCGCGCTGCGCGCTGGGCGGCGGCGCTGGCCGGACAGCCGCCGGCGCCGGGACGCCTGTTCGAGCAATGGCCGCCCGCCGGTTCGACGCCGACCGAGGGCTGGGTGCTCACGAACTGGCACCAGTCAGCGCCCTACAACAATCTGTGTCCGATCGACTCCAGCACGGGCCAGCACAGCGCGGCCGGTTGCCCCGCCGTCGCGATGGCCCAGGTTCTGAACTACCACGCACGTCTGAACGCGACGCAGTTCGACGATTCCGACGACTACTACCACAACTACGGCGTCAACAAGTTCTGGATTGACGACGCGTGGGCGGCGCGGGGTTTCCCGTCGTTCCCGCAGCTCAATACGCATCTGAACGCGCTGTTCGAGCACTACTTTTACGGAACGACACCCTCCTCCACGCGCAGGGCGGCCCTCGTGTTCGCCTGCGGCGTCGCGGCCCAGCAGGTGTACAGCTCGTCCGGCTCCGGTACGTTCGGCGTCGCGCAGGCGATGGACGCGTACCTGCGGTTCGGCTGCGCGACTGCCGAGCTGCTGGATGCCGGCAGTCCGGACCTCGCTGCGCGGCTGAGCCAGAACATGATGGATGCGCTGCCCGCCCACCTGGCAGTCGTGAACGACACCTGGACGGTCGGTCATAACGTGGTGGTCGACGGCTACAACACCGACGAGTTTTACCACGTCAACTTCGGGTGGGGCGGATCGTATAACGGCTGGTATCTTCTGCCCGACGACCTGCCCTACGAGCTGACGGTCATCGAAGGCGTCATCGTCGACATCCTGGCGCAGCCCTGTGGCGGTTTCGACGCCACGTGCGACGGACATGTTGATCGTGATGACCTGGCGTACCTGGGTGGCTGCCTGGCGGGGCCGCTGCTTCCCTGGAGCGCGCCCGGCTGCACCGCGTTCGACGGCGACGACGATGGCGATGTCGACCTCCGCGACGGCGCCGCCTTTCAGCTCGCCTTTTCGCCGTAGCTGTCCGGGGCAGGGGTCTCAGGCCGCGCCGGGCGAGTGGTGGGAAAGCTTCCGGAGTCGCTCGTGCGCCGGCGCTCGTCCTGGATGGCGCGGATTTCGTGGCGCAGCTTCGTCAGCGCGTTGCGCACCGTCCCGATGAACCGGTCGAGTTGCGCCTGGGCCCGTTGTTCGGGATCCTCGAGATCGCCGAGGTATGATTCGAGCTCGAGCAGCAGGCCGGTCAGCCACTCGGTATCCAGCGCCCGCACCTCGTTGACCGCCGTACGGTACGCGTGCTCGGCCCGCGCGTACTCGTCGGAGCCCGGCGGGGTCGTGCGGCTGACCTCGTGGAAGCGGTAGATCGCGGCGCCGGCCCGCTTGATCGTATCCGCGACGGATCGTTCGCGCTCGATCAGCCCGCGCAGGGCCTCGCGGTGCTCGTGGTGCGACTCCGAGCGCTCCATCTCGCTGCGCAACTGCTCGAAGCGGAACGCCGGCAGCAGCGAGGGCGTGAGTGCATGGATGGCGCGCAAACGACGGAACAGCCAGTTCGCGGTCTTCGCGTCGCCCTCCGCGGCAGCGCGTACGGCCTGCCTTGCCACCCCCTCGAGCTGGAGGCGGTAGAGCGCACAGTGGCTGGTCAGTTGCGCGAAGCGTTCCTCGTAGCGGCGGACCAGCGTCGCCTCGACATACACCGGGTAGCGCTCCCCCAACTCGCGGATCTTCCCGAGCGAGTACTCTGCGGCGCTCTCGTCGTATTCGGCGGCATGGCTTTCAAACTCGTGCTGCAGTTCGCGCAAGCCTTTGATGATCTGCGCGCGGGTCGGCGCCTCGCAGGAGGCGCGCACCTCGAACGGTTTTTCCAGCTTGGAGGTCTCGGCGGCCTGCTCTTCGGGCGACTTGGGGCGCTGCGCCGCGAGCAAGGCCTGCTGTTCGGCTACGAAGCTGCGCAGCATCGCCTCCAGCACTGGGTCGCGCGACACGTCGGGGTGCGACAGCGCGCGACCGGCCGAAGCCGCCAGCGCCGGCAGGTCGCGCGCCTCGCGCAGCACCTGCGCGCACAACTGCTGGTACGTCGCTTCGCGGTGCTTGAAATCCGGCCGGCTCACGGTGACCTCCGGCGGACCGCAAACCCTCAGTGCGTGATTTTCAATTGCGGCAGCGGGGCGGCCCGGCGCCGGCGCTGCTCCACTTCCTCGTGGACGCGCTTCACGACATGTTCGAGCGCATCCGTCACGTAGCGCTCCGCCTCGGCAAAACAGGCCGACGGCTTGCCCGCATCGCCGTTCTCGCGAATGCGGATGTTCAGCGGAATGCCGCCCAGGAAGGGCACACCCATCTCGGCGGCCGCCCGCTCGGCTCCGCCCGACCCGAACAGGGCGTCGCGCGCCCCGCAGTGCGGGCAGATGTAATAGCTCATGTTCTCGACCATGCCCAGCGGCTCAACTCCGAGCTTCTGGTACATGCGGATCGCCTTGAGCACGTCGAGCAGGGCCACGTCCTGCGGCGTGCAGACGACCACCGCGCCGGTCAGCGGGATGCTCTGCGCGAGGGTGAGCGGAATGTCGCCCGTGCCCGGCGGCAGGTCGACGATCAGGTAATCCAGCTCGCCCCACTGTCCGCGGTCGAGAAACTCCTTGATGTACTTCTGCGCCATCGGGCCGCGCCAGACCACCGCCTGGTCCGGGGCGACCAGGTGCCCCATGCTCAGCAGCTTGATGCCGTCGAACTCGGGCGGCACGACGCGGCCCCGCTCGTCGAGCTGCGGCTCGGCGTGCTCCGTGCCCGTCAGCTTGGGCAGCGACGGCCCGTACACGTCCGCGTCCAGCAGGCCGACCTTCAGGCCCAGCCGCTGCAATCCCACGGCGAGAATCACCGCGACCGTGCTCTTGCCTACCCCGCCCTTGCCGGCCCCGACCGCGATCACGTGCCGTACGCCCGGCATCACGTTCGTCGCACGTCGCTCCACCACCTTGAAATCGACGTGCACCTCGCGCATGCCCTCCAGCCCGGCGACAGCCGCCATCGTCTGCTCGCGCAGGGCGGCTTGGACATCGGGCGCCGCCGCGTGCGGGGGCAGCTCGTACGTGATCCGCGCGACGCCGGTGCAGTACGCGATGCGCGGGTAGCCGGCGCTGACCACGTCGCGGCCCGACTGCGGGTCCAGCACGTTTTGCAGCGCGGCGGCAATGGCGCGTTTCGCGACGTCGGCGTCGTGCATCTCAGGCTCCGGCGGGGCGGCGGGAGGGATCATCCACCATCCGGAGAATAGTTCCTCAAGGCGGCGAAGTCCACCGTATCGAATTGTCGTGCTGCACGCTTGGCCGTCGGCGCCGGAAGGGTACAATCGACCGGGCCGCGGTGTTCGGGGTAAACGGGTTGCCAACGTGACGGCAGGTGCCACTTATTCGCCTGGGTCGGGTCCGGATCCGCGCGACTGGCTGTCTGCGCACGGCGACGCCCTGTTCCGTTATGCCCTTCTTCACACGCGCGACGCCGCCACCGCCGAGGACGCCGTCCAGGACACGCTGCTGGCGGCGATGCGTGGCGCGACCTCCTTCGACGGTCGGTCGAGCGAACGGACATGGCTCATCGGCATCCTCAAGCACAAGCTGATCGACCAGCAGCGCCGTGCGACACGGCAGGTCGCTGACGACGACTCGCTGCGCGACGAGGCGGTCACAAGCCAGTTCACGGCCGGTGGCACGTGGAGCGCCCCGCCGCGGAGGTGGTCGGGGGACCCGGCGCAGTCGTTTGCGCAACGCGAGTTCTGGGACGTGCTGATGGAATGCCTGCGGGGTCTTCCGGACCGGCTCGCGTTTGCGTTCTGCCAGCGTGAGATGGAGGACGCGCCCAGCGCCGAAATCTGTAAAGTCCTTGACGTCACGCCGACCAATCTCTGGACGCTGCTGCACCGCGCCCGCACGCGCCTGCGTCGGTGTCTTGAGGCGAACTGGTTCCGGCATGAGGCCTGAGATGCAGGCATGAAAACGCTCGCTTTATTCCTGCGCCTGGCAAACCGGCCCTGCCGCGACATGACGGCGCTGATCTCGGCCTCGCTCGACGAGCGCCTCGGCTGGCCGCAGCGCTGGGCTTTTCGACTGCACATCGTGTACTGCCAGTCGTGCCGCCGCTACCGCCGCCACGTCCTCGCGCTGCGCCACGGGCTGCGGCGGCTTGGGGCGGCCCTGCGCGGTGCGGAGTTGGGCCCCGGCCCCATGCTGACTGACCGCGCCCGCGAGCGCATCGCGCAAGCCCTGCGCAAACCCTGATTGCTGCTGACCGCACACGCGTTTCCTATCACAAATGTCAGGTCGGCGACTGCAAGGTACGGCGGGGGGTCAGCGACCAACCAGCAGGTCGAAGGACCACGCGGGCGGCGTGCGCCCGCCGTTCTACACAACGACTGGAGGATAGGATGATGAAGCACACGGTGCGTAGTCTCTGGCTGGGCAGCCTGCTCTGCGTGGTTGCCGTCCACGCCGAGGAATTCCAGATCACGATCCAGAATGTCAGCCCGAATGTGCTCAGCCCGGCGTTCTTTGGAAGCCACGACGGTGGGTGGGATGTGTTCGATGTGGGGGCGGCCGCCTCGGCCGCGATCGAGGCCGTGGCGGAAGCCGGCGACCCGACACTCTTGACCGCTGACGCGATGGCCGCGGCGAGTGTCCTCGATCACGCCGTGGCCGGCGCCGCGCCCCTGATGACCGGCCAGTCGGCGAGCGTCACACTCACGGCCGACCTAGCGCACCCCTGGCTCAGCTTCGCCAGCATGATGGGTGTTTCGAACGATGGCTTCATCGGCGGCGCCATCGGCGACGGCGTCATCGACCTCTTCCCCGGCGGCGTGCCGTTCAACGGCGTCCTGGTGCTCACGCACGAGGATGTCTGGGACGCCGGCACGGAGGTCAACGACGAGTCCGCGATGTCGGTGGGGGCCCTGGGCGGACTGGGCGGCATCGACGAAAACGGCGTGATCACCCAACCGCACGCCGGGATTCTCGGTATCGGCGACATCCCCGTGAGCTATGACTGGGTGCCCGGCGACGTGGCGGTGATCACGATCGTCCCCGAGCCCGCGGCCCTGGCGCTCTTGGGCGTGGCTGGCCTCTTCCTGATTCGTCGCCGGTAGCGCCCCCGGGCTGAACTGCCGTGCCGCACGACTACTGGTGCGGGCCCCGCCCTGGCTCCTGCCGGCGGGGTCCGCACTCCAACGTTCCTAGGGTGCCTGCTTGGCGTCCTTGACCGCCTGCTCATACACGCGGTTGAGGAACTTCGCGTTGGCCGCAAGGAAATACTCGAACGCGCGGTCCGATTGTTCCTCGCCTGTCCGCCAGCCGACCACCACGAAGCGCAAGTCCGTGCGGCCGTCCGTACGGGGCTCGAAGAAATACGCGCTCCACGTACCGCCGCGGTCCTCGGTCGAATGCTCCGCCGGCGCGCTGCCGGTCGTCGACAGCATCTCGAGCGGAAGGTAGGCGAGAACGCGGTCGCTGCAATCGGGCCGCAGCGCGTAGCGGCCGCCGGGCCGGAGCTCTACGACCGGGTCCTGGCCGCCCAGGCGGGCCAGGCCCGCGCTGGTGGCCAGCAGGTTCCAGACGCGCTCCACCGGGGCGGGGATCGTCACGTCGAAGACCTGCCGCTTCTCCGGAACCTGGTACGCGGTCACTTCCACATGCCCGTCCTGCCAGCTCCGGCCGACCGCCTCGTCGGCCCCGACCGGATACGTGACGGGCGCACCCGGTTTGATCTCGGCGGACAGGTTCTTCAACACGTTGGTCCAGGCACGGTCGAAGTACGCGTAGCCCGCGTCCCACTCGGGACCGGCCTGCCAGCCGAGCTGCGCGAGGCGGACCTTGACCGACCCATCCGGCAGCTCGGTGAAGCGCAACACGACCTGCGTGCGAGCACCCGACTTGCGCAAACTCATCACCGCGGGCGGGAAGTTCCATTCGAACGCGAGCATCTCGCGCGGGATATAGCTCAGCAGCCGGCACCCCTCGCTGCCGCGCAGGCCGCTCTCGTCCGGCGCCGTCATGCCCATGTACAGTTCGTACGGCCCGCTGATCCGCAACTCGACCTTCGAGTCGGGGGTGAAGAAGCGGGCTAGGCCCTCTGACGTGGTCCACGCATGCCAGACATCGTTCGGCGTCGCGCGGACGAGCGTGTCCTTGCGCAGAATCCGGTCCGTCGCGTCGCCCCAGGCGGCATGGTCGCCAAAGCGCAGGGCGTCGTCGTCGACCGCCGCCGGCTCCCCGGCGCGCGCGCCGCACGCGGCCGGCACCAGCACCACGCTGATCAAGCGTAGCCAGCTCCGCCAACGATTCGTTCTCATCCTCATGATGAGCCTCCACACCGACCCGCTAACGTAACTTGACACGCCGGGTCCGTGCCAATATTCGGTCAACGTTTGGTCTTGGCGTGCCGCGCATGGCCAGTCGTTGCGGCCGTATAATACGGTTCCCGGCGCGGGTTGAGATGGAGAACGAGCGTGGCGCGGTCGACGGGTCGAAGTGCTGCGATTGCATGCGGGCGGGGGAAGGGCTGGTTTATCGCAACTCTTTTTCTGACTACAGGTTGCATGCCGGTCGACAGCTTCGATGCGTCGGAGGTGATCGCCGGCCTGTCCAACTTGATCCTGCAACCCACCAACACGTGCGAGCAGCTCCGTGAGCGCTTCCAGGTGCAGTACCTCCCGGTCGTGGACACTCCGGCGGAGGTGGGACTGGAATACGAGGAGTACCGCCTGCCCGTCGATGACGTGATCACGTTGCGGCTGTGGTACCTGCCCGCCGACCTCGATCGCGGGGTGGTGGTTTATTCGATGGGAACGGCCGGGCCGATGGCCTGCTACCTCTACTCCGCCGACCTGCTGACGAAAAACGGCTGGTCGGTCGTGATGTATGAGTACGAGGGGTTCGGGTACAGCGACGGCACGCCTTCGCTTTCGACGCTGGCGCGCGACCTTCTGGCGGCCGTCGAGTGGACACAGGCGTTTACCGGGCGGCCGCAGGTAACGTTGATGGGAATCTCGCTTGGGACGATCCCATCCGTGGCGGTCGCGGTGGATGATCCCGACGCGATTAATGGCGTGATCCTGGACTCCCCCATCGCGCTGCGCACGCAGATCGAGCGCTTCGGCGTGCTGGTGGCCGGCCAGGTGCAGCAGGTGCTCGAACGCCTGGACCCGGACCTCGTGAGCGAAGACAAGATCGAGCAGCTCTATCAACCGCTGCTGGTGTTCTCACACGGGCTGGACATCATCGCCACGCCCGACTCCGTCGAAATGCTCTACGAGCGCGCGCCGGGGCCCAAGACCATCGTCCGCTTCCCGCAGATTCCGCACGCGAGCAGCCAGTTCTTCGCGACCGACGTGTATCTCTACTACCTCGACACGTTCCTCACCGGCGTCTGGGAACCCGCCGAGTAGCGCCTACAGCAGGAGCATCGTCGCCGCACCGGCGAGTGATAGCACGGCCATGATCATCCCGACGATTGCCCCGACGCGCGGCGGCTCGCCCCGGCCGATCCGCAGGCTCAGCAGCCCCACGACCAGCGCCGCAAGCGCCGGCAGGACGAGAAAGAACAGCGGCAGCGACAGGACGCCCAGGACCAGGGTGGCCTGTGCCCGTTCCTGCGAGGTGTAGGAGCCGACGGTCGGGGCGGCTTCCATGGTGAAGGGCGTCCCGCACGCCGGGCAGACATCGACGTCGATCTCGCAGTGCCCTGCGCAGCGGGGACACTCGATCGCGTGCGAGCCGTCGGCGAGCCGCACGATCTGCGGCGCCTGGGTGCCGCTGGCGGCATAGGCATGCAGGGGGGTGGGATCCGCGCCGCCATCATCGCGCAGTTCCGCCTTGCGCGGCTTGCCCGTCCGCCGACTCACCTCGGGCACGACCAGGTTCGCGCCGCATGTCGGACAGCGCGCCGGCTGCCGGCAGATGCCCGTGTGCGCCTCGAGCAGCGTATCACAGCGCGGACACGGGAAATTGAATTGAAGCTTCGGCGCCAGGTTCGGCCGCCCGGCTTTCGCCGGCTGGCCGGCGGGGCCCGGTTCCGGAACCCGGCATACCGTCGCGCAATGCGGGCATTGCACGTCGCGCCCGACCCACTCGCGCTGCGCCGTCAGCGGCCGATGACAGCCGCGACAGACGATCACGAACGGCCCGATCGCAGCCGGCGCGTCGGCCTCCGATTTGGGCGGCGGCTTGCTCATGCGCGCCGCATTCTACTCGCCCGGCGCACGCTGCGTCCGCCTCGTCACGCGCGGAGCCCGGCGGTATGATGCGCCGGCTATGGCCGCGCCAATCGCCGATTCAGGACCATGGACGGTCAGCCGGCTGCTGTCGTGGACGCGCGACTACCTCCAGCGGCAGGACGTCGACTCACCGCGGCTGTGCGCCGAGATCCTGCTGGCACACGCCATGTCCTGCGAGCGGATCCACCTGTACACCCGCTACGAATCCGTGCCGGCGCCGGAGGTGCTCGAGCGCTTCCGCTCGTCCGTGCAGGCGGCTGCGGCGGGCCGGCCGATCGCCTACCTGACCGGCAGCAAGGAATTCTTTTCGCTGCGCTTCGAAGTGACGCCCGACGTGCTGATCCCGCGACCGGAAACCGAGGTGCTCGTCGAGCGGGCGATTGACCTGGTTCGCCACGCGGAAAGACCGCT
>CAZVRR010000079.1:0-13760 GCA_964629745.1 uncultured Planctomycetales bacterium | reverse complement strand
CGTGCGGGCTGCGGCAACATCAAGGACTGGCATCCGACGCCGATGATGCCAGTCCTCCTTGGTTGAGAAGCGCGCTGCGTTCTGACCGGCCGTCATCGATTCGTGATGACTTCGGCAGCCGCAGCGGCATCCCGTCCAGTGGCCGCCGGAGAAGTACCGCCCGCGCGGGCGGCGCGCTCCGGCAGCGCATTGCCACGGGGACGTGGATTACGTCCCGGCGAACGCGAAATAGCCCCACACGCCGACGAACGCCGCGAACGCCGAGATCAGGAAGTCAATCAGCCACTGCCACATCTCAATTCCTCCAAACTCTGCCAAATGCCCCGGCCCGACTCCGCTGCCGAGCCGCACGAAAACAATCTAAAACGCCCCGTTTCTCCGTGTCAACCACCCCGCGGGGCATGACAAACAACTCTTTGCCGCCAGACGCCGCGCCGGGAACAGCCCCGGACAGCAGTCGGCGGATGGAAGGGACCGCGCTTTCGCGCCGCAATCCGGAGCGCCGCGGGGAAAACTCCGCGCCTCCCGACGCGCTACAAGTCCTCAGGCAGGACAGCCGATCACCGTCCATGATGATCGATGCTCCGAGCGGGAGAGCTGCCGCAGGCGAAATTCGACAGCGGACGGACGGGTTGCATGCGACCGCTTCATGCGCCCGCGGTTCTCCAGGCCCCACGCAAGGAAACCAACGGGGTCGGATCGAGGCAAACCGGCGCAGGCCGGTCCGCGCCTCGAACCGCCCGTTGAAGTCGGCCTTGCGGCTTAGAGACCTGCGAGCAGGTTCTGGCCGGTGAGCAGGAAAACAACCACCAAGCCGATTCCGCCCCAGATCAACCACGTCCACCAGCTTCCCATTCTCATCACTCCCTGTAATGGGGGATTTGCCGCTCCGGTCCCGCCGCGCCGACGAGAATAACCGAAGCACGCCCGGGATTCAGATGCCCGGTTTCGCGGTCAGGCGAGCAGGTTCTGGCCCGTGAGCAGAAAGATCACGACCAGGAACACGCCGCCCCAAATCAACCACGACCACCAGGAACCACCGAAGATCATCGTCCACTCTCCAGCTTGATCGAACGACCCGCCGCGCCGACGGGCACGTTCTGCGGGCAGTATACTCGCGGGTTGCGGGCATGCAAGCCCGGCGGGCCAGCTCCGGCCCGCCGGTGCCGACAGCCAGATCGCTCATTCCGCGGTCGGTTCGCCGGTGCGGCTTATGCCAGGCCCGCGACACCACTCAGCGCGAACCACAGCACCACGGGAATCCCGAGCCACACCAGCAAGTGCCACAATGCTGCCATCGCACTCTCTCCTGTCATGCCGAGCGAGCGCCCGGGCGGTTGCGTGCGAGGCGCTCCGCTCATTGGGGAAAGATAATTGGCGCGCCGGGCGCAACCGTCAAGACGTCCGCGGCAAAAAACTGCCGGTTTGTCCGGTGTGCTTCCGCGGGCGCGCCCAAGGTATGATCGCGCGCATGAGCGCCGTCACCGCACCCGACCCGGTACCGCAGGTATCGCTGGTCGTGCCCCTCTACAACGAACAGGACAACGTGCGCCCCTTCACCGCCCGCGCCCTGGCGGTCCTCGATGAAATGGCCGTCCCCTACGAACTCGTGTTCGTCGACGACGGGAGCACGGATCAGACCGCCGCGCTCGTCGCGCAGCTCGCGGCGGAGCACCCGGCCGTCCGCTGCGTGGCGCTGGCGCGGAACTTCGGACACCAGGCGGCGCTTGTGGCGGGACTGGACGCGGCACGCGGCGCTGCCGTGATCACGATGGACGGCGATCTGCAGCACCCGCCCGAACTGCTGCCGCGACTGGTCGAGCAGTACCGGGCCGGGGCCGAAATCGTCCAGGCCGTCCGACGCGCGCCGGCCGATCTGAGTGCGACCAAGCGCGCCGGTTCGCGCTGGTTCTACCGCCTGCTGGCCGCCATCACCCGGCTCGAGCTGCGGCCCGGCGCGAGCGACTTCCGCCTGATGGCGCGTCCGGCGGTGCAGGCGTTCCTGGCCTGCCCGGAGCGCTGCCGCTTCAATCGCGGGCTCGTGCAATGGATCGGATTCCGGCGCTGCGAGGTCGTGTACGAGGCGGAGCGGCGCTTCGCCGGCGTTTCGAAATATACGTGGCGCGGTATGTTCCGCCTGGCCGGCGACGCGATCTTCTCGTTCTCCTCCCTGCCGCTGCGCCTGGCCGGCCTGGCCGGCGCGGGCGTGTCGCTCGTCGCCGCCGGCTACCTCGTCTTCGTGCTGCTCGCGTATTTCTTCACCGACCGCACCGAGGTGGGCTGGAGCTCGCTCGTCGCCACCGTGCTGATCCTGGGCGGGATGAACCTGATCGTGCTCTGGATCCTGGGCGAGTACGTCGGCCGGCTCTACGAGGAAACCAAGCAGCGCCCGCTCTACGTGCTGCGCCCGCCGGAGGACCCCGCCGGCCCCGCGCCGGTCACGCCGCGGGCCGCACCGGGCGCTTCGTCGCGCACCGCCGCGCCGGGCTAGGTACGGGCGCTTACAGCCAGCGCCGCCAGCGAAAATACCACAGCATCGACGAGCCGACCGCGACCATCGTCGCCAGCACGCCCCAGAACGACAGCGGATGGCCCGGGTTGGGCCACAGCGGCAGATTCATGCCGAAAATGCCCGCGATCACCGACATCGGCAGGAGCACCGCCGCGAAAATCGTCAGCGTCTTCATCACCTCCGTCGCCTGGATGGTCAGCACGGCATAATGGCTGTCACGCACGGCGTTCAGTCGCTCGCGCTGCGCGTCGATCATGTCGAGCACGCGCTGAAAATGGTCGCGGACGTGCGCGAAGTTCTGGGCCAGGTCCGCCGTGATGTAGTCCAGCTCGCCGTTAGCGATCGGAGTCAGCAGCTCGCGCACCGCCGCGGCGACCCGCCGCAGTTGGAGCACGTCGCGCCGCAACTGCAACACCCCCTCCAGCACGCCGTCCTGCGTGGCGGGCACCAGCGCGAGTTCCTCGAGCTCCACCAGCCGCGCTTCGTAGGCCTCGACCAGGTCGACGTAGTGGTCGGCCATCCGGTCGGCGATTTGCAGGAACAGCGCGTCGACTCCCTGCGCCAGCGCGGCGGCCGGATGCCGCTCGACCCGCTCGCGCAGGCTGCTGATCGAGCGCAGCGATTCGCGGTGCACGGTGATCAGGAAGCGTGCGCCGAGGAACGCGGCGAGCTTCTTGGGCCGAAAGGCCTTGCCGGTCTCGAACGCCACCGCGCCGTACAGGACCAGGAACGCGTAGTCGGGAAACTCGTCGATGCGCGGATGCTGCTCGCCGTGCAGGCAGTCCTCCCACGCCTCGTCATCGACGTCGATCACCGCGTCCACGGCCCGGCGATCGTCCTCGGTGGGCTGCTCGATATCTACCCAGACCTGCGACTCGTCGGCCGTCCACGCCCGCGCCAGGTCCTGGGCGCTGGTCAGGCGCTCCGTGCGACCGTCGGCGTACCGCGCGAAACCCGTGAACACCCGTGCGCCTCCCGTACCGACCACTGCCCCCCGTCGTTCAACGTTTCAACAGCGCCAGCAGGCTCGAATACTGATCCGTCCAGGGCGCCACGTCCGACCGCGGCGACAGGCGCTTCCAGTTCGAATCGTATACCAGGCTGCGCAGATCCGCCGCCGTGCGGGCCATCACGACGTAATCGGACGCATCCTTGCCGCCGCCGCCGACCGGATCGTGCCGGTGAAACGCCACCAGTTGCAGGTTCGCGGCCTGCACGGCGAGCAGCGCCGGCAGGTCAAGGGTCGCGTTTGTGGCGTGGAACGCCAGCCAGCCGCGCGGCGCCAGGCGCGAGAGGTAGAGCTCGAGCGCCTCGCGCGTGAGCAGGTGCGTGGGAACCGCGTCGGAATTGAAGGCGTCCAGGAAGATGAGGCCGTAGCGTTCGGCCGGGGCAGCCGCCAGGGTCAGGCGACCGTCGCCCAGCACGATGTCCACGGGCCCGCGGCACTGGGCCAGGAACGTGAAGTAGCGCTCGTCAAGCGCGATGCGTGCCACGCCCGGATCGATCTCGAAGAACGTCAGCGGTTGACCAGCCGACATGTACGTCGCAATCGAGCCGGCCCCCAGGCCGACGGCCGCGACAGGCGTGCCCGGGTGCGCCTGCGCGAGCACGCGGAAGACGTCACCCGCCGGCCCCGCGCGATGGTAATACGAGAACGGCTCGCGCTGCGCGCGGGGGTCAGTCGCCTGCAGCCCATGGAGCGTGCCGCCATGAACCAGCATGTGGCACGCGCCCGCGGGGTCCTGCATGACGCGCTTGACGCCGAAGAAATTGCGTTCGATGTGCAGCAGCCGGTTCTTTCGGAAGTTGTCGAAGTACGCCGGCACGAGCAGGAGGGCCGCGAGGCACAGGGCCAGCCGCAGCGGCCGCCGCAGACACGCCAGGGCCAGCAGCGCGGGAAATCCGTACACGAGCGACCGTGGGGCGCCCTTGGCCAGGGACAACAGGCCCAGGAGCAGCGCCGCAGCCAGCGGCAGCAGCAGGTCGAGCCAGCGGGCCAGGCGCAGTTGCTGGGGCGGCACGGGGTCCGCCGGCAGCATCAGGCAGGTCACCACCAGGACCAGCGGGTATTCAATGACCGCCGGAAAGACCGTGGGAGCGACAATCGCGTTGAACAGCCCGCCCAGCACTCCGCCGACCGACATGAGCAGGTAATACACCGTCAGGTGCCGCACGCCCGGCCGGTCCTGCGCCAGGCGCGCGTGGCAGACCAGCGCCGCACAGAAGAAGACCAGCAGGTGCAGCACGATCTGCACCGAGCGGCCGGCCGCGCCGCCGGCCCAGTCCTGTCCGCCGACGAACACGGTCAGCACGAGCAGGATGGGCAGCGCCCACGCCGGCACCGCAGGGGGGATGAGCTGCCGGCGCGCGAACACCAGCACGAACGTCAGCAGGTACAGCGCGAGCGGCACGACCCACAGCAGCGGCACTGTCGCCACGTCGGTCGTGATGTGCGCCGTCACGCCCAGCATCAGGCTCGACGGCAGGAACGCCAGCAGGACCCAGTACAGCCGGCGCCGCAGCGCAGGTGAGGCGGAATCTTCGCGTGCCGCCGATGCCGTGTCGGCGTACGGCACACGCAGCCCGCGCCACAGCGCAACAGCGCACGCCGCGATGAGCAGGATCAACACGATGTAGCCGGCGCTCCAGGCCAGGCTCTGCTGGCCGACCGTCCACATGCGCTCCAGGAGCACCGGATAGCCGAGCAGCGCGATGAGGCTGCCGGCGTTGCTCGCCGCGTACAGAAAGTAGGGATCACTGGCCGTGGGATGGCCGGTGTGCGCGAACCAGCGCTGCAACAGCGGTGCGCCGGTCGTGACGACAAAAAACGGCAATCCGACGGCGACCGCCATCCGCCCCAGCAGCCAGGGAATCGGGTTGTGCTCGGTCGGCGGCGTGGAACCGCTCAGCACCGTGATCGGCAGCGTCAGCAGCGGCAGCAGCAGGACGAGGACGTGCAGCACGGCCTGCTTGCGTAGACCAAGCCAGGTGGTGGTCAGGTGGCTGTACGCATACCCGGCCAGGAGCACGGCCTGGAAGAACACCATGCACGTGTTCCAGACGGCCGGCGTGCCGCCCAGGCTCGGCAGGAGCATCTTGCCGACCATCGGCTGCACGGTGAACAACAGCAGGGCGCTGACGAACATGGTCACGGTGAAGAGGACCAGCACGAACGGGCCGGCGGCCGGCGCGCGGGCGGCCGGCGCGCCCGGCGCGGCCAGCGGAACGTTTGCGGCGGCGTCGCCCGGCATGCGCTAGCGCTCCCGGAACCGGGCGGTGAAGTGCCGCAGGCTCGGTGGCTGCCAGGTGATCTCCAGTCCGCGCAGCCGGTCCCGCTGCTCGTGCACCTCCGTAAGGGCCTCGATCACGTAGTCGATGTGGCTCTGTGTATACACGCGGCGCGGAATGGCCAGGCGGACCAGCTCCATCGCCGGCGTGCCGGCATGGCCGAACATCACGCTGCCGATCTCGACGGCGCGAATCCCGGCGTGCCGGTACAGCGCGATCACCAGGGCCTGCCCGGGGAAGTGCGCCTGCGGAATGTGCGGGCAGAAGCGCTTGGCATCGATGTAGATCGCATGCCCGCCGGGCGGCTCGACGATGCCGATCCCCGCGGCCAGCAGCTTTTCGCCCAGGTATTCCGTGCTGCGGATGCGGTACTGGAGGTAGTCTTCCTCGACCACCTCCTGGAAGCCCTGTGCCATGGCCTCCAGGTCGCGGCCGGCCAGGCCGCCGTAGGTAATGAAGCCCTCGGTCAGGATCAGCAGTTCGTCGGCCCGGCGCGCCAGCTCGTCGTCGCGCAGCAGCAGCAGGCCGCCGATGTTCACGAGTCCGTCCTTCTTGGCGCTGATCGTGGCCCCGTCCGCCAGGCTGAACATCTCGCGCACGATCTCGCGGACGCTGCGCTGCTGCTGCCCGGGTTCGCGCTGCTTGATGAACCAGGCATTCTCGGCAAAGCGACAGGCATCGAGGAAGAACGGCAGGCCGTACTTGTCGCACACGGCCCGCACGCCGCGCAGGTTCTCGAGGCTGACCGGCTGGCCGCCGCCGCTGTTGTTGGTCACGGTGACCATGACGACGGGGATACGCTGGCGCAGCGCCGCGCCCGTCGCGCCGCCGCCGACCTCCTTGATCAGGGCCTCGAGCTTGCGAAGGTCGATGTTGCCCTTGAAGGGGTGGCGCGTGGTGGGCTGGCGGCCCTCCTCGATCACGAGGTCGACGGCGCGGGCGCCCGTGTGTTCGATGTTGGCGCGGGTGGTGTCGAAGTGGTTGTTGTTCGGCACGACCTTGCCGGCGCCGCCCACCAGCTCGAAGAGGATCCGTTCGCTGGCGCGGCCCTGGTGCGTGGGGAGGATGTTCGGAAAGCCCGTGACCTCGCGGATCGTGTCGCGCAGGACGTACCAGCTCGTGGCGCCGGCGTACGACTCGTCCCCGCGCATCACCCCGGCCCACTGGAGGCTGCTCATGGCGCCGGTGCCCGAGTCGGTCAGCAGATCGACCAGCACGTTCTCGGCGCGGATCAGGAACACGTTGTAACCCGCCTCCGCCAGCAACTGCTCGCGCTGCTCACGCGTCGTCATGCGGATCGGCTCGACCACCTTGATGCGAAACGGCTCGATGATCGTCTTCATGCCAGGACGTACTCCTCTGGCGCCGCGGTCGCGGCGCTCAGGGCATGATACCCGCGGCGGGGTCCCACTGCCGCAGCAGCGGCAGGCCGTCGTCCGGACCGCGGCCCGCGCGCTGAGCCCGGTGGGCCGCCGCCAGGTCCCGTTCATATCCGGCCAGGTTGCGCGTGCCGAGCCAGCTCAATCCGCCGGCGACGACGGCCAGCGCAAGCCAGAGATGAGCCAGTACGCCGCCCGCCCGCGCCAGCCGCGTGCGCCAGGGCACGCCCGGCACTCCCGCCAGCACAAGCAGCGTGACGAGCAACGCGAACCCGAGGGCCGCCGCCGGCAGCCACGTCCAGCCCGCGTCCTGATGAAACGACCGGGCCAGGTCAGTCTGCGCCGGCTGCCATGCGGCCAGCAGGCCGCCGATTGCCAGGCATGCTGCCAGCGCCGCGCCCGCGGCCCCCCAGCGCCGTCGGCGCCCACCGGGCTCGGACGGGCCGACGTCGCGCCCGACCACCAGCAGGATCAGGCTCACGAGACCGACGAACGCCGTCAAGGCAGCGATCCACGCGCTCTGCCAGAGCTGCCCGCGCAGACGGCTCGTCTCCGGTGCCCGGACCAGCGGCACGTTCCCGAGTTCCACCGCTGCATCAAGCGGAGTGCGCGCCGCGGCCGCGTCGGCCAAGGCGTTCCGCTGTGCCGCGCGCCAGGTTTGCAGTTCCGCGGCTACGGCCGTCCCGGATGCGTGGCGTTCCAGGAGATCCGCGGCCAGGAGCCGCAGACCGAGGGGCCCAGGTTCCAGCGCCCACTCCCGCAGCACGCGCTGCAGCACGACGTCGTAGGCATCGGGTTGCTGCGCACTGCGCTGGCGGGCCACTCGCCTGAGGCGGTCAGCGGCAAATTGCAGCAGCGGACCGTGCGGGTGGTCGACCGCGACTTCGGCGATGATGCCGGCCGAGCCTGCGGCCAGCCCGCCCGCCGTGTAGATCGTCGCGCGGTTGTCGATCACCTCGTTGAGAAAGTGCGGAAACGACGCACGCTCGAGCCCCGTCAGCAGTGGGTCCACCTGCGCGGCCCACTCCTCGATCGGCACGCCCCCCTGCTCAAGTTCGAGCAGCGTGAACGCCGCGAGTTGCACCCGGCCGAATTGCGTGTCGCGCAGCTCCGCCAGCATCCGGTGGATCGTCTGGCGGTTCTGGTCGATGACCTTCGGCTCGCGCAGCGCCGCCGTGAAGAGATGGCTGAGATTCGTGCAGATCAGCCCCTGCCGCGCCGTCCGGGACAACGCGCCGTTGGCGCCGGCCGCCAGTCGTTCGTACGACTCGTGCGAAAGCCGGGCGAGGCGCACCGGCGGGAGGCTGACGACCAGATGCCGGACCGATGCGCCGGCGACGAGCGTGGCCGCGGCGGCGGCGGCGAGAACCAGGATCGGCCGGCGGCGGTGGGGCGCACGACGGGTTGCAGCGGAGGCACGGCGCATGGCGCCACGGTAGAACGCCACGGCACGGGCGGCAAGCCGCGGCCGCCGGTGCTCAGCGCAGCTTCTTCACTTCCTCTGTCAGCAGCGGCACGATTTTGAACAGGTCGCCCACGATCGCGTAGTCGGCGACCTTGAGCAGCGGCGCTTCGGGGTCGGTGTTCACCGCAACGATTGTCTTGCTGCCGCGCCTGCCCGCCAGGTGCTGGATCGCCCCGCTGATGCCGAACGCCAGGTAGAGCTTGGGGGTCACGGTCTTGCCGGTCAGACCCACCTGCCGGCTGTGCGGCTGGTAGCCGGCGTCGCACGCGGCACGCGAGGCACCCACCGCTGCATCGAGCGCCTTCGCCAGGTCGTACAGCAGCTTGAAGTTGTCCTCGCTCTTCACGGCGCGCCCGCCGGCCACAATGATGTCGGCCTCGGTCACGTCCTTGACTTCCCCCCCGCTCTTGGCGACTTCCTTCACCGTAATGCGCTCGTCACCCGGTGCGGGCTGAAACGCGAGGTTCTCGCGCGCGGCGCCACCGGCGCCGGCCGCGGGCGCCGCATACGTATTCGCACGCACAGACACGATCGCCGGCCGGTCTTTGGCGAAGGAGACATGGGCTGCCGCCTTGCCGTTGTAGAGCGGGCGTTTCACGTCCACCGACCCGTCCGCGGCGATCTGCACGTCAATCGCGTCAACCGCCAGGCCCGCCTGGCAGCGGATCGCCACGCGCGGCGCCAGGTCGCGCCCCATGAATGTCGCGGGCACCAGGAGCACGCGCGGGTCGACTTTCTGCATCGCTGCGGCCAGCGCGCTGCGGTAGCGAAGCGAGGAGTAGTCGGCCAATTGCGGATCGCTGACGATGACGACCCGGTCCGCACCGGCGCGGTCCAGCGCATCCACCGCCGCGCTGGGCGCGGCCCCGATCACGCACGCGACAACTTTTCCGCCGGTCTTGCCGGCCAGGGCCCGCGCGGGCGTCAGGATCTGCAACGCAGCGGGATGCAGGTGGTCGTTGCGCTGTTCCGCGAAGACGAGGATGTCATTGGTCATGAGCGGCTCTCGAGCTGTCGGCGTCCGACCGCCGGCGCGACACGTGCCCCCGACCGGCCGGCGAACCGTCCGCCGCCGCGGCGGGGAGGTCGCGATTCTAGCGTCTGCCCCCTGCCACGTGAATGGCGCGGCCGGACGCGCGGCCCACCGCTCAGGAGATCCGCGTCGTCGTCGCGGCGGCAAACTGCCGCCGGCCGCCCTCTGCCAGTTGCACCACCAGGTTGCCCGCCTCGTCGATATCCACCACCGTGCCCGCGTACGACTGCCCGTTTTCCGCCAGTTGAACGCGGGCGCCGTAGTCGCCACACCGGCGACGCCAGGCGAGCGCGAGCTCCGGGCCGCGACGGGCCGCGACGGTCAGCCACCTGTCCAGCGCCACGAGCAGTTCGCGCGCCACCGCCGGCCGGTCCACCGGCGCCGCCACTTCCAGCTCGAGCGAAGTCGCCGACTCCGCCAGCGCGGGGGGAAAATGGCCCCGGTGCTGGAGGCAGTTCAGACCGATGCCGATGACCAGGGCCCGCTCGCCGGTCCACCCCGGCGGCGTGATCACTTCCACCAGCACGCCCCCCAACTTGCGGCGCTGCACGAACAGGTCGTTCGGCCAGCGCACGGCCAGGCTGCACGTGGTGGCCGACTCGACCGCAGCGCACGCCGCGACCGCCGCCAGCATCGTGGCCTGCGCGGGCAACGGCGATTCGCGCGGCTCACGCAGCAGGACGCTCATGAGCACCGACGCCCCGCGCGGCGCCTCCCAGCGCCGGCCCAGCCGCCCCCGGCCGGCGGACTGGCATTCCGCGCACAGCACCGTGCCGTCGGGCAGCTCGGCGGCACGCGCGAGCAGTTGCGCATTCGTGCTGTCCACCTGGTCAACGAGCAGCAGTGGGCGACCCAGCCGGCCCAGCGGACCGCGGGGCAGCAGCGCCGCCGCCGTCAGCCGCGCGGAACTCATGCCGCGGCCACCGTGACCGTGCGGCGCTTGAGGCCGTACACGCCGAGCACATCAAAGACCGTGGCCGGCAGCACCAGGCGCGCCAGCAGGCCCGTCGCGCCACCGTGCGAATGCCCGCTCATCTTGGCCACGCGCTCCACGACGTATCCCAGCGGGACCCAGTTCACTTCGCGGGTCAGGCGCGCCACGGGACAGCCGACGACCCCCAGCAGCCGGCGCAGGCTGCGCGGCGAAAAGAAGTACAGGTGCTCGGGCAGGTTGAACAGGTGCCAGCGCGGTCCGCTCAGCCGCGCGCACAGCGAAGTCACGTCGCCGGTGGAAAGCGCGAGCACGCCGCCCGGCCGCAGGGCGCGCGCCGCCGACGCCAGCACGCGCGCCGGCTCACGCAGGTGTTCCACCGTGTCCCACAGGCACACGCAATCGAACGCTGCCGCCGGCAGGCATGCGTCTTCGGCGGCGGCCACGGTGACCTTCAACCCGCGCCGCCGGGCCACAGCGCTGGCGTATGGGCTGATCTCGACGCCCTCGACCGACCACCCGTCGCGCTGCGCCTGGTCGAGGAAAACACCCGTACCGCAACCGAGCTCGAGCAGCCGGCCCGGCGCGGCCTGTGCCGCACGCAGCCGGGCAATGCGCCGCAGCCGCGCGCGGGCGGTGCGCCGTTGGCCAGGCTCGAGCGCGGCATAGTCGTTGTACCCCGCCGCTACGCCATGCGACTGGAAATAGGACTGCCCATAGAAGTCGGACGCGTCGAAGTCCGGCCAGTTCCACCATGCCAGCCCGCAGCGCGGGCAACGCAGCAGCGGCACCCCCCCGGCCAGGTGCAGGTCCGGGCGCGGGGCGCCGCCGCAGGCAATGCAGCAGGCAGGCGGCGGCGCCAAGGTCATGGCTTTGTGACCGAACGCTCGGCCGGCTTCATGGCGTAGGCATGCTCGGACGCGGGATAGCGGCCCGTGGTCACATCCTCGACGTAGCGGCGCAGCGCGGCGGCGATCACTCCGTTCAGGTCGGCATGGACCGGCACGAAGCGCGGCGGACGCGCGGTACCCCAGCCAAGCATGTCCTGCGTCACCAGCACGTGGCCGTCGCACGCCGGGCCGGCGCCGCACCCGATCACCGGCACATCGACGGCGGCCACCACTTCCGCCGCGGCTTCCCGCGGCACGGCTTCCAGGACCAGCATGCCGGCCCCCGCCGCCACGACCGCGCGGGCCGCCGCAACCAGCGTCGCAACGCCGGCCGCATCGCGGGCCTGCGCGCGGTACCCCTCCGGCGTGGTGACCTGCTGGGGGAGCAAACCCAGGTGCGCGACGGTCTCGATCCCGGCGGCGACGAGCGCCGCGATGATCGGCACATCCGCGGGGCCGACCTCGGCCTTGGACGCATCGCAGCCCGCCTCGTCGCGAAAGCGGCGCGCCGCCTCGGCCGCCGCCGCCGGGCCGGCCCGGAGCGACTCGAAGGGCAGATCACCGACCAGGTACGCCTGCGGCGCCCCGCGCCGGACCGCCTCCCCGAGCGTAAGCATGAGAGAGAGCGGCGTCAGGCGCGTCGTAGGATGGCCGAGCAGGACCGTTCCCATCGAGTCGCCGATCAGCAGCGCATGGGCGCCCGCGGCTTGGGCCGCGACGGCCAGCGGGAAGTCGTAGGCCGTCAGCATCGCGATCTTCTCACCGGCGGCCTTCATCTGCCGCAACGTCGCAAGCGTGATTCGCTGTGGCGCGTGCATGGTCACCTGCAGCCCCTGGGGGGCCCGTCGCTTTTTATCATACCTGCACGCGCGGACCAGTCCCATCGGGGGCGGAACGGGCCCGATAAAGGCCCGCCCCATCGTCGCCGACCGGCGCCGCCGCGCGCCCCCCGGCGGGAGGCGTCTGCGCCGCCGATGCGTGCATGAGCACCGCCGATTCCTGGCCGATACAGATACAGGTATTCGAATATTCCGCGCAACGTTGGCCAGTGGCGCTGCGCGCCCGGAGTGGTCTGTCCCGCATGGACGAACCCTGCGTTGACATTTGCGTCATCGAAGATGATCAGCACGAGCGCAACCTGCTCGTGCGCCGCCTGCTCGACGAGCGGCTGAGCATCATCGAGGCCTCGAACGGGGTGGAGGGACTGGAACAGATTCGGCGGCATCATCCGCACGTGGCGATCTGCGATCTGCACATGCCGCGCATGGACGGGCTGGAGGTCTGCCGGCAGGTGCGGGCCGATCCCACGCTCGACTCGATCTACCTGATCATGCTGACCTCGTGCCCCGAGCGCGAGGTGCGCTACCAGTTGCTCAGCGCGGGGGCCGATGACTTCCTGACCAAGCCCTGCGATTTCCTGGAACTGCTGGCCCGCGTTCGCAACGGGCTGCGGATCCGGCAACTGCACGAGCGGCTGCGCCGGGCCGCCCTGACCGACGGGCTGACCGGCCTGTGGAACCACGCCCACTTCCGCAACCTGCTCGACCGCGAGTTCGCCCGCACGCGCCGCTACGGCGGGGAAGTCGCCATGCTCATGCTCGACCTGGATCACTTCAAGGTCGTGAACGATACCTGCGGCCACGAAGTCGGCAACCGCGTGCTCCAGGCCACCGCCCGCTACCTCGAACGCATGGTCCGCGACACGGACATCGTGGCCCGTTACGGCGGCGAGGAGTTCGCGATCATCTGTCCCCACACGAGCCTCGATGACGCGGAGAACCTGGCGGAGAGAATCCGGCGGACGTTCCCGGCCGAGGTGCGCGTGCCCGACCACCCGCAACTGCAGGTCACGGCGACGCTCGGCATCGTGTGCTCCACCGAGCCGGGCGTGAACTCGGTCGTCGACCTGATCAACCTGGCCGACCAGGCGCTCTACTCCGGCAAGGCCCAGGGGCGCAACCGCGTGATCCGGCCGGAGCAGATCCAGCATGCCCCCGGCGCCAACGGGATCCAGCTCGGCGAGATCGATCGGCTGCGCAAGCAGGTACTGGCGCTGAGCCTGCAGGCCAAGGAACTATGCCTGCAAAGCATCTGGGCCCTGGTGCAGGCGCTCGAAGCACGCGATCCGCTGACCGCGTGCCAGTCACGCAACGTCACCTTCTACACCAACGCGCTGGTCAAGGCCGCCGGCTGGCCGGAGGCCCTGTGCGTCGCGGCCACCAACGCCGCCATGGTGCACAACCTGGGCAAGATCGGCGTGCC
>CAZVRR010000078.1:0-13765 GCA_964629745.1 uncultured Planctomycetales bacterium | reverse complement strand
AGCCCTGGCCCGACAGGTACAACTCGCCGTCGGGACCCACCGCCAGCGTGCCCCAATAGGGGCTGCCCGGCGCGCTGGTGCAGGCCTCGAACGATACGCCGCCGTTGGTCGAGCGCGTGAAATGCCCGGTGCAGATGCTGTAGACACTGTTCCACGACGCGTAGATGTTGCCGGCGCCGATGCCGGCCGTGGTATCGATGACCTGCCACTGCTTGTCACCGCCCTGCGCGAAGGTGCCAGCGTCCCACGTCGCGCCGCCGTCGAAAGAGCGGAAGACCTTGCACTGGTAGTCGCCCTCGTTGGTCAGGCTGTTGTAGTAGAAGTTGCCGTCGGCATCGGCGTCGACCACCGGGTCCGAGCGGAAGTGCCCCGGCTCGATCACGCCGGGAAATGTCCAGTTTTGCCCGCCGTCGTGCGAGTAGCCCCAGCCGGCCTGGCGGAAATCGCTGCTGAGCGCGTCAAACTGGCGCCAGCCGATCACCATCCGCTGCGGGTCGGTCGGGTCCACCGCCAGCGACGGCTCGTTCGCCGCGTCACCGACGATATTGTTGCCTTCCTCGTCCACGTTGACCTGGACGGCGGTATACCCGCCGCGGGTGATGCGGGCGCCAGGAGTCTTGCCCTGGCGCTCGCGCGGCGCCGGCACGTAAGCATCGCGCGGCACTTCGTGGTGACCTTCCCAGGCGGGATCCGGTGCGACCTGTTTATCGGTCGTTTGTGCCCAGCCCAGTGTGCCGACGGTAAGTATGCCGGCGACCGCACTCCACAGCACAGACTTGCACATTCTGCTTGCTCCTTCTGGCGCTGCTGGCTGCGCCGCGCGCCGGGGACCCTTCACGGGTGCAGCGCTGAACAGCTCGACTCGAATTCCATCGTCGACGCCGAGTTCCAGGATGAGGCCCCCCTGTGTCTCTGCCTTCCCATCCAGCCGCACGAGCCGCCCGCAAGCTACCGTGGCGACTCCGCGCGAACAAGCGAATTTTGCAGCGATCTGGATTAATTCACCCGAAAGCCCGCCCCGGGGCGCGCCCGCCTCAGTCCGCCGGCGCCACCGAGAAGGGAGAGACGCGCCACGCACCGCCTGCATCCAGGTAGAGCGACGTGATCGCCTTTTCGATCGCCGCTGGCGTCGTGCGCCCGGGTTCGTACGTAATGTGCACCGCGGCGGGCTCGGTGCCGGGCCACGCCTCCAGCTTGACATATCCCGGGATCTCGAGATCGTCCTGCCGGGCCACGAATTCCGTCAGGCGCTTCGCCTTGTCGCGGCAGCCGACACCGTGAATCTTCAGACGCAGGACCTGCGTCCGTCCCGCGGGCTCGCCCCAGCTGCGCACGAACGACGGCAGCGGAAACGCATACACCGCCCCGACCGCCGCCCCGAGGCACAGCACGAGCACGACCAGGAGCACGCCCTGTGACCACCGACCACCCAGCCGGCGCGGTGGGCCCCATTCCAGGGCCCCTTCGCTGCGTTTCGGGCACGCGCTCAGGCATTCCAGGCACGCGGTGCAGCGCGCCGCGGTCACATCCGCTACGTGCTCCACGGGAATCGCCATCGGGCAGACCCGCCCGCAGGCGCCGCAATCAATACACGCCGGCGCCACCCGCCTCACCCGTCCCAGCCCGATCCGGGAGAGCGGCGCAAACACCGCCGCCAGCGGGCACAACCAGCGGCACAGCGGAATGAGCACGAAAGCGGACGCGAGCACCAGCCCGCCGGCGATCACGTAGGCCCAGGTCGTGATGTCCTCGCCGTGGCGGCTGAGCAGCGCGTAGCACGGGTCATAACCGCGGAAGACGAGTTCACCCACCTGGACCGTGAAGTAAAGCACGACGGCCAGTACGAGGTACTTGGCCATTCCGAGCGCGCGATCCAGCCCCGTCGGCACGCGCCGCGCCCGGATTCCCAGCCGCGCCGCTGCCTTCTGGATCCACTCCCCCACCGTGCCCAGCGGACAGACGTAGGCACAAAACGCGCGCCGCAACAGCAGCACGCTGAGCAGGACCGCCGCGAGAATGTAGAGATTCGATACCCCCAGGGAACACAGCAGGTCCCCTTCGTAGAAGTAGGCGTACAGCGCTTCCACCCCGCCGAAGGGACACCAGCGCTCCGCGTTGCCGCCGACCACGAACACGCCGGCCAGCGTGAGGAGCAGGAAAAAAGCCTGTAGCAGGCGGCGGCGCGTTTGCACAAGGACTCGTGGTCAGGACCGCACGGGATCGTGCCGCCGGCCGGTGAACCGCCTGCACGAGACGCGTCCACCGGCCGCGGCATCCAGCAGACCAGCTTACGGCTTCGTGTTGGGCTGGGGTTTCTGCTCGGCGCCCTTGCCGTCGTGACCGCCCTGGCCCGACGGGCACTCCTTGCCCTTGTCCTTCATCGGGCACTTCCCGCAATCCGCCGCGCAGCCCGCCAGCTTGGACTTGCTCTCCAGCGCCTTGGCATACCCCGGATTCTCCCGCAGGGCCGCAAAATCCTCGCAGACCCGCACGCGGCTCTTGACCCGCTCGAGATCCGGCGGCGGCGTGTTCTCCAGGGCACACGTCAGGTTTTGCAGCGCGTCGTCCGCGAGCCCCAGCCGCGCCTGCACCCGCGCCAGGTCGAAAGAGAACCGGCAGTCGGCCTTTTCGGGCATCTTCATGCTCTTGACTACCTTGCGCGCGTCGTCCAGCTGCCCCTGCCGCGACATGGCCAGCGCGAGCAGCACCCGGATTTCCTCCGTCACGTTTGCTTCCGGCACTTCGCGCAGGCCGCTGGCGGCCTCCGAGTTCATCCCCAGCGCCAGGCGCGAGCGGGCCAGCATCGCCGCACTCTCGGGCGAGTTGAGCTTCACCTGCGCCTTCATCGCGAGCGCGAGGCTTTCGTTATTCAGGTCGTTCTCGTCGTAGAAGTTGTGCAGCGCCTGCGCGAGCTTCAGCCACTTCTCGGAATCGGCGGTCTGATCGAGCGAGCCGCGCATCTCCTGCACGCGCTCGACGACCAGCGCCTTGATCTTGTATTCCTGGTTCTCCGGTTCGGCCTTCGCGGCCTGCTGATAGGCCTTGAGCGCCCCGTCGAAGTCCCCCTTCGCCAGTAACTCGTCGCCCTGGCGAAACGCCGCGGCTCCCGCGCCCGGCGGACCGGCCCAGGCCGCCGCTCCGAAGCCCAGCAGAACAAACCACACAACCAGTCCGCGTCGCGTCATGTTCCATCTCTCCTTGGTGTTGCTCTCGAGAAAATCGAATCAAGGCTGCCCGGCCTGTGCGACAAGTCGCACGACCTGTTCACGCGTCAGTACGGAACGGACCTGCACCACGCAATCGATGCACGCCTTCCATTCGGCGGTGCGCAGCGCGGCGACCTCATCCACCAGCGCCTGGACCCGTGGCCCGTCGAGCACCTCGCAATTCAGCGCGGCCTGCAATTCGGCACTGCGCTGCGCCAGACGCTCGCGCTGCTCTTCTTCGCGCCCGCAGCGCCCCGCGCCGCAACCGACAATGCGCTCCCGCTGCGCCGCGGTCAAACCAAGCTGCTCCGCCAGCCGACAGGCCGGTTGCGTAACGCCAGCCGTTCCGGTCGCGCAACTACCGCACGGCGCCGAGGCCGCCGCCCTGGTCATGCCGTAAATCGCCGCGGATTCCGTTGTGCGCAGCCGCACGGCTTGATACGCATTCAGGCCGGCACTGGCGGCCAGGGCACCCGCAAGCAGAGCTATCGTCAGGCTGGTCTTCATGGGTCGAGTCCGCGTCCCAATTCCTGCACCAGAAGCAATTCAGGCCGCTGCTGCAACGCCGGCCAGCCGCCGTCCGGCAGCCCACGGGAGAGCGTCTGCGCAGCCGTTTCGAGCGCACCGGCGACCTCGCGCGATCCGGACTCCTCCGTCGCGGACGGCGCGATCGCCTGCACCGCGCTGTGCAGCCCCAGGTACAGCGCGAAGCCCGCGGCCGCCGCAGAAATGCGCGCCCCCCACACCCGCCATGTCGCATGCCGCCGGCGAATCTGGGCCGAGCGGGCGATCCGCGCCCATAGCGCACCCGCATCGCAGTCGCCGACGCGCAATAGCGACGTAAGATCTTTCAAATGAAGCAGATACGCCGCACACCCCTCGCACTGCCCGAGATGGTGCTCAACGCCCGCGCGGCGCTGGGCGTCGAGCTCGCCATCCTCATACGCGGACAGAAGCTGTCGGATATTCCCGCATTTCATTCGCAGGTTGGACAACGCCGCAGGCGTGCTTATTCCCGCGAGCTGGCAAGCGGCGCGCCGATGCGAAGTTCGGCGACGAGCAGCCGGCGGGCGCGCGAGAGGCGCGACATGACCGTTCCGATCGGAATCTCAAGCAGCTCCGCAATTTGCGCGTACGAGTACCCCTCCAGCTCACGCAGGACCACGCAGGCCCGGTAGTCTGGACTCAGCCGCCCCAGGGCATCGCTGACACGCGACGCGGTTTCCCGGCGCTCGCCTGTCACCGACGGATCGTCCAGGCAAGCCTCAGCACCGCCTGCCTCCGCCGCGGTGCGCCGGCGGCGGCGCTTGAGCCGGTTCAGGCACGCGTTGACCGTAACGCGATGGAGCCAACTGGAGAAACGGGATCGTCCGGCAAAGCGGTCGCTCCGGGCGAGCAAATCGAGAAAGATATCGTGCGTGACGTCTTCCGCGTCCGCCTGGTTGCCCAGCATGTGCCGGGCGATGCGGTAGACCCGCGGGCCGAGCTGTTCGAAGACCGTTCCGAGTGCCGCGATATCCCCGTGGCGCAGCCGCGCCAGAACCTGCTCGTCCGGCTCGCCCGGACGTGGCATGCGCTGGCTGCGGTCATCGTCACAGTTCACGTCGGCAGACATGCCGCCCTGGGCGGGCAAGCCACGTGCCCGACGGCCGGCTCAGCGGACTCCTCGCCCGATACCACGCCCAGCGCGTGCAGAATCGCATCCCACCGGAAGAGTGCCCTGGCCACGCATGATGCCTGCCGACCCATCGATGCGACCAGCTCCGGAACGGTCGCCAGCCGCGTGAACACCTCGGCCAGGGTCCGCGGATCGCCGCGGTCGTACACGAACCCGCCGCCGTGCTCCTCGATCACCTCGGCCAGCCCGGAGTACACCGCCGGCGGATCGTGGCGCGGCACCAGGACGGCCCGTCCGGCGCTCATGCCCTCGCGGATCACGTTCGGCGCGGTGTCATAGTGACTGGTCGACGCGACGCAGTCGGCCGCCGCATACCAGGGCTCCATGTGGCGCTTGGCCCCCACGAGGTGCACGCGGTTTGCCACGCGCAGCTCGTGGGCCAGCTTGCGCCATGCGCTCGAGCGCGGTCCGTCACCCACCAGGTAGAGCTGCACGTTCGACGGCGTGTGCGGCAGCGCCCGGATCGCCAGGTCGAAGCCCTTGTTGCGGTTGCACGGACCCGCCAGCAGCACGGCGATGTTGTGCTCGCTCAGCCCCAGGTCGGCGCGCTGCGCCTGGCGCAGCTCGGGCCCGATCTCCAGGTCCCGCACGCCGTAATGACATTGCAGCAGGCGCCCGGCGGCGGGCGGCGCGAACGCCCGGACCTCGTCCTCGCTCTGCCGCGTCGGCACGACCACCAGGTCCGCCACTTCCAGCGCGATCCGCTCGTTGCGGCGCAGGCCGGCAAAGTCGGCCCGTGCCCACAGCGACGCCGGTCGCCCCGCGTCCCACAGAAACGGCTGGCAGTGGCTGAGCAGGCAGGGGACCTTGAAGACGATCCGGGCCTGCGGCCAGGCCCGCCGCGCCGCGAGCACCCAGAACGGGCTCGTCGCGACCACCGCCCCCGCGGGCGGCGGCAAGTGCGCCAGGCCGCGCGCCAGTTCACGCGGCGCAAGCCACGCCGGCAAACGCCACGAGAGCGGCCCCAGCCGGCACGGAATGTTCAGCCGCGATGCACCGACGTCAGATGCCAGCGGACTGCCGCGCCCCAGGATCAGCGTCGAGCGCTGATGCGCCTGCAACGTCTGTGCGAGCCCGAGCGAAAACGACAGCGCACCCCCCCACCCGCGCGCAGGACAATAGTTCGCCAGGTAGTAGTCGCGAGCGGCGGGCAGTCGCGCCGCTAGCGCATCGCGGCATCGCGCCGATCGCCATCGTTGGCGGCCTGCACTTCGCACAGACAGTCCTCAATCAGCTCGGTCGTGCGATCCCATGTATGTTCACCCTCCGCCGTCCGCCTCCCGTTCTGGCCCAGCCAGGCCTGGCACGCCGGATCATTCATGCAGCGCAGCACCGCCTGCGCAAACGGCTCCGGGCCGTCCGCCACCAGCAGGTTCTCGCCCGGCACCGCCGCCGCGCCATGCAGCGCGTGCGACGTGGCCACCACCGGCGTACCCATCGCCCACGCTTCGAGGATCTTGTTCTTGATGCCGCCGCCGCTCTGCATCGGGGCCAGCGCCGCCGCCGCCCGCGCCAGGTACGGCCGCACGTCCGGCGCATCGCCGATCACGCGAATTCCGTCCTGTCCGTCCCAGCACACCACCTGCGGCACCGGCTGCTTGCCGACGATGTCCAGCCGCGCGCCCGCGGCGCCGCAGCGCACCCGCGGCCACACCTCGCGGCAGAACCACGTGACCGCGTCAACGTTCGGCGGGAAGTTCAGGCTGCCGACGAACACCACGCGTTCAGCGTCCCGCGCCCGGCCATCGGGGCGGAAGTATTCCACGTCGACGCCGTTCGGCGCCGCGATGCACGGCTGATCGGTGAAGCGCCGGAACCCCGCCGCCTCGCGCTCGCTCACAAACACGAATGCATCCGCAGCCTGCGCGAAGCGATGGTGCAGAATGCGTGACCAGACGAGTTCCTTCACGCTGCGCCAACTGCGCCGCGCACTGGAGAACACCTCCTGCAGTGCAGCCAGGTGGCGGTTGTCGATCAGGTAACAGACGCGCGGCCGCTGGGGATTTCCATCGAGGGGCAACAGCGTGTGGTAATCAATGCCAAACACGACATCCGGCCGGCACCGCTCGATCAGCTCGCGCAGCCACTCGATCGTCCCGGGCACGTAACCGTAGTGTTCGAGCAACAGGCTTTCGATCGCGCCGCGCCGCGCGGGACACTTCGGCAGCGCGCGAACCAGCGTGCGCACCGGCAGATCCACCGGCCGCTGAAGTTCGCCCTCCCAGCAGGCAAGCGTCACGTCGTGCCGGCGGGCGAGGCGGGCCAGCACGTGATGAACGGGCAGGCTTTGTCCGGAGCGCAAATGCCGCGGAACGTTGCGCTTGATCGCCAGAATTCGCATGAAAGCGCTACCCGGGCAACTCCGGTGCCGCGCACGCGGCCGCCGCCGTGGTTATCGGGAGCCTCCACCCCGGGCTTGAATACTTGCATACGCGGGGCGCGCGATGCGGATGTTCGACGGTTTCTATACGCTGAAATCCAGCCCCCGCGCCACGCGCCGGGCTAGTCCAGCCGGATCCCCTTGCCCGTCAGCCATTCCTTGAGGTCCCCCATCTGGGTGTCGAAGACTTCGTTGTCGTAGTCTTCCTCCAGCTTGTGGACAAACTCCAGCACATCGGGCTTCTCTTCCAAAGCCTGGTTGACCCGCTCCTCCCACGTCGTGCTCAACCGCCGCAGCTCGCCGGTCGGAATCGTCAGCCCCAAGAGCGCGGCCATGCGCCGCACCATCACATCGATGCACTTGGGATTCGTACCCTGGATATAGGGCGGAATCTCGGCGACCAGGCTGATCATCGGCACGTTGCGGCGGGCCGCCGCCTGCAACATGTAGCTGGAAAACCCGGCCGGCCCCTCGTAGTCCGAGAATCGCACGCCAACCGGCGTCAGAGTGGCCTTGAGATTCTCGTGCGAAACCGCGGCATACACGCGCGGCTCGCGCGTGTGCGGCACATGCCCGCCAAAGCTGCCGACTGAATACACCTCCGTGATGCCGACGGCGGCGCAGAAATCGAACAGCCGGTCGGCAAACGTCCCCCACAGCATGTGCGGCTCGTGGCCGGAAAACAGGACCAGGCGCTGCTCGCGCGCCAGGTGGAATTCGTTCGGCGGTCCGGCGAGGCTTTCGACCAGGCCGCCGGCGATGCGGACGTGCGGGCGAAAGAGCGTCGAGATCTCCACGGACCCGGGGAAGTGATAGAGATAGAACTCCTCGCCGTCCAGCAGCCCGCAGGGCTGCGTATCGAGCGACTGCGCGAGCCACTCCACGGTGCCGGTGGAGACATCCCCCCCATCCATCCAGCCCGCCAGCGCGACGACCAGGCGCCCCTCCTCCAGGCGCACTGCGCGATCCAGGATGCCTTCGGTCCCGCTGCCCGATTCGGCCATGTCCACTCCGGTTTGTCGCTCCCGGCGCGGCCCTTCCGCCGCGCCTGCCGGCGATTCTACGCGCTCGGCACTCGCAACGGCAGTAGCGCCCCCCGGGAACGGGCGCGCGGCGACATCGCAACGCAGAGGCCCGTAACGCCCCGGAGAAAGCGCCGTGAACGAAGCGACGTCTGGTCGCCCTCGGCCGCACACCGCCCCATGCGGCGGCGCATGTCGATGAACAGGTGGTCACACGGGCCCCGCGCGGCCAGCACGTGGCGGCGCCGGCCGCGGGCGCGGTGAGGTGCGGAGGTGATCAGGTGACCAGGAAATCAGCAGCGCTCGCCGCGCTGAGCGCCCGGTTACTGATCAAACTGCGTGTCGTAGTACCCGATCTGCCGCCGGGTAATCAGCTCCGGCTCGCCGTAGTTCTGGATGAGCACGGGCGTGTCGGGAGTGTCCGCAAGCGTCCCGTACCGATCGAGCAGTTTGGGCACCAGCATGTCGTCGGCCCGGCCATCGCCATCCATGTCGAGGGGCTCATGAACAAGCGTCGGCAGCAGGTTACTGCGATCCACCGTGTACTGCACGCGCACGCTGGCCTGGGCGCGCTCCGGGTCGCGTTCGGCCAACGTCATGTACACGGTGAACGTGTTGCTCCGCGTGCACAGGAAGTGCGTGTCGAGCATCGCCAGCAGGCTCACGGCTTTCACGAAGTCCGGCGTGTCGAGATGCAGCGGGTACGTGCCCACCACGAGCCGGCTGGGCGGACCGAGCGGGTTGAGTCCGAGGGCCAGCGCGTCGCCCTCGTAGCGGCCGACGTTCTGGAGATACACCGGCGAATCAAAGCCCTTCACGTTGGCCAGTTCGCCGAGCGTCAGGAAGCCGTACTTGTGCTTGGACGGATCCAGCGGGGCGGTGCCGTCATCGCGCCGCATACTCCCGTACGCGTAGCCCGCGAACAGCGGATCACCCACGCCGATCTCGTTGCGATAGCAGGTGAAAAGGCCCCCGGGATCAGCCGGGTCGTACGTGGTGCCGTCATCCAGCGTGCGCTTGTTGCGCCGATCCGCCGCCCAGTACGGATTGGCGTAATCGCCGACGCGCGTCGACTCTGAGGTATACCGCACGCGGTCGCGATACGAGGCGATGGCCTGCGCGTAGAACGGCCCCAGGTGCCACCACGGCCGCTCGATGCCGGCCTCCCAGGTGAGCACGAGCTTATTGGTATTGGGGTTTGCTGTCTCGAAGCGGTAGAGCCTGTCGTTCGGAAAGCCCGTGCCCGTGAACACCACGAAATCATCAACCGCGGCGCTGATGGAACCATTCAGCATTCCCGAAGCAGCGCTCCAGAACGCGGGGTCCGCGTCCGCCACGCCGCCGCCGTCGAGGTCAAACTCCAATTCGGCCGGATCGATCACGGGCAGCCCGGCCAGGACATACCATGGTGCGGTGTTGATGTTGATCCGTCCGGGGATCTTGCGCGGATCCAGGTCCGGGCGGTTGTCGAGATCATAATCGCCCAGCGGGTTGAGCGTGGTGAAGTAGTCGTACACCAGCAGGCCCCACGGAATGCGCCCGGCCCGCGAATTGTCGAAGTACGAGTTGTTGCCGAACACCTCCTGCTGATTGTCGAACAGCGGCATGTGACCGAAGTCGGCGGGGTACGTGCCCTCGGCCGCAGACAGTTCCCGCTCGTCATCGAGGTTCGCCCACTGCTCCGCGAGCCACTCGCCCATCGGACGCCAGCCCACCGCCTCATTCCGATGCACGTGCGCGAAGCGGGGAACAAAGTGCAGCATGCCCACCGTCGGGAACGACGCGGGCCGGTAGGCCCCGTGAATGCACAGCGCATCCTGCGCACCCGCGTTCATCGTCATCAGCGGAATGCTCGGCCCCTCGTGCAAGTTGCCGTTGATGAATGGCAAGCGATCGCCGAGCCGACTCCGCGTGGTGGTCCCGGAGCTGAATTCCCTACCCCACTGGGCTTTCGTCCCGATCGGCGCCACGACGTGCCAGCACGCCGGCTCATCCACCAATCCGTCCCCGGCGGTCGGCGGAAAATCACCCCCCAGGTGAAAATCCGCACCGGTGTCGCGGCTGCCCGCCATCACCCAGGTGCTCATGTCGCTGGGTTCATGCGGTGCGTGGGCCGGCGACGCGTCCGCAAAGGCCAGCTTGTATTCATCCACCACGTACCACCCGCCCAGCCCCAGGCCGCAGTCGCTCAAGCCCTTGCGCCAAAGCTTGACGCTGATGCCCTCGTAGTCGCGCAGCGTGCCCGTCGAATCCGGGAGTTGCCAGCCGGTCGGGTGTTTCGTGATCGGGATCGTGTCAACGTTCGCATCCGCTGTCAGCACCCCGCCCCTGCCCAGCCCCGTGTCAAACACATCGGATCCGTTGGGGCCGCGGAGTGACAGCGTCACAAAGCTGCGACCACGCAGCCGGGAGTACGACGGCATGAGCACCGTACCGGCGCCGGCGCCGCCGAGCTGGTACAGCGTCAGGCTTTCGTTCAGGCTGATCGCGTACTGGCTGAGGTCCAGCGCGTACGGGTCCCCCGACGTGAAACGCGTGGCCGAACCCACGACCGCGTTCGGTCCCGGGTCGTGCGGATAGTAGAGTTCCACGCCCAGCGCGCGCTTCGCTTGCGCGCCGGGACCAGGCCCGCCTTCCTCCTCCTCCGCTTCGTTGTGGAACTGCACCTCGGTAATGAACAACTGCGGCGCATACCCGAAGTACGTTACCGGCTGAAACGGCTGCGTCGGGTCCATGTCGCGGTACCACACCGAGTCGATGAAGCCCGTCGCCGGATCGCGCGGCGCCGCAAATGCCACGGTGTTCACCGCCAGCATGAACGCCTGCTGCCGGCGGCTGACCGCCTCGGTATCGTCTGCGCCGCCCGCGTTCCAGCCGTCGTACAGCGACAGCATCTCGTAGTAGTAGTTCGCGATCTCCCGCACGATCTTGTTGCCGCGCGCCACTCCGGTGACGGGATCAAGGTCGTCGTTGTAGCGGTACGATCCATCAGGATCAAACGCCCACTGGATGTTCCCCAGGTAATACTTCAGTTGCCCCGGGAAAATGCCCAGGCTGTACGCATTCGCGGCCGCCGGAACGGCCGGGTCCAGCTCGCGCGCCAGGTCGTCGCTGTTGCTGATCGTGGTCAAAAGGTGCCGCCGACCGTACAGGTTCGGAACCGACAGGCGCGCGTCGAAGGAGCCCGCCGCCCAGTTCGCGTTGAACACATCCGGGTCCACCATGCTGACGTCACGCCACAGCGAGACCTCCTCCATCATCGCGACGTTATAACGCTGCCACGCGCGCCGGCCCGCCCACGAGTAGTTGTAGTCCGGTACAAACGTCCGCAGGTAACCGGGCGACCAGCGCTCCAGCTCCCAGAGGATCGTCGGCACGCCGATGCCGCCGCCGCCGCCGTCCTCAGTATCCACTTCCGCCGCGGTCGGAATCACGCCGCCGCGATGCCGCAGCAGCGGCTCCACCGCCGCCACCGCATCCGCCAGGTCGTTGAACTGGCGGTTGTTCAACGGCTCCCCCGGCGTCATGTCGGGCGAGCCGTCCTCGCGGTTGCGGACCCAGTTGAACATTTCCGTCACGAACTGCCGGTTCCAGACGGTGCCGGGGCCGGTGTACGTGCCTGGCGACTGCAACGCGATCATCCCGCCGTGCGACACGACCTTCGCCGGCACTTCATAGCGCGCGTGCTGGTCAAAGTGGTCCCACAGCGCCCAGACCGCCTCGTCCGCGTCGTCTCCCATACGAGTCACGGCGCTCGGATTGAACTCGCCGTCGACAGCAACTGTCTTGACTTTGCCGGGCGGTCGCACCGCCACGTTGGCGCTCGCATTCGCGAGCTGCGTGAGCGGCGCGACGCCGTTGAACAGCGTGTCCGTGACGCCGTCCGCGTCCGCATCCATGAACGGCCGCCGCGCGTTGAACGTCATGTCCAGCGGCTCGAACACGGCGTCGTCGACACCGCCGGCTTCGGGATCGCCTGGATCCTCGAGCATCATGCCCAGCCGCGGCGCCCGCGTGTAGGTCGCGAGCAGACCGGGCGGAACGTCGCGCCACCCTACGATCGGCGTGCTCGGCTGCCGTGCGGTCCCGTCAAACGACGACGGCACCTGTCGCAGCAGGCGCAGTTCCTCCAGGCTCCCCCCCAACGGCAGGCTGGCCCCCGTGCTGAAGTCGCGGTCGCGCACCGGCTCCAGGCTCGCCAGCCACGACGTGCCGCCGACGCCCGGAACATCCACGTCGCTGTACGTGCGCAGGGCCGAGCGATAATCGATGTCCCCCATCTGCGCGTCCGGATTGCTCCGCCCGCCCGCCAGCGTCTGCCCGCTGCCATCCGCCCACGCCTGCCGGACGGTGGCCAGCACGACGCTCTCCGCGCTCGAGATGACCTGGTCGACCGCCTCGAACCGCTGCATGCTCTGGAGCGTGAGGCGCTCGAAGCGGGCCAGCGTCAGGTACGCCGAGAGGATCAGGAAGAGCGTGGCGAGCAGCCCCACCACCATCAGCAGGAGCGTGGCACGCCGCGTTGTTCGGGATCGTCGCATGTGCTGGCCTCAGCGATGCGGCTCCGACCACGTCGGGCCTGGTCGCTTTCATTCTCCACGCCGGTCAAAAACCCCAGGATTCTCAACAGGTTCCGCCCGCCCGCGGCCCCTGCGCCGGCGCAGTGTCGATAAGCTAATCGTCAGGAAGCGCCCTGCCAATCACGAACACGCCGGCGGCGCGCCCCCGCGCGACCCCCGCCCCGCCCGTCCGGCTACTCGAAGCGATGCACCAGGGTGCGCACGATCGGGTCCTTGAGCCGCCCCTGCCGGTCAAACACCCGCACCGTGATGCGGATTCCGTACGGCCACATGCGGACCGCGCGGTTGTACACCTTGTTCAAGTCGGTTGGTACCGTCGGATCCGGATTCACGTAGCCAAAGTTGAACAACCTGCTGGTAGTGGACACGGGGGTGCCAGACGGATCTGACTGGGACGCAATCTGTCCACGATTTTCTGGCGTATCCGGTACAAACATGTACGTTTGTCCCGCGACCACCTCGGTCCAGTGCGGCATGTCCCAACGTTGGGAAAACGTGAGGTCAGCCGACCCATCGTATTCAAGGCTGTTCCGCGGGTCCTCAGGCATCAGAAATTCCACCTGGAACCAGGCGCAGCCCGGCAGCAGGTGCAGCCCCATGTTGCCGGCCAGCTCGGCCGGCGGCCGTTCGATCACCGTCGCAACGTGGTGATAGGTCGGCGGCAGCGTGGTCCACGAGCTGTAGAGCAGGCCGCGAATCGCACCCGGCACAGTACCCGTCGCGTCCCAGCCGTCCCCCGTGCCCGCGATACCATCCCAAAACTCGTACGGATCGAACCAGCGCTCCTGCGGGGCCGGGTAGTAGCTCGCTTCCGGTCCCAGCTGCTTCAAAAGCAACTCGTAATCGAGGAACGCCGCGTCGCCCGGCATCCACTCCTGGGCCTTCCAGGGATTCGCCGA
>CAZVRR010000077.1:0-13783 GCA_964629745.1 uncultured Planctomycetales bacterium | reverse complement strand
TGAACGAGGTCCTCACGTGGGCCGCGGCGGACTGACCACCTCGGGTGCGTGGGTGCGGGGCGTCGCGAGGAAGACTGCACTCGAAACGCAGCATCCTGCGGCGGATCACGTGAGTTCTCGTGGCGTGGGCACGAAAGAAGCACCCAGCCGGATGCTCTGCCCGCATCGCGGCTGGGTGCATTCCGCCTACCTGCCTGCTGCAATGCAGGCGCGGTCCGCGATAAAGCCGACGTTCGGCGAAGCACGGACCGCCCTAGGCAATGTGCCTTACTGGCCGCCCCCGCCCTCGCAAATCATCAGCCATTCGAGATCCACGTGCACGCCGTAATAGTCCGCCGCCGGCACTTCGATGCTGAAGGTCAACTCATCGGGGTCGGGGTCGCCCGTGAACTCGAACAGACCCGGCGCCGGAATCCCGCTCGGGGCATCCGCGTACCCCTGGATCTTCACGCTCTCGTTATCGGGGTCGTCGTAGAATCGCCAGTCCAACGGCCCTGTGTCGACCAGCGTGATGGTAATGGTCACCATCCCTTCTGCGGAGACTGCCGAGAAGGCCACCGTACCTGCTTCCATAGTCCGGCCGGCGACCAGGGTGACCGTCGTTCCAGGAACGTAAGGTGTGTACGTTGCCCAGGTGCGCTTCGGGACATACAGACTGCCGGCGGACCAGGCCGTTTCGTCTTCCCAATCGCAGCAATCACCGAAGCCGTCGCCGTCCCAGTCAGCTTGGTCCGGATTATAGAAGTCCGGGCAGTTGTCGCATGCATCGCCGACGCCGTCGCCGTCCCCGTCAGCCTGATCTGGATTGGGGACGTCGGGGCAGTTGTCTACGTCGCCGCACACGCCGTCGAGATCGACGTCGTTGAGCGGATCGAAGGGGCACGAGTCGCATGCGTCACCAAGGCTGTCGCCGTCCCCGTCAGCCTGGTCCGGATTGTAGACGTCGGGGCAGTTGTCGACGTCGCCGCACACGCCGTCGGCATCGATGTCGTTGTACGGGTCGAAGGGGCAGGGGTCGCATGCGTCACCCAGGCTGTCGCCGTCCCCGTCAGCCTGGTCCGGATTGTAGACGTCGGGGCAGTTGTCCACGTCGCCGCACACGCCGTCGCCATCTTCGTCGTTATACGGGTCGTAGGGGCACGGGTCTACATCATCGCAGAGGCCATCCTCGTCGCTGTCCGTGCAGATCGCTTCCATCGAGATGTCGTCGAGAACGTAGTCGTCACCGCTGAAGTATGTATCGGCGTCGCACAGACGGACGTCGGCGGTCGTCGCGTCGCCCGAGTTCCAGATATGAGTGACGTTGTACCACTGGCCGGTCGCCGCGGGATGAAACGTCCCGATGCCGACACCGTTCACCGATGTAGACAAGGATGGCGGATTCGCGGCATATGATAGCCGGACCCAGTAGGAAAACTGGTAGTCCGTGTTGGGAGTGACGACGATGACCTCCTGCGGAGCCCAGACCTTCACAGTACAGTCATCATCTATGTCCGCAGCGTTGATGATCATCATATTACCGAGGCCGGTTGTGTGATCGCCGAAGGAAAGCCACGAACCATGCCAAGTGTGTGGGTTGGTGTCTACCGCGTACGTCTGCGTAGCATACAGCCCATAGGGTGACGGCATAGGCGTGGCATAATATACGTGATCGCTCGTGAAGCCGGAGTTCCCGGCTTCGAAGTCCCCGTTCACGATCAGGTTGGCCCCCGATGCGCCCGCCGTGGCGAGCAGAAACATCGCCAGAGTGCTGAATGTGATATTCCTCGATCGTAGCATGCTGTTGCCTCCTTCTGGCCCGGCGACGACGCGGACAGTCGGCTACGCCGCCGATCGCCGTGCGTCATGACAGGCAAAGTTCCAACCCTCAAGCAGGCGCGCGCCCGCGGATCCCGCTCAACAAAAGGACTGCTCCGCGCAGTAGACTTCCTTGCGGCATCCGGCGGGAAAACTCCCCGTGGCCGCGCGAAACAAAGTAAGACATTGTCTTATCTACAATAGGTGCGAACCGCTCCGGCGCTTCCGCGGCCTGTTCACGGTGGGCGCCATGCGTCCGGGACACATCTGGCCGGCCGGCACGGCGGCTCTCCAAGCAGTACGTCAGCGCATCAATCAGCACGGTTCGGATACGACGTTTTCCCGACGTCGACCCAAGGCAGTGAATAACTGCCTCGACATACTATAGGCTCGTGCGCTGGGTTCGTTCTATAGGCGCAGGGGAAAATTTGAGATAAGACGAGCTACATAGGTTGTAGGTGTCTTCCTACAGCGCTCATGGCGGAAATTGCGCGCTCGGGACGGCCCGGCCTGGAGCGGTCGGACGGCCCGACTTTCCCAACGACTCGCTCTCAAGACTCCCTGCGCCGAGGCGCGGGACCGGGTGACGCATGCGTAACCACCCGAAAACGCGTGACTTAGCGCATCGCGTGCCGTGCTCCCGGTGCGCGGACGCCCGCAGCGGTGGACCGCCTGTGGGCTCATCAACGCCAGCGCCGGTGCGTTCCGCCGTCCTCGGCGCTCCCGGCAGCGCCGCTGGCCGCCGGCCCGGGCTTCGGGTAACGTACCGGCCTTCTGTTCGGTGTCGGCTGAGTGCCCCTGGTTTTGGAGCTTGAGTCATGACTGCGGAGAAGGTGCTGGAATTCGTCAAGACCCACAAGATCGAGTACGTCGACCTGCGTTTCCTGGACTTCCCGGGGCTGTGGCAGCATCTGACCGTCCCGGCCCGCGAGCTGACGCTGGACTCGTTCCAGAACGGCTTCGGCTTCGACGGTTCGAGCATCCGCGGCTGGCAGGCGATCAACGAGTCCGACATGCTGATCGTGCCGGTGCCCGACACGATGATCCTCGATCCGTTCTTCCAGCATCCCACCGTGTCCCTGATCTGCGACGTGCAGGACCCGATCACCCGCGCGCGCTACTCGCGCGATCCGCGCTCCGTGGCGCGCAAGGCCGCCGACTACCTGCGCTCCACCGGCCTCGCCGACGCCGCGTACTTCGGCCCGGAACTGGAATTCTTCATCTTCGACCGCGTGATGTACGACCAGGGCATGAACTACGCCAAGTACGAGGTCGACTCGCGCGAGGGCGTGTGGCGCCGCGGCAGCCCCGACCCGGATAACCTCGGCAACCAGCTCCGCGCGAAGGAGGGCTACTTCCCGCTGCCCCCCAACGACAGCATGCACAACCTGCGCTCGGAGATGGTGTCCGTCCTCGAGCAGTGCGGCATCCACGTGGAGACGCACCACCACGAGGTGGCCACCGGCGGCCAGGCCGAAATCGACATGCGCTACGACCGCCTCGTCCGCATGGGCGACAAGGTCATGACCTACAAGTACATCATCAAAAACGTCGCGGCCCGGCACGGGAAGGTCGTCACGTTCATGCCCAAGCCGCTCTTCGGCGACAACGGCAGCGGCATGCACACGCACTTCTCGCTCTGGCGCGGCGACACGCCGCTGTTCCACGGCAACCGCTACGCCGAGCTGTCGGACATGGCCCTGTGGGCCATCGGCGGCCTGATGAAGCACGCCGGCAGCCTGCTGGCGATCTGCTGCCCGACCACCAACAGCTACAAGCGGCTCGTGCCCGGCTACGAGGCGCCGGTGAACCTGATCTACTCGATGGCCAACCGCTCCGCGTTCGTCCGCATCCCGATGTACCAGCACAACCCCAAGACCAAGCGCATCGAGTTCCGCTGTCCGGATTCGAGCTGCAACCCGTACCTGGCGTTCAGCGCGATCCTGATGGCCGCGCTCGACGGCATCCAGAACAAGATCGATCCGGGTCCGGCGGTCGACGAGAACCTCTACGACCTGCCCGAGGAGCGCCTGGCCGACATCGGCCACACGCCCGGCTCGCTCGACGAGGCACTGGCGATGCTGGAGCGCGATCACGAGTACCTGCTGCGCGGCGACGTGTTCACGCCGGACGTGATCCACTACTGGATCAAGTACAAGAATGAATGCGAGGTGGCGGCCCTGCGCAGCCGCCCCCACCCGTACGAGTTCTGCCTGTATTTCGATATTTGATCCGCGCCGGCCAGCGGCGCGGTTCACGGGAATGGCGTGCGGCTCCGGCGGTGGCGAACCCGGCCGGGGCCGCGGTCTTCTTCCGGCCCGGCGCGGCACGCACATACACACAATTCACGCTCGACGCGCCCCGGCGACCCCGGGTACACTTCCCGCTCGAGGGCGTTCGGACCGCCTGAAACGAAAGCAATCGCGTTCTGCCCGTGTGCGTCGTCGGCTCGGCGCATGCGCTGTCGCCGGCCGCGCCGCAGTCAAAGGAGAGAAGCAATGATTCGTGATCGGATTCCCCGCGTCTGCCTCGCCCTGTGTGGCGGGCTCGTCGTGGCCAGCGCCGCGGCGGACGGCATCGGGCCAAGCCCGTACCTCAGTTCCGCCGACAGCCCGTTCGCCGGCATCGGATTCGCGGCGTTCTATCTCGAAGACTTCGAGGACGGCCTGGTGAACACGCCGGGCCTGGGCGCCGGCGCCGGGACGGTGCTGTTTCCCAGCTTTCAGACCGATTCCGTGGACGCGGACGATGGCTCGCTCGACGGCTCGGGCGCGGACGGCCATTCGTGGTTCTCCGACCAGGTCACGAGCAACTTTACGTTTACGTTCGATGCCGACGTGCTGGGCGACTACCCCACGCACGCCGGTCTCGTCTGGACCGACGTCGGGATCGCGACGACGCCCGGCTTCGGCGATGTGACGTTCGAGGCCTTCGGGCCCGGCGGGGCGTCCCTGGGCGCTATCGATTCGGCGGCGCTGGGCGACGGCTCCGTGCACGGCGAGACGGCCGAGGATCGGTTCTTCGGCTGGACCGACCCGGGCGGAATCGCGCAGATCACAATCAGCATGCCCGACAGCGTCGACTGGGAGGTCGACCACGTGCAATACGGTATCGTTCCCGAACCGGCGACCATGGGAGCGACGCTGCTCGCGGTCCTGCTGTTGGCGCGGTCCGCGCGCCGGTGGGTCTGACGCGGCATGCGCGAGTCGCGCACGACCGCAATCGGTACGTAAGCGCGCTGCCGCAATTGGCGTCGGCGCGCCGCCACGCGCGGGGCCGCTTGTCGGCGGCGCCTGCACTTGATTTCCTCGTCGCCATGTGCCACTCTTGAGGCACGGGCCATCATTCAATGGAGAGAGAAGCGATGCGTCGCATTCACATAGCGCTGGGAATGTTTGTTGCCGTCGCCGGGTGTGCGTGTGCAGACTTGACGTCCACATTTGACGCGGGCAGCGAAGGCTGGGACGTCATCGACGTGGCCGGCCTTGGCGACTACGCGACGGTGCTCGGAAGCTACACGGCCGAGTGGTCGGATGTCGGCGGCAATCCGGACGGGCACGTGTCGCTGTTCGACCCCTCGGTGGGAGCTTTTTTCTTTCGCGCGCCGGCAGCGTATCTGGGGGACCAGTCGGCGTTGATTGGGCAGGAGCTCAGCTTCGACGTGTTCACGACCGACAACACGTATTCCGACGACAGCGTTGTCGTGCTGGTCGGTGGGGCGCCGCAAAAGATCATCGTCACTCCCATCACGCAGCCGGCCGCGGACGTCTGGCAGAGTTACGCCGTGCCGCTGGCTGCCGAGGGCTTCCGGCTGAACAACGCCGCCGGGCCAGTCGTGACGGCGGAGGAGTTCGCGGATGTGCTCAGCAGCCTGGCGGGCCTCTACGTGCCGGGTGAATTCGCCACGGGGCTGGTGGAGACGACGCGGCTGGACAACGTGACGCTGGTCCCGGAGCCGGGGGCCGCGCTGCTGCTGGCGCTCGCGGGCGTCGCGATCGCCGCGCGGCGCTCGGCGCGCTCGCGTTGCGTCTGACGCGCGGCGGTTCGCACGGGCCTTTGCGGACGAGCGCGAAGCGTTACACGGGCCCCGGTCGCGCAGTTGCGCCTGGGCTTCTGCGAATGGTGCTGGTGCCGCCGGTGTCCGGCAGTCGGGGCCGGTGCGCCCCGCAGGCCGGCGGTCCTACACGGCCGCGCAAACGCGCTTGGCCGCGTCGGTCAGGTCCGCGGCCGGCACGAGCTGCGGGATGTTGGCTTCCTTCAGCATCTGGCGCGCCTTGTCGACGTTCGTGCCTTCCAGGCGGACGACCACGGGCACCTTGAAGCCGACCTCGCGCGCGGCGGTGATCAGCGCGTCGGCGATCACGTCGCACCTGGCGATGCCGCCGAAGATGTTCACCAGGACCGCCCGCACGTTCGCGTCGGCCAGGATGATGCGGAACGCCTCGACGGCGCCCTCCGACGTCACCGAGCCGCCCACGTCGAGGAAGTTCGCCGGCTCGCCGCCGTGGAGCTTGATGATGTCCATGGTCGACATGGCCAGCCCGGCCCCGTTGACCAGGCAGCCGATGTTGCCGTCCAGCGCGATGTACGTGAGGTTGTGCTCGTTGGCCCGCAGCTCGGCGGGGTTTTCCTCCGACGCGTCGAACAGCGCCGCGATGTCCTCGTGGCGGAAGAGGGCGTTGTCGTCGAAGTTGAACTTGGCATCGATCGCCAGCACCTCGCCGTCGATCGTCTGCACCAGCGGGTTGATCTCCGCCAGCGTGCAGTCCTTCTCCACGAACAGCCGGGCCAGCTTCATCATGATGTCGGCGACGACCTTGGCGCGCAGGCCGACGAAGCCGATCGCCGCCGCCAGCGCCGCGGCCTGGAACGGCTGGAAGCCCAGGTGCGGATGGAACCAGGCCTTCTTGATCGCACCGGGATTGCGGGCCGCGACCTCCTCGATCTCCACGCCGCCTTCCGCGCTGGCCATCATGACCGGCACGCGCCGGGCGCGATCGACGACCACGCCGAGGTAATACTCTTTCGCGATATCGACGGCCTTGGCCAGCAGGATCTTGCGGACCTTCACGCCCTGCGGGCCGGTCTGCTTCGAGACCATCGGCACCGCGAACATGTGCCGCGCGTGCTGCGTCGCTTCCTCGGCCGTCTGGACGAGCTTGACGTACCCGGCCTTGCCGCGCCCGCCCGCGTGCACCTGCGCCTTGATCACGGCGGTTTCGGCGAACAGCCGGCGGAAGGCCTCCGCGGCCTGCTCCGCGCTGTCAATCACCTCGGACGCGGGAACGGGAATCCCGGCCTGCTGCATCAGGGCCCGGGCCTGGTATTCGTGCACTTTCACGGCCTGCTCCGTCGGATTCAGGGGCCACGTCGTGTCAGGCCGGGAAGTGTACCGGCGGCGGCGGGCGGCGGCCAGCGGGCGGCGCGGTGCGTTGTTGGGCGGCGCAAATCGAACTATCCTACCTGTACCGGCGAAGGGCGTGGCGCCGGAACTGCACCACGAGAGGATGCATCGGATGAAGCGTGTGCTGTCGAGACTTGGGGGCCGGCTGCCGCTGGCGGCCCTGCTCGCGTGCGCGGGCTGGGCGCAACAGCCCGCGGCGCCCGCCGTGCAACCGGTCGAGACCCAGCCCGCGCCGGAGGAGACCGGCGCCCCCGCGACGCAGCCGCTGGTCTTCGTCGAGCAGCCCGACACGCCGACCAGCGCGCCTGCGCTGGTGAATTTCCGCCGCACGCCGGCCGAGATGTACCGGTATTTCCTGGCGGCGGTATCGGAGGATCGTTTCGCGGACGCGCGGAAGTGCCTGAACCTGTCGCTGATCGATGAGGAAGTCCTCAGCCTGCGCGGAAACGACTACGTGATCCAGCTCGCGGCCATCCTGCTGCGCCTGGAAGCGGAGGGGCAGTTTGACCCCGCGTCGCTGCCGGAGGACCCGACCGCGCCTTCGCAGACCATCGGCAGCGATCCGCTGCTGCTCGTGCTGGAGCGCGGCGAGATCACCGAAGGCGAGACGACGATGAAGGTCTGGCAGTTCGCGGCCTCGACGGTCGCGGACGTGCCAACCCTGTATGCCAGTCTCGAGGAAATGGTGAGCCAGATGTCGCTGCGTGACACGGGTCCGCCGGCGACGGTAAACATCGAGGCGGACCGGGAGAACCCGCTCCGCTCGCCGTACCACCTGGTCCAGCGTTTCTTCGTGTCGGTGGGCAGCGCGAACACCGACCCGTCCGCCTACGAAGACGCGATGGAGTGCATGGACTTCACGCTGGTGGATACCGAGGACGTGCAGGTCAAGACGCAGTACGTGGACAACCTCTACGCGATCCTCGAACAGCAGCGGAGCGAGCGCTGGATCGATCGCGAGTCGCTCCCACAGCAGGGGGATACGGACTTCAACACGATCACGATCGGGCGCGATCCGTACCAGATCATCATCGTGCGCCAGATCGACATGCGTTGGCGCTTCGCCGCCCGCACGGTCGCGCGTGTGCCGGAGATGATCCAGCGCCTGCAAAACGCGTTGCAGCAGAGAGCGCCGGGGGAAGCGGCGGACATGCCGGTCGCACCGCCCGAGATCCGGCTCGATACGAGCTCGCCGCAGGCCACGTTGAACTTGTACCTCACCGCGATCGGCAAGGGGGATATCGATCGCGCGGTGCACTGCCTCGACCGCAGCGGCTGGGAACCGGCCAGCGATGACAGCATCGCCCGCACGCTCGCGGGCAAGCTCTGGATGATCCTGAACCGCCACAAGGTAATCGTCCTGCAAGAGGTGCCCGGCCTGGTACAGCCGGAAAGCCTCAAGCGGCCGTACTCGCTGCTCAACCAACCGGCCGGGCGCGTCGAGCTGGCCGAGCAGCGCGGCGGTCCCCGCAACGGCGAATGGTTGTTTAGTGCGGCGACGGTGCGGAACATCGAGGAACTGTACCGCGCGTACGAGCGTGAGCCGATCCTGCCCGAGCTGCGCAACAGCCGGCTGACGTTCTGGTCGCTGCCGGCGCTGTACGTGCGCGAATACGTCGTGCCGCCCCAGTTCAAGCAGCCGTTTGGGCGGTTGCAGGTCTGGCAGTGGTTTGGCCTGCTGATCGTATTCGCCGGCGGCCTGCTCGTGCGCACCGTCGTCCGGATCGTGCTGCCGCCGGTGACGCGCCGGGCGATCCAGACCGAAACGACCGCGGTGCTGCCGGCGACGGTGCGGGGCGCGCTGGCTCCCACGGCGACGCTGGCGATGGTGGCGCTGTGGTGGGCCGGCATGCATATGCTCGACATGCCCGCCATCGTGATGATCTGGGCGTGGCGCGTGCTGCGCGTCGCGCTGGTCCTGGCCGCGATCGTCGCGGTGTACCGGCTGATTGACCTGGGCATGGCGTACGCCTCCGCGCGGGCAGCGCAGCGCGCCGTGCGGCTGGACGCCGTACTCGTGCCGCTGCTGCAAAAGACGACCAAGGTCCTCGTGATCGCGGTCGGTGGCGTGCTGCTGGCGAAGACCGTCGGCTTCGAGGTGACGCCGCTCCTCGCCGGCCTGGGCGTCGGCGGTCTGGCCTTCGGTCTGGCCGCCCAGGATACGCTCAAGAACTTCTTCGGCTCGGTCAACGTCGTGCTCGATCGGCCGTTCCAGGTCGGCGACGCGGTCAAGATCGGCGACATCGAGGGGACGGTGGAGTCGGTCGGCCTGCGCAGCTCGCGCATCCGCACGGGCTACGACTCGCAGGTGACCGTGCCGAACTCCGAGCTGATGAACGCGCGGATCGACAATCTCGGCCGGCGGCAGTACCGGCGCACGCTGGCCACCTTGTCGCTCGCGTATGAAACGTCGCCCGAGAAGCTGGAGGCCTTCTGCGAGGGGGTGCGCACGCTCGTGCGGCAACATCCCTACACACGCAAGGACTTCTACCAGTGCTGGGTCAGCGGGCTCGGCGCATCGTCGATCGACGTACTGCTCTGCTGCTTCCACGACACGGAGGACTGGGGCACCGAGCTGCGCGAACGACACCGGCTGTTTCTCGATATCATCCGGCTGGCCGAGCGGCTCGGCGTCGAGTTCGCGTATCCGACGCAGTCGGTGCACGTCCATCCGGTGACCGACACCTCCACCAAGCCGCTCCCTTCCGGCAACGGGCCGGTGGATGTCGAGCAGGCGGTGCGGATCGGCGCACGCGAGGCCGCAGCGATCGTGCGCGAGGCATTCGGCGAACACGTACAGAAGCCGCCCGCTGTGAAATACTGAACAAATGGCCGGCGGGCAGCAGCGCGGTGCACCGCGCCAGGCAGCCCGCCTCAGCCCAGGAATCTCTTCATGACGCAACTGCAACAAGCGCGCGACCAGGTCATCACGTCCGCCATGCGCCGGGTTGCCGCCCAGGAGAAGCTCGCGCCGGAACTGGTGCGCGAGCTGGTCGCGGCAGGACGGGTCGTCATTCCAGCCAATGTGCGCCACCTGGCCGGCAGCGGTGGGCAGGCGACGACAGCCGCGCCGGTGAAGGCGCTGGACGATGCGTACGACTCGGCGGGTCTGTGGGCGAATCGGACAGTCGCCCAGCGCCAGGCCTGGCTGGACGACCCGCAGGTGCGCCGGGACGAACGCGCGCCGCGGCGCCTGGACCCAATCGGCATCGGCCGCGCCCTCACCACCAAGATCAACGCCAACCTGGGCGCTTCCCCGCTCGCCAGCGATACCGGCGGCGAGATGAGCAAGCTGCGCACGGCACTGCTCTACGGTGCCGATACGGTGATGGACCTGTCGACCGGCGGCGACCTGAACGCATGCCGGCAGGAGATGATCGACCGGTGCCCCGTCCCGGTCGGGACTGTCCCGATCTACAGCATGATCCTGGGCCGCTCCATCGAAGAACTCGATGAACGCACCATTCTCGAGACCATCGCGCAGCAGGCCGCGCAGGGCGTGGACTTCTTCACGATCCACGCGGGCATCCTGAAGGAGCACCTTCCACTGATCCGCCGGCGCACGCAGGGCCTGGTCAGCCGCGGCGGCGCGCTGATCGCCCGCTGGATGCGGCACCATAACCGGCAGAACCCGTTCTACACGCTGTTCGACGAGATCAGCGCAATCCTGCGCGAGTACGACGTGACATATTCGCTGGGTGACGGCGTGCGGCCCGGTTGCCTGGCCGATGCGAGCGACCCCGCCCAGCTCGCCGAGCTGCACGTGCTGGGCGAACTCGTGCACCGGGCGCGGGCGGCGGGCGTGCAGGTCATGGTCGAGGGCCCGGGTCACATCCCGCTCAACGAAGTCGCCTTCAACATGGAGACGCAGCGGCGCATCTGCGACGACGCGCCGTTCTACGTCCTGGGCCCCGTCGTCACGGACGTGTTCCCCGGCTACGACCACGTTACGAGCGCCATCGGCGCCACCGAGGCGGCGCGGGCCGGCGCCGCGATGCTCTGCTATGTCACGCCCGCCGAGCACCTCGCGCTGCCGAACGTAGATGACGTGCGGCTGGGCTGCATCGCCTACAAGCTCGCCGCCCACGCGGGAGACGTGGCACGCGGCGTCGCGGGCGCGCGGGCCTGGGACGACGAGATGGCCCGGGCGCGCGCAGCACTCGACTGGCCGCGCCAGTTCGCGCTCGCGTTCGACGGCGAAACCGCGGCGCGCCGCCGCGACGCGGACCTGTCCCCCGACTCCGACTACTGCTCCATGTGCGGCAAGGACTGGTGCAGCCAGCGCATCAGCCGCGATGTCTGCCGGCCGGATTCGTGATTTTTCGCGCGCACGCCGCCTTACAGAAGCAATTCGGCGATCTGCACCGCGTTCAGCGCCGCACCCTTGCGGAGCTGGTCGCCGCTGCACACGAGCTGCACGCCGCGCAGGTCCGGCACACTGGGATCCTGTCGGATGCGGCCGACGAGCACCTCGTCGCGCCCGGTCGCGTCGAGCGGCGTGGGGAAGTGGTTGCGCTCGCGATCGTCCACGACACGCACCCCCGGCGCCTGGCCGAGCAGCACGCGGGCCTCGACCTCGGGCATGCTGTCGGCGAACTCCAGCGTGAGCGCCTCGGTGTGCGCCCGCAGCACCGGCACGCGCATGCAGGTCGGCGCAACGCGAATCGTGTCATCCGCGAAGATCTTCTGCGTCTCGAGGATCATCTTCCGCTCCTCGAGGTTATAGCCGTCGCTGCCCAGTGGGCTGTTGTGGCTGAAAACGTTGAAGGCGCAGGGCACCGGGAAGATTTCCGGTCGCGCCGGTTCGCCCGCCAGCACGGCCCGGGTCTGCTCTTCCAATTCCGCCAGGGCCCGCGCCCCGGCGCCGCTGACCGCCTGGTACGTGGCGACCACCGCCCGGCGAATCGGCGTCACGCGATGCAGCGGCCACAAGGCGACGACCAGGATGATCGTCGAGCAATTCGGGTTCGCGATCACCCCCTTGTGCCAGCGCACGGCGCGCGGGTTCACCTCCGGTACGACCAGCGGCACGTCCTCGTCCATCCGGAACGCCGACGAATTGTCGATCACCACCGCGCCCGCGTGCCGCGCGGCGGGTGCGAACTCCCGGCTGATCGCCGCCCCCGCTGAGAAAAACGCGAAATCGACGCGCTCGAACGCGGCCGTGGACAGTTCCTCGACGACGAGTTCGGTTCCTTCGAACTCGATCTTGCGCCCCTCCGAGCGCGGGGAGGCCAGCAGTCGCAGGTCGTCGACGGGGAAGCTGTGCTCCGCCAGGACGCGGAGAAACTCCCGTCCCACGGCCCCCGTCGCTCCCACGATCGCCACGCGTGCCATGTGCCGCTCCTGCGCCGCAGACCCGGCCGGTGGCATCCGCAGCCCATGACCGGGGTACTCATCGCGGCGCGTCGCAGGGTCCCGAGTATAATTCGTTTCCGGGCGTGCGCATGCGCCGCGTGATGCGCAGCGCAGCCGACGGGAGACTGGACGTGGGCCGCTGGACTTACTATTCGCCCGCACTGCTGGGCACCGCCGTCGCGGCACTGCTCTGCGCGAGCTATAACGAGTATCTGCCTGCGCTTGTGGATTGGCAGTACGGGATGCTGATCGTGGGGATCTGCCTGGCCACCGGGCTGGGGTGCCAGTTGCTCATGGTGGCGGCCCAGGGCGCCTTTGCCCAGGTACTGCCGGTTCCCGGCGGTCGCTCGATCCGCGGCGGCGGGGCCATGTTGTCCGGCTGGCTCCTGCTGATCGGGACGGCCCTGGGATTTGCCGCCATACTCCTGGCGCTCGAGGAGTTCGAGCGGGCGGCCTGGATTGCCGGCGGCATCGGACTGGCCGCACTGGCTGCCGCCATCGTGGGCTACGTCTGGAATTGGCCGACCGCGCAGGTCGACTTTGCGGGAAAAGACGGCTGATCCCGCTCGCGGTCAAGTTTCGGCAGGACGGAACTGGAAGACGACGTCAAACAGCTTCCCGCCGGCCCGGTCTGCCACAGCCGCGTCCTTCAGCAGCGCAGTCCGCACTGAATCCACCGCCAGCCGAGCCCGGCGATTGCTTTCCACTGCACGCCCCATCCCGTGCAGCCAGACCAGGTCGGCTTCGGCCGCCGCTTGAACGCAAGTAGCGCTGAGGTCGGACAGGTCCAGCAGGGGGGTCGTACCGCCCGAGCCGATGCTGTCGAGCCGCCCCTCGGAGAGGGCGGCCGCGAGCGGGCCATCCAGCGCGGCTGCCGCGTGCAGCAGCGCCGCCAGCTCGGCCGCCGTCACGTCATTCAGCGCCGGACCATCGTTGGCGGCCAGGGTCACGCGGCTGCCGGCCTGCGCCAGCCAGCGCGCCAGCGGCAGGCAGCCGAGCAGGACGTCGCCGCCGGCGTTGTCCACGAACCAGAGCACGTGCCGATACGGACCCCGCGTGCGGAGCCGGTGGGCCCACGCATCCAGCTCGTCTACCAGCCACGGCCGGGCCGGCAGCGTGGCCCGCGCGTGCCGGAACTGGGTATGTCCCTGCCGGAACCGCTCGATCGCGGGCAGCGACCCCAGGTCGAACAGGTTTCCCGCCATCAGCCCGGCGGCCAGCAGC
>CAZVRR010000076.1:0-13933 GCA_964629745.1 uncultured Planctomycetales bacterium | reverse complement strand
GGGCTTGCCGCCGCCGGTCGCCGCGCCCCCGTTCGGGCCGGCGCTCGGCGGCCGCGCCGGCTGGCCTTTGATCACGCGGACGATTTCCGCGCTGCTGGTCTTGCCCGCCAGGACTTTCTGCATGGCGGCGGCCTCCAGCCCCAGCACGCCGCACTGCTTGGCGAATTTCTGCACCTCCGCGATGGTCGAGGCGGTGCGGATCACGTTGCGCAGCTCGTCGTCGACCACCAGCACGTCGAAGATGCCGGTGCGGCCGACGTAGCCGGTGCCCTGGCAGGCCTGGCAGACGATCAGGTTGCCGTGCTTGTCGTACTGGGCCTCCGGCTGGCGGTAGAGAACCGCCTCCGCCGGCATGTTCAGGCGGCGCAACGTGGCGGCATCGGGCTTGTAGCCCTGCTTGCACTCGCCACACAGCACGCGCACGAGCCGCTGGTTCGCGATCATGGCCAGGCCCTTGGCCACCGTGCCGCGGTCGCCGACCAGGCCCGTCCAGCGGCGCAGCGCGTCAAACACGTCATCCGCGTTCAACCCGACGTAGACCTTCATCTTCTCCGAGCCGGCCTTGGTGGCCAGGGCCGCCGCTTCCCGCTCGCGGATCTCGGGGAACACGAGGATGTCGGGATCGGAGCGGACCAGCTTCTGCAGGTCGCTGGCGAAGGTCTTGTCGTCCGCGCCGACGTGCAGGTGCTGTGTCACGTTGTCGACGTCGATCTCGCGGTCGTATTCCAGCAACTGGATGTTCTGCAGAAACGCGTCGTGGCTGCGGACGAAGCTGTACACGCTGGTCGTGATTCCGCTGCCCTGCGGGCCCGTCAGGAGGATCAGGCCGCGCGCCTGCTCCATCACCGAACGGACCTGCTGCATCTGCGCGTCGGTAAACCCCAGGTCCTTGACCTTGTGCGCGCCCTCCGGGCCGATCACCCGCAACCGCAGGCGCTCGCCGGCCGTCGAGCCCGCCGTCTGGACCACCACCAGGTGCTTCTGATCGCCGAGCATGGTGAACAGCTTGCCGCGCTGGGGCTTGCGGCGTTCTTCCAGCGACAGCCCGGCGATCTGCTTGAGGAAATAGACGACCGCGTCGCCCTCGTTGCGCACCAGCCCCTCGCGCTCGGTCGGCACTCCGTCGATCAGGTAGGTGATCTTGGTGGCCTGGCCCGCCGGGGCGACGTCCACGATCGCGGCCCGCCGCCAGAACATGTCGAACAGCAGGTCCTGGCTCAGCCGGTACTGCTCGCGCGCCTGCTCGTCGTCGGGAATCGTGACCACCTGCCGGTTCGCACCGGTGATCCGGACGCGCTCCTTGACCTCCTTGAGCTGCTTGCCCTTGCCCTTGAGCCCCTGTTCCCGGATGCGCCGGAAGTGGGCCATGGTCAGCACGCTTTCCTCGGGCTTGACCAGGCCGTTGCGATGCACGACGTAGACGATCAGCAGCGCCAGGATCAGCACGATGTACGCCGGCAGGCCGATCAGGAAGTTCGGAATGAGCAGCACCAGCCCCAGGCCGACCGCGCCGGTCCCGAGCACGACCAGGTTCCACAGCACGCGGAACGTGTTGACCGCGATCGTGTCCTTGTCCACCCATTGCGCCAGCAGCGTCCAGAGCGTGAACACGACCACAACCGCCGCCAGCTTGAACGGATTCACGTAGACCGTGCTTTCCGGGAGCTGGGCCAGCAGGGTGAGCAGGGCAAGCAGCATGCGTTCTCCAGGACCGCGGCACCGGGCCCGCGGACGCTATCCCAGAATGCCGGCGGACGCGGCGCGGATGCCCTTCAGGGCCATGCGCAGCTCGTCCGGGTTCGGCGCGGCCTCGTAGGCGGTGGAATGATCGATGTACCCCTCGGCCACCAGCCGCCGCAGATGCTCCGTGAAGTCGACCATGCCGGCGTCGTACGAGGCGCGGATCACGTCGATGATCTCGTTGTCGCGCTCCTCGCGGATCAGTTTGCGGATCGCCGGGTTGGAAATCATGATTTCGACCGCCGGTACCAGCGGCAGGTCGGGCTTCACGCACGGGATCAGCTTCTGGCAGATGATCGCCTGGAGGTTGAACTCGAGCGTCTGCCGGACCAGCCGGCGCGAACCTTCCGGAAACAGGTCGAGCAGACGCGAGATCGTCTGGCTGGCGCTGGAGGCGTGAATCGTCCCGAATACCAGGTGCCCGGTCTCGGCGGCATGCAGGGCCGCGCTGAAGGTCTCCTGGTCGCGCATCTCGCCGATCAGCACGACGTCCGGGTCCTCGCGCATCAGGTACTTCAGCGCGGCGTGGAAATCCTCCACGTCGATGCCGATTTCGCGCTGGTTGATGCAGGCCTTCTTGTCGGTGAAGAGATACTCGATCGGGTCCTCGACGGTCACGATGTGCACCGGGAACCGCTCGTTGATGTAGTCGATCATCGCCGCGATCGTCGTGCTCTTGCCCGAGCCCGTGATGCCCGCGAGCAGGACCAGGCCCTGGTGCAGTTCGGCGATCTTCGACAGCGAGGCCGGCAGGTGCAGGCTCTCGAAGTTGCGGATCTCGCGCGAGACGCGCCGTGCCGCGACCGACATCTTGCCGCGCTGCTGGAAGGCGTTCACGCGGAAGCGGTCCGCCTCCCCCTGCAAGCCCACGTCGTAGGCGAAGTCCATGGCGCCGCGGTCTTCGTAGAGCTGGCGCTGCCGCTCCGACAGCAGCTCGAAAATCCCGTCGTGAATCTGCTCCGCCGTCAACGGGCCGCCGGTGAGCGGACGCAGGTCGCCCCGGACCCGCACGCGCGGCGGCGCGCCGGCCTTCAGGTGCAGGTCCGACACCTTCATCTTGATCGTGGCTTTGAAATACTTATTGAGCGATGGTTCCTTGGCGTGCCCGTTCTCCTCGGGCGCCTGATCCGTGAAAATCGCCTCATCCGCCATGCCTGCGGCTCCTCGATCCCCGCCGCCGCGCCCGCCGCGCGCCGGGGGGTCCTTGCCCGTCGAGTGGGGCAAAAGGCCCCACAGTATAACCCGCACCGCCCACGCCGACCATGCGCCGGGCGCCCAGCCCGCCACCGCGGTTGCGTCCTTCCGGAACCCTCCGCCACACGGCCGCGGCCGAGCCCAATATGGCCATTGTACGGGCCGGGTGGAAGCCCCTCCACGCACCGGACCGGCAGTTACCGGCCGTCCGCCGGGCGAAACTGCGCAAGCGCCCGGTCATGCCGGCGTGCCAGCAGCATTTGTGCCACCAGCGCCCCCAGTAGCGCCAGGCCCATGTCCTTCTGCGTATCCCACGGGTCGCCCTGCGTACCGAGAAAGGCCTCGGCCGCCTCGCCCGTCAGCACCGCCACCGCCCATTCGAGCAGCTCGTACGCGGCACTGATGGCCAGGGCCACGCACGTCGCCAGCGTGAACAGCCAGCCTCCCGGCCGCAACGGCGAAGTGCGCAGCAACACTTCGCGGGCAACCAGCGCCGGCACGAACCCCTGGGCGAAGTGGCCGACCCGGTCGAAGTGATTGCGCGCCAGGGAAAACGTGTCGCGCAGCCAGTTGAAGAGCGGCACCTGGGCGTACGTGTAGTGCCCGCCGATCAGCAGGATCAACGCCTGCAGCGCGATCAGCACGTAGACCAGACGAGTCAGGCGGAAGCGGCGATAGGTCGCGAGCAGCACGACGACCGCGACCACGGCCGGCGCGACCTCGAGCACCCACGTGAAGCGCTCGCGCGGCGCAATCCCGGACCAGGCCAGCACGGCCAGGAATCCGCCCAAGAGCCCCAGCTCCACTCGGTTGTCGCGCGTCACGCGGACATCCTATGCCCGGCGTGAAGCAGCCGTAAGGCCGAATTCAACAGGCTGATAGGCGCCCGGCCTACGTTCCCTTTCATGACTCATGACGCTCCGCCCGGCTTCGAGCTCGAGCAGGATCTCCGCTTCCAACGCGTGGCCTGGAGGGTGGAACGCGTCAGTTGGCTCATCATGGCGCTCATTGTCGTCGCGGCCCTCGCCGGCGTCTTCGGCGGCGGACCGCTCGGGCATGCCCGGGCCGGCGCTGCGGGTGATCCGCTGCGGATCGAGTACGACCGCTTTGCGCGCGTGCAGTCGAACTACACCGTGCGTGCCGACGCCGTCGTGTCCACCGGCGCCTCGCGGCTGGAACTGCGCTTCGGGTCGGACTTCCTGGACATGTTTCACGTCGAGCAGATCACCCCCGCCCCGATCTCCTGGCAATTGACGGGGGATGGGGCGATTGCAGGCTTCGATGTCAAAGGGGGCGAGTCCGTGCGCGTGCAGGTGGACGGTCGCTTTTCGCGCGCCGGCCGGGTCAACGCCGAGTTCAGCCGTCCGGGCGGCCCCGCACTGCGCTGCACGATCCTGGTCTACCCCTGAAGGTGCGAGAATGGATGCAGTGCTTCGCGCTCTCATCATGTACGCGTTCCTGATGCTGCTTTTCCGCGTCAGCGGACGCCGCACGTTTTCCGAGATCACGTCCTTCGACTTCATCCTGCTGCTGATCATCGGCGACGCCACGCAGCAGGCGCTGCTGGGTGACGATTTCTCCCTGACGAACGCGATGCTGGTGATTATCACGCTCGTGATCGTCGACGTGCTGTTGTCGCTCGCCAAGCGCCGGGCGCCGCGCGTGGATCGCCTGCTCGAAGGCCTGCCGATGATCCTGGTGGACCACGGCCGGCCGCTGGACGATCTCATGTACAAGGCCCGTGTCGACCGCGAAGAGGTGATGCACGCGGCGCGCATCTACCACGGACTGGAGCGGATGGACCAGATCAAGTACGCCGTGCTCGAGCGCAGCGGCGGGATTACGATTGTTCCGGCGGATTCGGGTTAGCACGCGCCGCGGCCCCACACCCCGATTGCAGCGCCAGTCGATACGCCGCGTACGTCTGCCGCGCCGCAGCCTGCCAGGTGCACTCCTCCGCCAGCCGCGCAGCCAGTGCCGCGGGTGCCGTGCTCGCCGAGGCGCGCTCGATCGCCGCGCGAATGGAGGCCGGGTCGGCGGGATCGCAATACCACGCCTGCTCGCGAAAGTACTCCCGCGTGCTGCCACCCGGCGTCACCACGATCGCGCAACCACACAGGGCGGCCTCGAGGCTGGCCAGGCCCGGCGTTTCGTACCAGCTCACGCATGCGTGGACGCGCGCAGCGCGATACAGGGCCCGCAGCCCTTCCGGCGACTGGTGACTGACGAACCGGACAGTGCCGTCGGCCGCGGCACGGCACTTCCGGGCGTAACCCCGGTTGAAGCGCCCGGCCTGGCCCACCAGCGTCAGCGGAATTCCGCTCCCGCGCAGGGCCTCGATCAGCCGTAACTGGTTCTTTCGGGGCTCGAGCCGTCCGACGCACAGGACGCCCGCACGCGCCGGAGGCTCACCGACCGGCGGACGGAACAACTCCGGGTCCGCCGCATTCGGCACCACCAGCGCCGGCCGCTCGACTCCGAAGCGCCCGGCAATCACGCGCCGCTCGGCGTCGCTGTTCGGCAGCAGGACGGCGACCGTTTCGAGCAGGAAGCGCACCGCGGCGTTGAAGTCCCAGCGCGCGGTGCACAGCACGCCCCACGTCCGTTCCTGGGCGGCATGCAGCATGAATCGCTCCAGCAGCCGTACGTTTTCGTATCTCCGGCTGCCGAGCCGCCGCGCCAGCCACCCCTGCAGGCCCGCCCGGCCGCTGCGATCAAACTCGTCCGGCGGCCAGTAGATCGGGCTCAGGACGGCGGGCCGCCCCGCCGCGCGGATGCGCCGACAATGCGGAAAGTTCTCCCAGATCCGGTCGAGATGGAAGAGGTGAATCACGTCGTAACCGGCGAGCGTCGGCCGCGGATGCCCGCTCAGGTCGACGTGCGCGCCGAGTGCGCGGAGGGCGGCGGCTGTCCGGAGAATCTGCGTCGTATCCCCACCCGGGTGTTGCTCGAGGTTCCGCCGCACGAGGAACAGGACGCGCATGGGGTTATCATCCGCAGGGGCGCGGCGCGCGTCGAGCGCACCACGCGGGCAAGCGAGAGGCAGAACGTGCTGTACGATATTTCGCCACCCATCGGTCCGCGCCTGGCAGTCTGGCCGGGCGATGATCCGCCGCAGCGCATCCTGCGCTGCGACCTGGCGCAGGGTGACGCGTCGACGGGCTCGGTGCTGCACGCGACCGTGCACCTGGGGGCGCATGCGGATGCCCCGGCTCACGTGCACAGCGACGGGGCGGCCATCGATGAATGTCCGTTGGAGCCCTATGTGGGCCTCGCGCAGGTCGTCCGCGTGGATGTGCCGGCGGGCCAGGCGATCCGGCCGTCCGATCTGCCTGCCTTGCAGGCGCCGCGCCTCCTGGTTGCGACGGGCTCGTACGACGCGTTGGCCCCGTTTCAACAGGATTTCAGTGCACTCGCGCCGGAGGTGGCCGAGCACGTGCAACAGCACGGCGTCGTGCTGGTTGGGATTGATGCGCCGAGTGTCGACGTATTCCATGCGCCGGGGTTACCGGCACATCACGCATTGCTGGGGCGCGGCATCCTCGTCCTCGAAGGACTCCAACTGGCGGCGGTTCCCGCCGGCCTGTACGAATTGATCGCGCTTCCGCTGCGCCTGGAGGGGTTCGACGGGAGCCCGGTCCGCGCGGTCCTGCGCAGCCTGCGGTCGTCGTGAATGTCGACCGAACCGTTTGGGCTGCTCGTGTGCACAACCCGTGAAGAAGTTGTCGCGAACCCGGTAAAAGACGGCCGAAATTGACCGGTAGATAAACTCGGGCTATACTTCACCTTAGCTGCCGTGGGGCGCTACACAGGCCCGCACCAGGCTTTAACGTAGCATTGATTGGCGAAAAACGGCGCCCGGGCGACTCCTCCTGAGCTAAATGCGCAACTTCAACAAGGAAAAGATTTTACAGGCGATCGATATCGTTGACCTCGTGGGGGAATCCGTGCCCCTGACGCGGCGGGGCAAGGACTTCCTCGGGCTGTGCCCGTTCCACCCGGATCACAAGCCCTCCCTCCACGTCAGCCCTACGAAGCAGATCTTCAAGTGTTTTGCCTGTGGCGCCGGCGGCGATGCCATCAAGTTTCTCCAACTGCGCGAGAAGCTCGAATTCGCGGATGCGTTGCAGCGCCTGGCACAGCGCGCCGGCGTCGATGTCGCGACAACCGCGGCGGACCGGCAGGTCGAGCAGCTGCGTGACCAGATGCGCCAAGCCCTGGTCTGGGCCCGCACGCATTTTCAGCGGAATCTCCGCGACGAGCGGCGGGGGGACGCCGCGCGTGCGTACATTGCCGGCCGCGGCGTGTCACTTGAAGTGTCGGACCGCTTCGGCCTCGGCCTGGCGCCAGCCTCCTGGGACGACCTCCTCGGCGCAGCGCGCCGGGCGGGCCTGTCCGACGAGGTGCTTCGGCTGACCGGTCTGACGGCGACCAACGAAACGGGCAAGACGTACGACCGGTTCCGCAACCGCCTGATGTTCCCCATCTGTGACAGCCTGGCGCGGCCGGTCGCCTTCGGCGGTCGGACGCTCGAGCAGGATCCGGCGAAGTACTTGAATTCGCCGGAGTCGGGGCTTTTCAGCAAGTCCCGCGTCCTGTATGGGCTCGATGTCGCCCGCCGGGCCATGGAGGAGAGACACGAAGCGGTCGTGACCGAGGGTTATCTGGACGTTGTGCTCCTGCACCAGTTCGGCTTCACGCACGCGGTGGCCACGCTGGGGACGGCCCTCACCGACGCACACGTGAAACTGCTTCGGCCGCTGGTGCAGCGCATCGTCCTGTGCTTCGACGGGGACGAGGCCGGCGTGAAGGCGGCCGATCGGGCCCTCGAGGTATCCCTGCGCAGCGGGCTGGAGATCGCCGTCGTCGTGCTGCCTGGGGGGCAGGACCCGGCGGATTGCGTTACCCGCGACGGGTCCGCCGCGTTCGCCGCCGCGTTGGCGTCGGCAGAGGACGCGCTACAATTCAAGTGGCGGCAGACAGTTAAGACGTTCGGCGCGGGCGGAGCCGGTGCGCAGCGCGCCGCCGTGGAGAACTTCATCGAGCTGGTGGCGGGTCTGGCCCAGGCCGGCAGCATGGATCCGTTGCAGCAGGGGCTGCTGCTTCGGCGGCTGGGTGATCTGCTGTCATTGCCGACGGAATCGGTGCATGCGATGTTGAACGCCGCCCTGCGGCGGCGGCACTTGCCAGCGTCGAGTGCGACCCCGGCGGTGGACGAGGAGACGGCCTCGGCCTACGCGATGGCCATTCGCGGCCTGGCGCCGGGGCTGGTGGTCGCGGTCGAGGAGACGCTCGGCCTGTTGATCAGTGATGCGGGCTGTGCGGCGCTGGTCGACGACAAGTACGTCGCGGCGCTCGAGCACTGCCCGCAGTGGCAGCGGCTGTACGGCGTCGTGCGGGACGTTCAGGAGGAACAGGGCGCGTACGGGCGGGCAGATATCCTGGGCCGGGTGAACGAACCGGCGTTGTGCGAGCTGGCGGGCCGGGCCTGTGGCCGGGTCCATGGCATTGAGCTTGCCAAGGAAACGTTTCTTTCGGCCCGCACGCGGATTGCGGAAGAGCTGGACGAGCTCCAGCAGCGCGAATTGCGACAGAATCTTCGCGCGCAGCCGGCTGCGGCCGCCGAACTGTTTGATTTGCTGCGGCAAAAGGGCCGGCAGCGCAACGCGGCGTTTTCGGTGGACAGCCGTGGCGTGACGCGAGTGACCTCGTAAAATCGAAGGTTTTGTGAAAGAGCCAGCAGTGGTCCTGACGGGGTGGGCGGAGCGTGCCGCAGGGGCGCGAGTTTTTTCTGCGCGCCGCGGGCCGGCTGCGCCGCAGGTCTCTTGGGAGTGCTCGGAATGACCGTCGGAAAACCCGACATTGACCCGATCGAGCAGAGCGTGAACGAGCTGATCGAGGCGAGCGCGAAGCGCAAGTACCTCACCTGGGAGGAGCTCAACGAGACGCTCCCCGATGAGGCGATTTCGCCCGAGAAGCTCGAAAGCGTGCTGAACCGGATCGAGCAGGCCGGCATCAAGATGATCGACGAGATCGAGGCCGACAAGCTGCGCGATGCGGACCGCAAGCGCGTCAGCGTGCTTGAGGGCGGCGACAGCCTGGACGAGGTGACCGAGGTCGATCTGACCGACAGTGCCGCGCGGCGCATCGACGACCCGGTCCGCATGTATCTCACGCAGATGGGCGAGATCCCGCTGCTGGCGCGGGAGGAGGAAATCGCCCTCGCCAAGAAGATCGAGCTGACCCGCATGGCGTTTCGCCGCAAGGTCCTCGAGAACGACTTCTGCATGCAGCAGGCGGTCGAGACGATGCAGGCCGTGCTGGACGGCCGCATGCCGTTCGACCGCACCATGAAGATCTCGACCACCGAGAGCATGGCGAAGGCCACGATCGTCAAGCGCCTGCCGGCCAACCTGGCGACCGTGCGCAAGCTGCTCGAGCTGAACCAGGCCGACTGGTCGCAGGTGCGCGAACATCGCGCGCCGGCGACGACGCGCAAGGTCTCGCGCGAGCGGATGGCGCAACGGCGCCGCCGGGCCGTGACGCTGCTCGAGGAACTCTCCCTGCGCACCAGCCGCATCACCCCGATGATGCGGAAGCTCTCGAGCGTGGTGCAGAAGATGGAGCAGGTTCAGGAGGAATTGCGGCGGCGCGGCAAGCTCCTGCCGCCCGAAGAAGTCGAGGCCATGAAGGACGAGTTCAATGGCCTGATGGACCTGGTGATGGAGGGGCCGGAGGAGCTGCGCCAGCGCGTCAACGACGGGCAGCGCGTCTTCGGCGAGTACGAGGAGGCGAAGCGCCGGCTGGCAGGCGGCAACCTGCGGCTGGTGGTCTCGATCGCCAAGAAGTACCGCAACCGCGGCCTGTCGTTCCTGGACATCATCCAGGAGGGCAACACGGGCCTGATGCGGGCGGTCGACAAGTTCGAGTACCGCCGCGGCTACAAGTTCAGCACCTACGCGACCTGGTGGATCCGCCAGGCGATCACGCGCGCCATCGCCGATCATGCCCGCACGATCCGCATCCCCGTGCACATGATCGAGACAATGAGCAAGCTGCGCAACATCAACAAGAAGCTGCTGCAGAAGCTGGGCCGCGAACCGACGATCGAGGAGATCGCCGCCGAGGCCAAGATGCCCGTCTCCGAGGCGCGGCGCGTGATGAAGATCAGCCGGCACCCGATCTCGCTCGACCGGCCGGTGGGCGAGAGCGAGGACAGCTACTTCGGCGACTTCATCGAGGACGAGAAGGCCGAGAGCCCGGTCTCGACGGCGTCGAACGAGATGCTGCGCGATCGCATCGAGGCCGTGCTCAAGACGCTTACCTACCGCGAGCGCGAGATCATCAAGCTGCGCTACGGCATCGGCGACGGCTATACCTACACGCTCGAGGAAGTCGGCAAGATCTTCAAGGTGACGCGCGAGCGCGTGCGGCAGGTCGAGGCGAAGGCCATTCGCAAGCTGCAGCACCCGGTCCGCGCCCGCAAGCTCCAGGGGTTCATCGACAACATCCGCACGAGCAGCGCCTAGCCGGTGCTTTGTGCGGCGGGGGGATGCGGTCCGCTGGCGGCCGTCAGCGGATGAGCCCGCGCTGTCGCAGGTAGGCCAGCACCAGCACGTCGAACGCCACGCGCGTGCTCGTGAACAGGTAGGTGATCCCCCGCCGGCTGCAATGCTCTTTCAACTGCCCGCAGTAGCCCTGCAGGTTGGCCTTGTACTTGTCGAGCAGGGGCCTGCTGATCGTCACCTCCGCGGTGTCGCCGTCCTCCACGTCGCGGAGCCGCAGGTCACCCACCAGCGACGGGTCGATTTCCTCGGGCGAGAGCATCTGGACCGCGTACAGGTCCAGGTCGCGCGACAGCAGGTAGCGCAGCCCGTCGGCGTAGCCGCCCTTGTCCAGAAAGTCGCTCAGCACGATCACGACGCCGCGGCCCTTGTGGCGCAGGGCGAAGTGCCGGCCGACCGCCGCGAAGTCCGACGTCCCGCCGAACTCAATCTGTTGCAGGAACGGGAGCACCTGCCCGATCAGGCGCCGGCCGCGCACGCCGCGCATCTCGTGCACGAGCCGGCTCGAGTAGCCGTAGAGACTCACGCGGTCGTAGTTGACCAGGCCGATATACGCGAGGGCGGCGGCCACGCGCTTGGCATACACCCCCTTGTGCGGCTTGCCCCAGTCCATGCTCTTGGACACGTCGAACAGCACGCTGACGTTCAGGTCTTCCTCTTCCAGGAAGAGCTTGAGCATGAGCCGCTCGAGGCGGGCATAGATGTTCCAGTCGAGGAAGCGCAGGTCGTCGCCCACGACGTAGTTGCGGTAGTCCGCGAACTCGACGCTTTCGCCGCGCCGCTTGCTGCGCCGCTCGCCCTTGGTGCGGCCGACGAAGATCTTGCGCGAGAGGATCTCGAGCTGCTCGAGCCGGGTCATGAACTCGGGCGAGAGCAGTTGCCGGTCGTCATCCTGCCGCAGGGGGGCGGTTGCCATGGGCAAGCATCCTACCCGCAAGTGCGGCGTGCCGCCCGCTGGCCGCCGGAGTGGATCAGGAGTTCAAGACCTTCAAAGTACGTCAAGTACGGCTTTGGTCGCATGCAGTGGTGGGCCGGTGCGACGTTCGCTATGCTCAAGCCATGGAGGGCGAGGCACTTCCAGAGTGTTCGGGCTGCGTGTGGGCCACCGGCGCCCGCTGATCAGCGCGGGCGCCGCCGAGGACATCCTGATGCGCCAAACATCGTCAAGCGTGCGGCGGGGGCGCGGCGCGGGTGCGCCGAAGCATCGCCCCGCCCCCGATGCGCCCCGCGACTCCCTGCCGAAGTGCCCGACCGGCATCCTCGGGCTCGACCAGATCACGCTCGGCGGGCTGCCGCGGGGGCGACCCACGCTGGTCTGCGGCGGCACCGGCTGTGGCAAGACCCTGCTGGGCATGGAATTCCTGCTGCACGGCGCGCAGCAGTACGGGGAGCCGGGCGTCTTCATGGCGTTCGAAGAATCCGCCGCGGAACTCGTGCAGAACGTGGCGTCCCTCGGGTACGACCTGAACAAGCTCCTTGCGCGCAAGAAGTTGGTGCTCGACTATGTCCGCTTCGAGCCGGCGGAGATCCTGGAAACGGGTGAGTACGACCTGGAGGGCTTGTTTGTCCGGCTGGGGCACGCCGTCGATTCCATCGGGGCCCGGCGCGTCGTGCTCGACACGATTGAGTGTCTCTTCGGCGGCCTGTCGAACCAGACGATTCTGCGCGCCGAACTGCGCCGGCTGTTCCGTTGGTTGAAAGACCGGGGGCTGACGGCGATCATCACGGGCGAGCGCGGGAGCGGCACGCTGACGCGGGAGGGGCTCGAGGAATATGTTTCCGATTGCGTGATCCTGCTTGAGCATCGCCTCGTCGGAGCGGTGTCCACGCGCCGGTTGCGCGTGGTGAAGTATCGCGGCTCCACGCACGGGACGAACGAGTACCCGTTCCTGATCGACAGCAGCGGCATTTCCGTGGTGCCGGTGACATCCCTGCAACTCGATCACCCCGCACTCGACGAGCGGATCAGCTCCGGCGTGCCGCGGCTCGACAGTATGTTCGGCGGCGGTGTGTTTCGGGGCAGCACCGTGCTGGTGTCGGGCACCGCGGGCACCGGCAAGACGAGTCTGGCGGCGCATTTCGCGGCGGCGGCGTGTCGACGCGGCGAACGAGCGCTCTTCTGCGCTTTTGAAGAGTCGTCCCGCCAATTGTTGCGCAACATGCGCTCGATCGGGCTGAATCTAAGGCGGTTCGTGACGAGCGCACGCCTCTGCTTCAGCGCCCAGCGCCCGACCACTTACGGACTCGAAATGCATCTGGCGCTGATTCACAAACAGGTCCAGGAGTTTCAACCGCACATCGTAATCTTCGATCCGATCAGCGGGCTGTCCGGCGCCGGGGGTCCGGAAGACACGCGCGCGGCCATCATGCGCCTGGTCGATCACCTGAAAAGCCAGCAGATTACCGCGGTGTTTACCAGCCTGACGCAGGGCGGCACGCCTACGGAGGCAACGGACGTCGGCCTCAGCTCGCTTGTCGACGTGTGGCTCCTGCTGCGCGATCTCGAGCTGAGCGGCGAGCGCAACCGCACGCTGAATATTCTCAAGGAGCGCGGCAGCGCGCATTCGAACCAGGTCCGCGAGTTCCGGCTCACCGACCACGGAATCGAGCTGCTCGACGTGTATACTGGTCCCGAGGGTGTCTTGACCGGATCAGCGCGCGTCGCACAGGAACTCCACGAACGCGCCCGGGAGCGCACGCGGCGCGGTCGGGTGGCGCTGCGGCAGGCGGCGCTCGTGCGCCGGCGCAGGGTGCTGGAAGCCCAGATCGCCGCGCTCCAGGCAGAGTTGACGGGCAGCGAACTGGAGCTGGCCCGCTACCGCGAAGTTGAACAGACCCGCGTGGCGCTGCGTGGCCGGGTCCAGGACGAAATGGCACGCAGTCGCCAGGCGGATAGTCTCGGGGTTGGCCACGATGCGCACAGACGTCAGGGAGCGCGCGCATGAGTCTTACTCGGAAATCTGCGAAACAAGGGACCCCGCGCCGGGGCAGGGAAGGCTGGGAGCTGCGGCTGTATGTTGCCGGCCAGACAGCCAAGTCGCTCACCTCGGGGGCGAATACAGCATCGAAGTGATCGATTTGCTGAAGAATCCGAAGCTTGCACGCGGCGATCAGATCGTGGCGATTCCGACACTGGTGCGCAAACTGCCGCCGCCGCTGAAGCGGATTATCGGGGACCTATCGGACGCCGAGCGGGTGCTGGTCGGGCTCAATCTTCGACCGCGACCGATGAACGCGATTTAACCTGCCGGTTCTGTACCGGCGTCGATACTCTGCATAAGTAGTAGGGATGAGTAAACAGGATCATGCCAAGCAGGAAGCGGCTTCCACGATGCAGCGCGGCGCCGCGCCGCTGTCGCGGTACGTGCTGCGCCTGTACGTCGCCGGCACGACCCCGCGTTCGGCTGCCGCCATCGCACAGCTCCGCGGGATTT
>CAZVRR010000075.1:0-14051 GCA_964629745.1 uncultured Planctomycetales bacterium | reverse complement strand
TCAGCCAGGATGCGCGACACGTGCGGCGCCTGGCCAAGGTCGCGGCCCTGGAAGCGGGCCGCACGCCATGAATTGTGACGTCTGGAGATCCGAACAGAATCCCCGCGCGCGAACGTGTCCGGTCGTGAGCGCGGGCCACTGGAATGAGGTGTTCGAATCATGATGCTCGTCGGGAACGACAGTCGGCGCGGTGCACGGCGCGAAACGGGCGCGCCGCCACAGCCAGCGTGTGGGCCCGTTCAGGGGTGGTGGAGACATGCCGCGCTGGTACCGCTGCTGGCGGCCATGCTGTGGACCGACGCCGGCTGCCGGAAGGCGACAGGCAGCCCGGCTGCGCCGCCGCAGCCGCCGGAGGTGACCGTGGCGCAGGTCGTTCAGCGGACGGTCATCGACCAGGAGGAGTTCACGGGCCGCATGGAGGCGGTGGAGTCCGTGGAGGTGCGTTCGCGCGTGCGGGGCTACCTGAACGCGGTGCACTTCACGGAAGGCCAGGAGGTGAAGGCGGGGGCGCTGCTGTTCGAGATCGACCCGCGCACCTTCGACGCCGAGCTGGCAAACGCCGAGGGACAGAAGGCGCAGTGGCTGGCCAAGCGCGACAAGGCCCAGGCCGACGTGACGCGCTACGAGGGGCTGGTGCCGACCGGCGCGGCGAGCGCACAGGACCTGGACAAGGCCCGCGCCGAGCTGGGGGAGGCCATGGCCGCCATCCGGTCCGCGGAGGCGACCATCGAGCGGGCCAGGCTGGACGTCGAGTTCGCCCGGATCACCGCGCCGGTGGACGGACAGGTGGGGCAGGCTCTGATCACGAAGGGCAACCTCGTGCAGGCCGGGACCGGGGCCGACGCGCTGCTGACCACGATCGTCTCCGTGGACCCGATGTACGTCTACTTCGGCGTCAACGAGCGGACGTACCTGCGGTTCCGCGAACGCAGCCGGGCGGCCCGGGCCGCCGGTGCCGCAGCGCCTGCCGTGGACGAGCCGAAGATCCCGGTGGCGCTGGGGCTGTCGCACGAAAAGGGCTTCCCGCACGAGGGGATGATTGACTTCGCCGATAACCGCGTGGACCCGGGCACCGGGACCATCCGGGTGCGTGCCGCCCTGGATAACGGCGCGCGGCTCTTCAAGCCCGGCCTGTTCGCCCGGCTGCGCATTCCGATCAGCGATCCGTACGAAGCCCTGCTGATTTCGCAGCTGGCCATCGGAACGGACCAGGGCCAGAAATACGTGCTCGTCGTGAATGACCAGAACGTCGTCGAGCGCCGCTTCGTGACGCTGGGGCCCCTGCAGGACGACGGGCTCCAGGCGGTCCGGGAGGGTGTCAGCGCCGGCGAGTGGATCGTGGTGAACGGCCTGCAGCGCGCCCGTCCGGGTCAGCCCGTGACCCCGCAGCGCGGCGAGATGCCGGTGCTGCGGCCCCGGGCGGCTGCGCAACCGACAACGCAAGAGTCAGGCGATTAACGGAGGCCGTCATGATCCCGCAGTTCTTCATAGACCGACCGATCTTCGCCTGCGTGCTGTCGATCGTGATTCTGATCGTCGGCGGCGTAGCCCTCACCTCGCTGCCGATCGCGCAGTACCCCGAAGTCGTCCCCCCCACGATCCAGGTGTCGGCGCTGTACCCCGGCGCCAACGCGAAGGTCGTGGCTGACACGGTTGCCGCGCCGATCGAGCAGGAAGTGAACGGCGTCGAGTACATGCTCTACATGTTCTCGAAGTCGACGAACGACGGTCAGCTGTACCTCGACGTGACGTTCAACGTCGGCACCGACCTGAACATGGCGCAGGTGCTCACGCAGAACCGCGTGGCGATCGCCGAAGCCAAGCTGCCGGAGGAAGTGAAGCGGCAGGGCGTAACCACCAAGAAGAAGTCGCCGGCGATCCTGCTGTGCGTGAACCTGGTCTCCCCCGACAACCGTTACGACCAACTGTACCTGAGCAACTACGCGACGATCCAGGTGAAGGACGCGCTGGCCCGGCTGCCGGGCATCGGGGACGTGTCGTTCCTCGGCGCGCGCGACTACAGCATGCGCATCTGGCTGGACCCGGAGAAGCTCGCCTCGCGCGGCCTGAGCGCCAGCGACGTGACGCGCGCGCTGCGCGAGCAGAACGTGCAGGTGGCCGCCGGGCGCCTGGGCCAGCCGCCGGCCCCGGAGGGCCAGGCGTTCCAGCTGGCGATCAACACGCTGGGCCGGCTGCTCGAGCCCGAGCAGTTCGCGGACATCATCCTGAAGACCGACGAGCAGGGGAACGTGACGCGCATCCGCGACGTGGGCCGCACGGAGCTGGGGGCCAAGAACTACGACGTGAACAGCCTGCTCGACGGCCAGCCCAGCATCACGCTGGCCGTGTTCCAGCTCCCCGGCTCCAACGCGCTGGACACCGCGCAGGCGGTGCGCGACAAGATGGAGGAGCTGCGGGCGCGCTTTCCCGCAGGTCTCGAGTACCGCATCGTCTACGACACGACCGTCTTTGTGAAGGAGTCCGTGCACGAAGTCTACAAGACGCTGATCGAGGCGTTCGTGCTCGTGTTCATCGTCGTGCTGGTGTTCCTGCAGAACTGGCGCGCCACGATCATCCCGATGGTCGCAGTGCCCGTGTCGCTGATCGGCACGTTCGCCGTCATGGCCGCCATGGGATTTTCCCTCAACAACCTCTCGCTGTTCGGCCTGGTGCTGGCGATCGGCATCGTCGTGGATGACGCGATCGTCGTCGTCGAAAGCGTCGAGCTGAACATGGCGGCCGGGCTGTCGCCCCGGGACGCGGCGCGCAAGTCGATGAAGGAAGTCTCGGGCGCGCTGATCGCAATCGCGCTGGTGCTCAGTTCCGTGTTCGTGCCAACCGCGTTCATCGCCGGCATCAGCGGCCAGTTCTACCGCCAGTTCGCGCTGACGATCGCGGCCTCCACGATCATCTCCGCGTTCAACTCGCTCACGCTCAGCCCGGCCCTGTGTGCCATCCTCCTGAAGCCACACGCCCACGGCGACGCCGGGCACGGGCCGCGCGAGTCGCTGCCGCGCCTGGGCATCGTCCTGCTCTTCGCGCTGGTGGCCTATGCAAACCTGCCGGCCTACCTGGCGCCGCTCTTCGGCATCCAGTGGCCGGCCGAGGCCGGCCACGGCGGAGCAGAGTCCGTCGCCACGCCGGCGTCCACGACCGCCGTGTGGGGCGTGCGGGCGCTGGCGTTTGTCATCGGCGCCGTCGCGGGCTGGCTGCTCAGCGGCGTGGTGAACCGTGCCCTCGGCGCGTTGTTCCGCGGCTTCAACTGGTGCTTCGATCAGGCCATCGCCGCCTATGGGCTGGCGGTGCGCATGCTGTTGCGCGTGGCCGTGCTGGTGCTCGCCCTCTACGGCGGGCTGATGGTCCTGACGTACCTGGGCTTCACCGCCGTGCCCGTCGGCTTCATCCCGGAACAGGACAAGGGTTACCTGATCGTGAACGCCCAGCTGCCGGACGGGGCAAGCCTGGAGCGCACCGAGGCGGTGGTGAGACGGCTCGAGCAGACCGCCGCCGATCTGCCGGGCGTGGCCCACACGATCGCGCTGCCGGGCTACTCCATTCTCAACTCCACGAACATCGCCAACCTCGGCGGAATGTTCGTCGTGCTCGACCCGTTCGACGAGCGCAAGCACGATCCGCACCTGGCGGGGTCGGCGCTCGCCGCGGAGCTGCGCCGGCGCTACGCCGGGATTCAGGAGGCGGCGATCGCCATCTTCGGCGCACCGCCCGTGGACGGCCTGGGCAACACGGGCGGCTTCAAACTGCAGTTGCAGGACCGCGGCGACGCCGGGCTGGCGGCTCTGCAGGAAAACGTGGACAACGTGACCGCGACCGGCACGTCCCGGCCGGGGCTGCTCGGCCTGTTCAGCAGCTTCCGGGCGAACCAGCCGCAGATCTTCGTAGACCTGAATCGCACGCAGGCCAAGTCGCTGGGCGTCGCGCTCACCGACGTGTTCGACACGCTGCAGGTGTACCTCGGTTCGGCGTATGCCAATGACTTCACGCGGTTCGGCCGCAACTGGCAGGTCAACGTGCAGGCCGAGCCGGAGTTTCGCCTGCAACCCGAGGACATCGGACGCCTGAAGGTGCGCAACGCGGCGGGCGAGATGGTCCACCTCGGCGCGCTGGTAACGGTCGAGGACACCAGCGGACCGGCCATCGTCAACCACTACAACATGTACCCATCGGCAGAGGTCAACGGCGGGACCGCGCCGGGGTACAGCTCCGGTCAGGGCATGAGCCTGATGGAGGAGGTTTGCAGCCAGGCGTTGCCGGCAACCATGGGCTTCGAATGGACCGAGCTGGCCCTGCAGCAGAAGCTCGCCGGCAACACGGCCATCTTCGTGTTCATCCTGGGCAGCGTGTTCGTGTTCCTGGTGCTGTCCGCGCAATACGAGAGCTGGTCGCTGCCGGTTGCGATCATCCTGATCGTGCCGATGTGTCTGCTCGCCGCGATCGCGGGCGTGTGGCTGATGGGGATGGACAACAACATCTTCACGCAGATCGGGCTGGTGGTGCTGATCGGCCTGGCGGCCAAGAACGCGATCCTGATTGTGGAGTTCGCCAAGCAGTTGCAGGACCAGGGGAAGACGCGGCAGGAAGCAACCGTCGAAGCGAGCAAGCTGCGCCTGCGGCCGATCCTGATGACCTCGCTGGCGTTTACGCTGGGTGTTCTGCCGTTGCTGCTGGCCAAGGGCGCCGGCGCGGAAATGCGCGTCGCGCTCGGACTGGCCGTCTTCAGCGGGATGGTAGGAGTGACGGTGTTCGGAATCTTCTTCACGCCGGTGTTCTATGCGACGATTCGGTGGTTCTCGGAACTCCGCGGCAGGAAGTCCGCCCCGCCGGAAAGCGATCGGGCCCACCGCAAGCTTGAAACCGCGACCGCGGGCGGTTTGCTCCTGGCGCTGCTGGTCGTTCAGGGCGGGTGCAAGGTCGGTCCGAACTACGTCGAGCCGCATGCGCCGGTCGCCGACGCCTGGCTCGATCCGGGCGTGCCCGAGCTGCAGCGCGGCGAAGCGCTCGTTGCCCGCTGGTGGGAGGTCTTCGAGGATCCCACGCTGAACGAGCTCGTCGAGACGGCCTACCGGCAGAATCCGTCCCTGCACGCGGCGGGCGTGCGCGTCCTCGAAGCACAGGCACGCCGGGCGGTGGCGTTCGGCCTGCTGTTTCCCCAGCAGCAGGAGGCCTTCGGCGACTTTTCCTGGAACCAGGCCAGCGAGAATGCCGGCGCAGTGACGCCGGAATCCAGCACGACCCTGAACCGCCTCGGCGTGCTGTCGGACCCGGTCGGTGCGCTGGCGCGCACCGCCGTCGGCGACCCCGGGCTCGACGCCGTCTATCACAATTGGCAATTCGGGTTCGGAGCTTCCTGGGAGCTGGATGTCTGGGGACGCTACCGGCGCGGGATCGAGGCCGCCGATGCCCAGGTACTCGCGACGCTCTTCAACTATGACGACGTGCTCGTGAGCCTGGTCGGCGAAGTCGCCACGAATTACGTACTGCTGCGCGCGCTCGAAGAGGAGCTCGTGGTGACCCAGGCCAACGTGGCCATTCAGCGCCGCGGATACGAACTGGCGGAGACGAAATTCACGGGCGGCACCACGACGGCCCTGGACCCCGCGCAGGCGGCGGCGCTGCTGCATGACACGGAAGCGCAGGTCGCGAGCATCGCGGCGCGGATCGCACAGACCCGCAGCACGCTCTGTGTCCTGCTGGGACTTCCGCCGCAGGACCTCCAGAACCTGCTGGGACCGTCGCGGCCGATCCCCGTTCCGCCCGCGCGGATCGCCGTCGGAATTCCCGCCGAACTGTTGCGGCGGCGCCCGGACGTGCGGCGGGCAGAGCGGATCCTGGCCGCGCAGAGCGCCCTGATCGGCGTCGCCACGGCCGACCTGTACCCGAGCTTCTCACTGGCGGGCGAGCTGGGCCTCGCCGCGGAGCATTTCTCCGGCCTGTGGGAAGGCAACAGCGTGCAGGCGTTTGCCGGACCGTCGTTCCGGTGGGCGATCCTGAACTACGGGCGCATCGAGAACAACATCCGCGTGCAGGATGCGGCGTTCCAGGCGCTGATCAGCGACTACGAAAGTATCGTGCTGCGGGCGCAGGGCGAGGTCGAGACGGCGCTGGCTGGTTACCACGGTGCACAGCAGCAGGTGCTCGCGCTGGCGCAGAGCGTCGATGCGTCGGAAAATGCGGTGGAACTGGCCGAGCAGCAGTATCGTGGCGGCATCGCGGACTACACGCGCGTCCTGACAACGCAGGACTTCCTGGTGGCCGAACAGTCGCGGCTGGTCGCGACGCGCGGCGCCGCGGCCCTGAACCTGGTGTCGCTATACCGCGCGCTGGGCGGTGGCTGGGAACTCCGGGCGGGGCAGGACCTCGTGCCGGCCCCGATCAAGCAGCAGATGAAAGAGCGCACGAACTGGGGCGAGCTGATCGACGCGGATCGGTTCCCGCAATCGTAGCGGCGAGCGCCATGCATACGGTGTGTCCTCCGCTTCACGTGACTCCGGCGCCGAAGTACGGGGCAGCGCTCGTAATGACCGTGCTGCTCTCCGTGAGCGCCGGCTGCCTCCCACTGATTTCGGAGGACGAGTTCCTGTCGCGCGTCAATGACCTGGCTCTTTCGCCCGAACTGACTTGCGAAGTGCTCAAGGTCGACTTTGGCGTGCCGGACCTGCCCACGGTCCAGGACCCGTCGGAGCTCGGAATTGCCTTCGAGGAGGTGCGTGTCCCAACGTCGAACGGCCAGACGCTGCGCGCATGGTACATTCCCGCCGAACCCGATCGCGGCACCGTCCTGCTGGCCTACGGGGCCGTCGGCGAGATGCGCTGCTACCTGATGTTCGCCAAGTATCTGCACGCCGACGGCTGGTCGCTGGTCATGTACGACCTCGAGGGGTTCGGCGGGAGCACGGGCGCGCCGTCGCTCAACACGCTGATCACCGATCACGATGCGGTCCTCGACTGGACGCTCGCGCGCACCGGCCGCCCGCAGGTCACGCTGATGGGAGTTTCCCTGGGGACAATCCCCAGTGTGGCGCAGGCGGCGGCGCGGCGCGCGGTCGTCAACGCGGTTGTGCTCGACGGCGTGATCTCACTGCGTGTGGAGGTCGAGCGGGCCTGGCTGCTGATCGGCGGCCGGGTTGAGCAATACCTGGCGCTGTTCGACGAGCGCCTGCAGCTCGACCGGCAAATCACCGGCGTGTACCAACCGATCCTTGCGGTGGTCTACGGGCAGGACGCGTATGCCACACCGGCGGAAATTCACGGCATCCTGTCCCACGCGCCGGGGGAGATCACGCTGAGCGAGTTTCCGATGCTCCCACATGCCCGCGGGCCGTATCTCGACACGCAGACGTACTTCGCGCGGCTGCAGGCGTTCCTGGCGCAGATCTGGGCGAAATCGGAAGAAACAGCCGCGATCCTCGCTCCGCGGAGCGTGTGAGTGCATGCGCGAGGCTCAGCGTCATGACCCAAGACATCGACGCCCCCTGCGAGCCGGAAGCGTCTGGCACGCACGATCAACCCTGCCGATGCGGGCAAGTGTTCGCACCGACGGACATACGCTGTCACAGGAAGCGGAGATTCGATCGATGAACACCGGTCTCGTCATTCGGTTCTTGGCCCGGGCAGCAGTCGGGAGCGTGCTCCTAAGTGCAGGGTGCGCGAGCACGCTTGGTCCCCAACTCGTCGTGAATTCCCACATCGGCTATAACAAGGCCATCAGCCAGGTGCTGAAAGAGGAGTTGTTGCTCAACGTTATTCGCCGCCGATACCTGGAGCCGTTGCAGTTTGTCACCGTCTCGAGCATTTCCACGAACATCGGCCTCAGCGCGGACGCGCAGGCCAGCGCTGCCCTGGACAACTCTGCCACCAGCAGTTCGGGCAGCATCGGGATCGGCGACCTGAGCCGCAGCACCTCAGCGGTCGGCAATGACCTCCGACCTTTCGAGCATCGGAGTCGGCGGCGGCGTCTCCTTCTCCGATTCGCCCACGATCACGATCACGCCGCGGCAGGGAGAAGACATCGCGCGGCAGCTGCACGAGCCGCTCGCCGTCTCCGTCGTGGCCGATCTCGTCGCGGCCGGCTACCCGATTGATGTGATCGTTGAACTCCTGGTGCAGGGCATTAACAACCTGCATGGCCCGAGTCTGCGGTACGACACGTTCCGCGCGGGCAGCGCCGAGTGGCGCGAAGCGATTGGGCTGATCAGGAAGTTCTCCGACGCGGGTAGCTTTCAGATCAGCCGATTCCGCTGGAACGACCCATATACCGATTTCGGCTACCCGGCCGCAGCCATCACGCCCGAGATGTGGATCACGACACTCTCCACCGGGGCGCGCCGCTGGAAGAGCTACGATGGCGGACAGAGCTTTCAGTTCACCAGTCACGAAATGGCGCCTGCCGCATGGCTGGACGAGGAAGTCCGCCGGTCCGCGGACGGCATGCGGCTCCTGGAACTGTTGAACATCCAGCCCGACGTGCAGAAGCGACTCTGGCTGCTCGAGCCGGCCCGGGTGGTGGAAGGTCCGGACCTGGAGGACGCGCCGGAAACCCGGCGCCCGACGTTGAAGCTGCGGATGCGCTCGCTCTACAACGTGATCAGCCTCTACTCGTATGTCGTGGAGGCGCCCCCCGCAGACGAAGCGGAGGGCCGTGCCACCGACCTGACGGCGTTCCGGGAGTGCGTGGCACGCGGCGAGATCCACGATTTTCCGGAGACCACCCGGATCCAGTGTGCCGACCGGCGTCCCGCGTCGGCGTTTCTAGCCGTTCCGTATCGAGCGCATTGGTACTACATCGCTGACGGGGATCGCAAGACCAAGGTGGCGTTTAACGCGCTGTATGACTTGTGGCAGCTGTCGGTGAAAGGCCCCGCGGCAGAGTCGACGCCGTTGACGACGATTCAGGTCAACTAAACGCAGCTTGCTGCATGAAGTGAGGAAGCCATGAAGATGACTGAGGAATTTCGGATCGAACGCGACCTCCTGGGAGAGAAGCAGATTCCCGCGCAGGCTTACTATGGCGTGCAGACCGCGCGGGCGATGGAGAACTTTCACATCTCAGGTGTGCCGATCCGGCAATATCCGGATCTGATCCGCGCGCTGGCCGTGATCAAGCTCGCCGCCGCGCGGGCTAACCACGAATGCGGACAGTTTGACCAGACCATCCTGAAGGCGATCGAGGGCGCCTGCCAGGAGGTGATGGACGGCAAGCTGCACGGGGAGTTCCAGGTCGACCTGATCCAGGGTGGCGCGGGCACCTCGACGAACATGGCGGCCAATGAAGTGATCGCCAATCGGGCGTTGGAGCTGATGGGCCGTCGCAGGGGGGAGTACAAGTATTGCAGCCCCCACGACCACGTGAATTGTTCGCAGTCGACAAACGACGCGTACCCGTCGGCGCTGCATGTCGCGTTCGTATTGATGAACGGACATCTGATCGATGAGATGGACCGGCTCGTGGCCGCCCTGAGGCGAAAAGGCCAGGAATTCGCGAAGATCCTGAAAATGGGCCGCACGCAGTTGCAGGATGCGGTACCCATGACGCTGGGGCAGGAATTCGACGCCTGGGCGGAGAGCCTGAACAACGAGGTGGAAGCGCTGCGCCGGATCGAAAACGTGCTGCTCGAGGTGAATATGGGCGGGACGGCCATTGGTACGGGCCTCAATGCCCCCAAGGGCTACGCGGGCAAGTGCGTACAGCACCTGGTCCAGATCACCGGCAAGCAGTTCCGGCTCGCCGCCGACCTGGTCGAGGCGACCCAGGACACACAACCATTCGTGCTGTATTCGGCGGTGCTGAAGAGCCTCGCGATCAAGCTGTCCAAAATCTGCAATGACCTGCGGCTCCTGTCATCCGGGCCCCGCGCTGGATTGAGCGAAATCAATCTGCCGCCCAAACAGCCCGGCTCGACCATCATGCCGGGCAAGGTCAACCCGGTGATCCCCGAGGTCGTGAACCAGGCCTGCTATCGCGTGATCGGCAACGACCTGACGGTGACGCTCGCGGCCGAAGCCGGCCAGCTCCAGCTCAACGTGATGGAGCCGGTGATCGCAGCCTGCATTCTCAGTTCGCAGACGCTGTTCATGAACTCGGCGCGCGCCCTGCGTGAGCACTGCGTGGATGGCATCACCGCCAACGCGGACGTCTGCCGTTATCACGTCGAACACAGCATCGGCCTGGTGACCGCCCTGAACCCCGTGATCGGCTATGAGACGGCGACGGAGCTCGCGGCCGAGTTGGTGCGCGAGAAGAAGATCCTCACCGACGCGCAGATCGCGGACGTGCTCGACCCGGCCAGAATGGCTGGCGGCGCATAAGCGGCTGCGCGGCATCGGTAGCGTGGCGCCGGTAAGGAGGCACAACCGTGTTCTGGATCGAGCTGGCGCTTGTACTTGCCGCGATCCTGCTGGGCTCGCGGATCGGCGGCGTCGGAATGGGCGCTGTCGCCGGGCTGGGCCTGGCCGTGCTCGTGTTCGTCTTCCGACACGCGGCCGGGGCTCTGCCCGTGGATGTGATCCTGATCATTGTCGCGGTCGTGACGGCCGCGGCGGCGCTCGAGGCAGCCGGCGGACTCGACCTTCTGGTCAAGCTCGCGGAGAAGATGCTCCGCGCCAAGCCGGCGGCCATCACGTTCATGGCGCCGCTGGTGACCTGGCTGTTTACGTTCTTCGCCGGGACGGGACACGTGGCGTATGCAGTGTTGCCGGTGATTGCGGAGGTAGCGCGCAAGGCCGGGGTGCGCCCGGAGCGCCCGCTGTCCATTGCGGTGATTGCCTCACAACAGTCGATCACCGCCAGCCCGATTTCAGCGGCGACGGCCGGAATGATCGCGCTGCTGGCCCTGAATGATACGGGCTTGGGGCTGCTCGAGATTCTCCTGATCTGCGTGCCGGCGACGCTGGGCGGCTCGCTGCTGGGGGCGCTGTCCGTCTGCTGGTACGGGAAGAAACTCGCCGACGACCCGATTTATCAGCGGCGGCTTGCGCAGGGGCTCGTCCAGACCACGGATACCGCCAGGGAAATGCCGGGCGAACGCGCGCGATCCGCGCGCTGGTCGGTCGCAATCTTCCTGATCGCCGCGCTGGGGGTCGTGGGATTAGGCTTGGTCGACCGGGCGCGCCCGATGACCGGCTGGACGGCGACCGTATCCGTCTGGTCGCTCTGGCTCGACCACTCCGACGCCACTCCCAAGGGCTGGGTGTATGACACGGAGAGGGACGAGGTCTCGCTGCGCAGCCTGAATGCGAACCTGAGCCGCCGGGCGGGTTGGTCGACCGTTTCCGGTCTCCAGCCGAACGAATCTATCGTCGTGCTGACGCGCGCGCACCGGGATGAGCAGGCAGCCCTCAGGTCGTCCACGGCAGATTCCATTCACGCGCAGGTGAAAGCGGGCACGCTGCGCGTCGAGGCACCGTCGCCCACACGGGTCGGGATGGCGGAGACGATCCAGGTCGTGATGCTGGCCGCCGCGGCGCTGATTATCGTTCTCTGTCGGGCAGCGCCGGCGCAGGTGGCGGGCGGAACCGTTTCGCGTGCCGGCTGGGTGGCGGTGATTGCGATCCTCGGGCTGGCGTGGCTCGGGAGCACGTTCTTCGAGGCCAATCGCGAAGTCATTCAAGATGCTCTGGCGAACACGGTCCAGCGCTATCCATGGATGTTCGCGGTAGCGCTGTTCGCACTTTCGGTGCTCCTTTACAGTCAGGCAGCGACCGTGGCGGCACTGATGCCGCTGGGGATCACGCTGGGAATTGACCCAGTGTATCTCGTGGCCATGTTTCCCGCCGTCAACGGCTACTTCTTCCTGCCCACATACGGCACGATCGTCGCTGCCATTCAGTTTGATCAGACGGGTACGACGCGCATCGGCCGGTTTCTCTTGAATCACAGCTTCATGATCCCGGGGCTGGTGGCCTGCATCAGTGCCGTGCTGATCGGATTCGCCCTGGCGGCGTTGTGCCGGGCGATGGGCATTTGATCGGCTGCGCAGAATCGGACGCGTCGCGGTTGTTCGCGCGGGCCCGGGCCCCCGGCCGGCGTGACACGCCGCCCGCCGCAGTCTGGCGCGCTCTGAAATATCTCGATGGCCTTCGGGCCCTGTAAACTGGGCATTCGCTTAGGATTGCCTCGTCCGAGGCAAAAAGGCCATGCGTGACAGCGTGTAATCGCCAGGGGCTGCTGTTTGCCAGCCTGGGACGCCAGCAAGTTCCGGCCGATATTGGCGGAGGAACGCTGACCTCGGACGAGGGCGGGTTGCTGCTGCAGGAGGTGGATCGCCGCACCATCTGCTCGACGCACCGGCCGGATGCCTGAAGGAGCCCCGCGATCCGGCCCGCATCACCCACGACCTGCGGACGGTGCTAAGGCGCTTCACCCGCAGGCCGGCTCGAACTCCTGGGCGTCGGCGGCTGAAGCTCCATGCGCCGGCCCAACACGATGCAGTTGAAGAGGGCACGGCCGACCTGGGCACGCGTCAGGTACGCATTGCTGCCGGCTACCTCGTCCAAGGATACGACCACGTGCTCGTCGATGTCGTACAGCCGGACCAGGAGCTCCTCGTGTGCCCAGACGACCGGGTTCGCGAGGTCGATGTCGGACGCGAAGCGCAGCAGCGCGCGTCCGTTCTCCCAGAAAACCCACGCTTCGTTTGCGACCGGCGAGAGCGGTGCGAGGTGGACGATCTGCGGCTCGCCGCGCGCAGCCGACGCGCTGCGCTGCGCGTTCTTGCCGACTTCCTGGCGCGTGGCGGCCCGGAATCGCTCGAGCAGTTCTCCCTCCGGGAAGCGCGCCTCGCGCCGTGTACGGTACAGCTCGTCGCGCATGGCTGCGAAGTCGACCTTCACCTCCGTGGCTCCCGCCGGCGGCGGATCGTCATCCACGCCGCGCGAAACGGCCACGATCTTGAAGCCGGCGCTTTGCACGATGGTGTCGAGTTCCGGGATCGTGTAGTCGGCCAGCTTCAGCCGCACCCGCACGCCCAGCTGGGGCAGGAGGATTTCGCCGAACCGGCTGCGGTCACCCTCGTCCAGCGCCGGCTGCAGCGCGCGCACCCGGAACACAAACTCGCCGCCGCGGGCCAGGGGATCCAGGTCGCGCTCGTCCAGGTACCAGCGATACAGATGGCGCACCACGTCGTACAGATACGCGCGCTCCAGCAGCTCCGGCGGCGCCGGCGCGGGAGTCGTGGCGGGCGGTGGAGCTGCTCCGACGGCTGCGAGCGACAACACGGCGGACGGCACCGTCAGCCGGAACAATCTCATGGTTGCAGCCTCCGCAACGTGAAGAAGCGGTTTCCGCCCAGCGCGCCCGCGTGGGCGTCGGGGATCTTCACGAAGTTGCCGCCCGGGTTGTAGTAATCGCGGTCAGCCATCCAGGAGTACGCACGTCCCGTGACTTCCACCTGGCCGATGCGGCGCAGATCGGCAAACCGGTCGGCCCCCTCGATGCCGGACCGGACATAGGCCTGCGCCAGTCCCTGGGCGTAGTTGATCAGGCGCGCGAAGCGCCCCGGCGTGCCCTTGTTTGCCAGTTGCATGAGATTGTCGATCCGCGCATGCACGCGCGGCACGGCCACGAAGCGGCCCGACTCGTCGCGATAGAAGCCGTCGCACTGGCCCTTCTCACCGCCGGCGGTGATCACGTCGATGATGTCGCCCGTCGTGACTGCCGCGATCTGCGCCTGGCGATAACCGGCCGGAATGTGATGGATGCGGCCGTGCACAACCCACAGAATCGACAGCATCGCAGCCTGCGTATCCGCTTCGCTGACCCAGCCGCGCTCGCCCGGAAACGGCGTCTCGTTGATCAGCAGGCGGGCGACATAGCCGCCGACGCTGTCCGCGGGCTCGAGGTGTGGCGGTGCGGGCTCCGTGGCGCCGCGGACGGCAGAGTCCGCTCCAATCGTCAGGGTGATTCCACAAGCCGCGGCGGCGACCAGGACGATCCCGCAGAGAGGGCGGCAGTGCAGTCCGGCCCGGGCGGGGGAATGTGGATCGGCCATGCGCTCTTCATCCTTGCTCTTAATACCGGCAATATACACCGGCGCGCG
>CAZVRR010000074.1:6043-14214 GCA_964629745.1 uncultured Planctomycetales bacterium | reverse complement strand
GAAATGCGCCAGGTGCTTGATCTTCAGCTCGGCGAACGCCCGGCCGCGGCGCGGCTCCACGGCCCGGAAATACCACGTCAGCGCCGGACTGTTCAGCCAGGCACACAGCCCGTCCAGCGACAGCGGCGCGCCGGGCCGGGCGAGCACAACGAAATAGTTGTTGCTGGCAAACCGCCCGCGCCCGTCGCGTGCCGCCTGCAACCGGTCGCCGGTGCGGCGGACGAGCAGCTTGTCGCGGCCGTGCCACTCCGGCCGGCCCGCGTGGGCATAGTGCCCGTCACCGCGCTGCTGGAGCGCCGCGAGGCGGATGTACCGACCCGCCCAGCAGATCTCGTACGGCCGCAGCTCGCCCCGGCCGAAGATGAGCGGCCGGCATGAGTCGTCGACGCACTGCGGCACGAACAGCGCCCCGCGCATGTTCCCGCTGTGCACCCCTTCGTGAGCCTCGTAGCACGTGCCGAGCTGCGGCAGTCGTTCCCATCGGCGGACGACGGCCCGTGCGGCCGAGTCGAGGTGCAGGTTGAACACCAGGCGCGGATGCGCGCGAAATTCCCGCTGCGGGACCACGTGTTCGCGCGATTCCCCCCGCGCGTGGATGGCGAGCGTCACCTGGTGATCCTGCGCCGCGGGTCGCTTCCGACCGACAATCGTGGCGACGTCCATGGTCGCGTCGGCGAACGCCCGGCCCCACCACTCGATGCGCGTCAGGCTCAGCGTGTCGAGCAGCAGGCGGCGGGTCGTGATGTAATCCTTCAGCAGCACGATGTCGGGCAGCACCATTCCGAACAGCCCGCCCCCACGCACCAGCGCCAACCCCCGTTCCACGAACGGGCGAAACAGGTCGAAGATGCCGGCCAGCGAGTGGTAGTGGCGGCGCAGGTAGGCGGCGCGCGGTCCGTCGCGCGCGATCTCCTTCTGCCCCCACGGCGGGTTGCCGATCACGACGTCGAAGCCGCCATTTTCGCACGCGAACACCTCGGGAAAGGCGGCGCGCCAGTCGAACGCCTGCGGCAGAACCGCCGCCCCGGCCGGGTCGTGGCCGGTCTCCGGGCCGACCAGGGCGTCGCCGCAGCGGATGTTGTGGGCGAGCTGCACCAGCAGCCGCCCGAACGTGCGGTCGTCCGCGTCCGGCAGCGCGTGTCGGGCCAGCGCCGCCCGCGTCAACTCCACCGCATGCGGGTCCAGATCGACGCCGTAGATCTGCTCGCGCAGGATCTTCAGCCGCCGTGCGCGCGACGCCGGGACCTTTCGTGCGCGAAGCAGGCACTCGTAGGCGCCGACGAGAAATGCGCCCGCGCCGCAGGCGGGGTCGACGACGCGCGGCGCGCCGGTCCCGCGCGACCGGGGCACGACGGTGTGTGCCAAGACGGCCGCCACGAGCGGGGCAGGCGTGTAATAGACGCCGCCGGCGCGGCGCTGTGCCGGCGCGAGACTGCGCTCGTACGCCTGCGCCGCGCCGCGCGGTGCCGAAGCGGGCGGGCTCATACGGGCATGGTCCTCCAGCCGGCGGTCGCGGTAAAGCGCGTCCCGCTCCATTCCACGCCGGAGCGTTTCGTGTGCCGCGCGGTGCGCGAACGGCGTTTGCGGGCGACCCGGCCGGAACTATAATCGGTATTGTTCGGGATCCACGGTGTTCGGGACCCAACTGGCGCGCCGGCCTATCCAGAGGACATTGCTTGTACGAACGGGATATTTTCCCCAGCCGCCATGGGCTGGAGACAATCGGGTTTGATCACCGGGGGCAGTCGTACTGGAACCTCTCGCCCGCCGAGCTGGTCTACCAGGCGATCCAGCGACGCGAGGGACGCCTGTCCAACGCCGGCGCCCTCGTCACGCGCACCGGCAAACGCACCGGTCGCTCGCCGAAGGACAAGTTCGTCGTGAACGATCCGGCGACCGAGAACACCGTGCACTGGGGCGATGTGAATGCGCCGTGGGACCCGAAACGCTTCGACGCCCTGCAGCGCCGAATGTACGCCTACCTCGCTGAGCGCGACATCTTCGTGCAGGACCTGTTCGTCGGCGCGCACCCGGCGCACCGCTTTGTCGTCCGGGTCGTCGCGGAGCTGGCTTGGCACAGCCTCTTCGCCCGGCAGCTCTTCATCCGGCCCGCGGTGGGAAGCACCACGAACCTCAACCCGGACTACACCGTGATCTGCGCACCCGGGTTCCTCGCCGAACCCAGCCGCGACGGCACGAACTCCGAGACCTTCATCCTGCTCAACCTCTCCCAGCGGCTGATCCTCATCGGCGGCACGGGCTACGCCGGCGAAATCAAGAAATCCATTTTCACGGTGATGAACTACGTCCTGCCGCTGGCGGGCGTGCTGAGCATGCACTGCTCGGCGAACATGGGCGCCAACAACGACGTGGCTTTGTTCTTCGGCCTGTCGGGCACGGGCAAGACTACGCTGTCGGCGGACCCGGAGCGCCGCCTGATCGGCGACGACGAGCACGGCTGGGGCGACGACGGGATCTTCAATTTCGAGGGCGGCTGCTACGCCAAGGTGATCGGCCTGTCCACGCAGGACGAGCCCCAGATCTACGGCGCCCTGAAATTCGGCGCGGTGCTCGAGAACGTGATCATCGCGCCCTACACCCACACGTGCTGCTTTGACGACGCCAGCCTGACGGAGAACACGCGCGCCGCCTACCCGCTCGACTACATCGACAACGCGTGCGACCCGGCCATCGGCGGACATCCGAACCACATCGTCTTTCTCACGTGCGATGCCTTCGGCGTGCTGCCCCCGCTGGCGCGCCTCACGCCCGAACAGGCGATGTACCACTTCCTGTCCGGCTATACCGCCAAGGTCGCCGGCACCGAGGCCGGGATGGGCAGCGAACCGTCCGCGACGTTTTCGACCTGCTTCGGTGCGCCGTTCCTGCCACTGAACCCGCGCATCTACGCCGACCTGCTGGGCCGCAAGATCCAGCAGCACCGGGCCAGCGTGTGGCTGCTGAACACCGGCTGGACCGGCGGGCCGTTCGGCGTCGGACATCGCATCAAGCTCCGCTACACGCGCGCGATGGTCCGGGCCGCCCTGAGCGGCGCGCTCGAGGACGTGCCGTTCCAGCCCGACCCGATCTTCGGCGTCGAAGTCCCCAGGAGCTGCCCCGATGTGCCGCGCGACCTGCTGACCCCGCGCACGACGTGGAAGGATCCCGACGCGTACGACGCCAAGGCCCGCGAACTGGCCACCCGCTTCGCCAAGAACTTCGAGAAGTTCGGCCAGGTCGCCGAGGAAATCCGGGGCGCCGGTCCGCGTGCCGAGGCCGCACTCGTTGCCGCCGGCTAGCGGCCGCAGCGCTGGCAGGCCGGCGCCGTAAAATGTGAGCATGGAGCCGGGGACGCTGCGGATCGCGTGCGACGCGATGGGCGGGGGACTGGCGCGCTGGTTGCGCGTGCTGGGCGTCGACGCGAGCTACACGCCTGGCATTGAAGACGGCGCACTCGTTCAGCACGCCCTGGCCGAGCGCCGCACCGTCCTGTCTTCCGACCGGCGCCTGTTCGAGCGCCGGGCGTTCACGACCGGCGAGCTGGCGGGGCTGCTGCTGCCGGTCGGCCTGACCCGGATCGAGCAGGTGCGCTTCGTGGCCGCCCGGCTGCCGCTGCCGCTGGGAACGCCCCGCTGCACGGCGTGCAATGGCGAGCTCGACCGCGTGCCCCGATCCGCCGTCGCCGACGTGGTCCCCGCGCGCAGCCTGATCTGGACCGAGGAGTTCTATCGCTGCCGCGCCTGTCGCCAGGTGTTCTGGGAAGGCACCCACTGGCGCCGGATCGGGCCGCTGCGCCGGGAGATCGAGCAGCTCTCGGGCAGGCCGACATCAGGTTCTCCTTGACGTGGCGCGCCGGGCCCGAGATACTCTCTTCGGGCTGAGGAGTACCACATGGTGGGACAGAACATGGTGGTAGACACTATATATTGCGGTGACTCGGTCGAGCTGCTCAATCGCTGGCCGGAGGATTGTGTCGACCTGGTCTTTGCTGACCCGCCGTTCAACATCGGCTACGTGTACGACAATTACCGTGACGATGTCCCCAACGAGGAGTACGTCGGGTGGACGCGGCAGTGGATGCAAGCCTGCCGGCGCGTCTTGAAGCCCACGGGTTCGTTCTACATCGCGATCGGGGACGACTTCGCCGCCGACGTGCGGCTGATCGGGCGCGACCTGGGGCTGCACCTGCGGAACTGGATCATCTGGCACTACACGTTCGGGCAGAACATGAAGTCGAAGTTCTGCCGCTCGCACACGCACATCTTCTACTTCACGATGGATGCGAAGAACTTCACCTTTAATGACAAGGCGCTGCGCTTCCCCAGCGCGCGGCACACCGAATACCAGGATCTGCGTGCCAGTCCGGCCGGCCGTTTGCCGGACGACACCTGGTCGGATTTCCCGCGCGTGTGCGGCACGTTCAGGGAACGGGCCGGATTTCACGGCTGCCAGATGCCCGAGGCGCTGCTCCGGCGGATCGTGCTGGCGTCGAGCCGGCGCGGCGAACTGGTGCTCGATCCGTTCGTGGGCAGCGGCACCACTGTCGTGGCGGCCAAGCGGCTGGGCCGGCGCTACCTGGGGATCGACATCTCCGAGCAGTACGTCAGTCACGTGACGAACCGGCTGGCCGGGGTGGAAGACGAGAGCCAGTTGCCCGCGAACCCTGCGGCCTGGCCCGCGCTGCACGCCGAGATGCTGGCCCAACTCTACCGCGAGACGAACGTTACGCTCGACAACCTGTTGCCAAACCAGGTGGCGCTGACGGTCATGGCTTCGGCGCTGGTCGCGCGGCTTGGCGCCAGGTACGCCCCGGACGATGTGGCACTTCAACTTCGCGCGCTGCGTGAGAGCGGCCAGTTGCCAAAACTCCCGAACGACACGAGTTTCGCGGCCCGGAACCACGTGGTGCGCGAGGGGAAGCGCTACACGCGGCGCGTGATGCGCTGCCGCGCGCGCCGCACCGCGCCTGACGTCCGGCCGGCGCTCGTCGCTGACGCCGGCTAGCTCCGGCTTGCTGCTGCGGCGCAGGGCGGAAATAATTCGCCCGGACCACAAGCGGGAGCGAAGCTGATGCCGGAAAACGATGACGCGGCCGACGCCGGCCTCGACAGGACATGGCTGCTGGCGGGCACCCTGATCACGGGTGGCGTGCTGGCGGCGGGAGCGGCGATCGTGTGGGGGCTGGCGCGCGTGCTGTGGCTGGCGCGCGTGCAGCCATTCCCGTTCACCGATTTCCTCGGCGCGATCGCGCTGATGTTCGCCGGGGCGGCCCTCGGCCTGCTCCTCTGGGGCAGCGGCGAGGTCTTGCGCAAGCTCGACGGCCTGCTCGAGGGATTGAAGAGTCTGCCCGCGGCGCCGAACCTGGAGAGCGGGATGGTGCGCGGGGCACGGCCGGAGGTGCCGGTGCGCGGAATCGAGGAACTGCGCGCCGCGTTCGAGGAACTCGTGCTGCTGACGCGCGAGGTGCGCGATATCTCGCTCTTGCCGGAGGACCAGCGGGCGGAGCGGCTGGCGGTGCAGGGGCGGGCCGCCATGCAGAGTCTCCAGCAGGAGATCCCGGCGCTGCTCCAGGACCACCAGTGGGTGGAGGCGCGGCGCCGCATCCAGATCGCTCGCGAGCGCTTCCCCCATCTGCCCGAATGGGATGAACTCGAGAAGCAGATTGAACAGGTGCGCGCCAACGTCGAAACGCGTGACGTGGAGGGCGCGGCGCGACAGGTGGAGGACCTCACTGCCCTCGGCGCACTGGACCGCGCCATGAGCGTCGTGCGCGAGCTGCTGGATCGCCATCCCAATTCGGCGAAGGCCCAGGAACTGGCCCGGCGTGTTTCGCTCCAGCGTGCCAAGGCCGACGCCGAGGCCCGGGCCCGCCTGATGGCCCAGACGCAGGAAGCCGCCAACCAGCGCGAATGGAACCGGGCGCTGGGCCTGGCCAACGAAATGCTGCGTCGCTTCCCGCGCTCCGTGGAGGCGGAGGCCCTGCGCCAGCAGCTCCCCCTGCTGACGGAAAACGCGGAAATCCAGACCAGGCAGCAGATGGAGGCCGAATACCGCGAGCTGGTGAAGCAGCACCGCTACGAGTCGGCCCTGCAACTGGCCCAGGAACTCGTCGCGCGCTATCCGAGCTCGCCGCAGGCCGAGGCCCTCCGCGGCCAGATCGACAAGCTGGAGGCCCGCGCCCTCGGCCGCTAGTACCGGTCGTAGGGCAACTCGTCCGGACCGCGCTGGTCGGAGTTCGCGGCGATCGCGCCCGTCTGCGGGTTGTACACCCAGCCGACCCGGTCGGCCCCCGGCTGGAAGGCCGGCTCACCCGTGACCAGCGCGACTTCGCTGCAACCGGCGCACGGCGGCACCGGGCAGGGGGGAATGCCCCCCCGCAAGTACGGGCCCAGGCAGCACATCTCGGTACGGACCGGGCTGACCTGCCCGTCGGGTGCGCTGAATTGCGTCAACTGCTGGGCGAATGCGCCGCGGCTGCCGGGGGGGTTCTCCCCGTCGCCACGCTGACCCGGCCACGCGCCGTGTTCGTAGTAGTACAACTCGATCGCGCTGCGCAACAAGGCCAGGTTCTCGCGCAGCCCGGGGTCGGCGGACGGCGGATCGGCACGGCTGAAACGCGGCACGGCCAGGGCCGCGACGATGCCCAGCAGAACGACCGCGATCACGAGCTCGAGCAGACTCAGCCCGCGCATGTGCTGACTCCCGGCAGGAGACTCGACGGCGGGCGCTCGGGGCCCTCGCGGGCCAGCCGCGCCGGCACGCCCTTCATCAGGTCGGTCGCCAGCTCGATGCGCTGCTGCCGTGCATAGTCAAGCAGCCCGAGCGCACGCTCCAGCAGCATCCGCCCGTTATTGCCGGCCTCCGGTGCGACCCCCTGCCCCAGGTCCCCAAACGTCGCGAACGGTCGACTGGCCTTCAGCCCGCTCACCCCGGTGCCCGCCAGGCCGGCGCGCAGATGCAGCGCGGTCTCCGGCGGAACCGGCCCCGCCACGTCCGCCTCGAGCACCTCGGTGCGGATCGTGTGCGTGAGCTGCTCGGCGAGCATCGTGCCCAGGTTGGAATCGATCCGGCGCAGCACGACGATGAAGCGGTCATCGCTGAAGCGTCCCAGCAAGTCGTCGCTCCGCACCTTGCGCTGGAGGACCTGCCCCAGCCGCTGGATGAGTTCGTCGCGCTGGGACCACTGCCCGGCGTCGTCCAGGCGGCGCATGCCTTCCAGCGCCAGCGCCAGAACCATGACCGGTTCCCCCTCGTCGACCGACGTTCGCACGACTTCGTCCAGCCGTACGAGCAGCTCGTTGCGTTGCAACATACCGGACTGCTGATCGGTGCGCATGTGGCGCCACAGGGCGCGCAGTGCGCACACGTGCCGCCAGCAGAGCTCGAGCTGCTGACGAACCGCAGCGGCCAGGGCCGGCTCCGGCGAGCCCTGCGCGAAACGCGTGATGCCGACGATGGCGCTGGTGCGACCTTCCGCCCGCACCGGCAGGAGCCAGGCCCAGCGCGTCGGCAGCGGCGCCGCTGTCGCGGGGTCCGTGGGCCCATCGGCCGCCACCGGGTCATGTTCGTCGAGATCGGGATTGAGATACACGCGACCGCTGGCGATCGTGGCCCGCAGCGGCTCACCGATCGGCAGCAGCGTGCAGGACCCGCCGGGCGGGGGCGACAGCGGGGACAGGTGCTGGCGGTCGGGGGCGACTTCATACGCCCGCACGCCGACCGCGCCGACATGGTCGCGCAGCGCCGCCCGCAGGAACTGGTCAAAGCCGGACCAGTCCGGCGACTCGGCGCAGCGGGCGCCGGCCGGTGACTCGAGCCAGGCATGGAACGCCCCGATCAGTCCGGCCAGGACGGCGGCCGGCGCCGCGGCGCCCGACCGACCTGCGGGCCGGCGGGACGTCGTGCCGGGGGAACGATCGACTCGACCCGCCGACCAGCTCCCGGCCAGCGCGCCCAGCAGCCCCAGGGCGGCCAGCGCCACCGCCACGACCAGCGCGCGCTGAACGATCGTCAGCGGCAGTTCGAGTGTCAGAACCAGGGCAGCGGCGGAGCCGCCCAGCCCGCCGCCCAGCGCGCCGGTACGGGCACCCAGGCCGCGCATGAGCAGCGAGACGCTCGCGCACAGACCGGCGACCACCAGCAGCACGGTTGCGAGCGCGACCTCCGAAACC
>CAZVRR010000074.1:0-6033 GCA_964629745.1 uncultured Planctomycetales bacterium | reverse complement strand
CGACCAGCAGCACGGTCACCGACAGGCTGTGTCCGCCGAAGACTTCGAAGAGGCTCGCCAGGCCGACCGCGCCGGCGAGCACGAGGAGCGCCGCCGGCCCCGGCGTTGACGGTTGCTTGTTCACGGCACATCCCCCGTTTCCGGCGCACCCGGCGCGGCTGCCGCAAGGGGCGCCGCCGGTTCCGCGTCCGGCTCCGCTTCGCCCCAGCCGAAGATGTGGGGGAAGCGCTGCACGAATTCGGGCGCGCGTGTCTCGTATGACTCCTCCAGCAGGCGCAGCAGCACGGGGGTGATCTGCGGATCGGTGCCGTGTCCGGCCTGCGCGCGGAGGATCTGCAACGCGTGCTCGAAGCCGAAGCCCTCGCGGTAGGCACGGGTCGACGTCAGGGCGTCGAACGTGTCGGCGATGCGGATGATTCGCGCGGTGAGCGGAATCTGTTCGCCGCGCAGGCCGCTCGGGTAGCCCGTGCCGTCCCAGTTCTCGTGGTGATACAGCACCGCCGACAGCACCGGGCCCAGCCGGGCCACCGGCTTGAGCACCTCGTAGCTCATGTAGGGATGCCGGCGGATCTCGGCGAACTCGCCGGCCGAGAGCTTGCCGGGTTTGTTCAGGATGTGCTCGGGGACGCCGATCTTGCCGACGTCGTGCAGGATGCCCGCCCACTCGAGCAACTCGAGCTCCGGCTCCGGCAGGCCGAGGGCTGCCCCGGTCTGGCGGGCCAGCCAGCCGACCCGTTCCGAATGGCCGCAGGTGTAGTTGTCCTTCGCGTCGATCGCGTTCGCCAGCGCACGAACGGTTTCGAACGCCGTCTGCTGGAGATGCCGGACCATCATCACGTTCGCCAGCACCTGTCCGCCGTAGCCCAGGACCGACTCGGACGCGAGCATGTCGGCCGAATCGAAGGCGGGCTCGCCGGGCCCGCGCAACACGACCACGACGGGCGTGGCTCCGTCCTGCTGCCGCAAGGGGACGAGCAGCACCTGCGCGCCGTCGAGGGCGGCCTCGAGGTCAGGATCGGGGCCCGGGACCAGCGCGTGGTTCGAGCGCCGCGCCGCCTCGAACTGCGACAGGAGGCAGGCGCGGAGCTGGGCCGGCTCCAGGTGGAGGCGCCAGCCGTTGCGCGCGGGCGTATCGACCGGCGTCAGATGTCCCCCGGCGTCGATGAACACGGCCCCGGCGCCGATCGTGGCCGCGAATCGCTGCAGCAGCAACTGCTGGATCGTCGCGGGGTCCTGCAGCTTGGCGATGTTCTCCGTGATCTCGAACACGAGGTTCAACTGTTCGTAGCAGCGCAGCAGGTCCCGCCCGAGCGCTTCGTTCTCCTCGCGCAGCGCCGCCAGCCGTTCGGCCACCTCCGCCGAACTCAGGCCGGCCAGCTCGTGGCTGGGCTCGCGCGGGTTGTTCGGTTCAGGCACGGCCATTGGCATCTCCAGCGCAGGGCGAATGGTCGGTGTTCGGCGACGGCGCGTGGGCCGGCACCGGCAGCTCGACGGTGAACGTCGCGCCGGCCCCGGGGGTACTGTCGACGCGCACGGAGCCGCCGTGCAGGCGGACCACCTCTGCGACGATCGCCAGGCCCAGCCCCGTGCCGGGCGTCTCGTCGCCCAGCGATTCCAGGCGGAAGAATTTCTCGAAGATGCGCTGGTGCCAGCGCGCATCGATGCCGGGACCCGTGTCGCAGACCTGCACGCAGGCGGCACCCGGTGCGGCGCTCAGCACGATGCGCACCGTTCCCCCCGCCGGCGTGTACTTGATCGCGTTGCCGATCAGGTGGGCCCAGACATCGTTGAGGCGAAACCGGTCGCCGACCACCAGCGGCGGGCTGGCCGGCAACTGGAGCACGAGCTCGAGACCCTTGGCGTCCGCCGCCGCCTGGAGTTCCTGCACGACCTGCGCCAGCGACTCGTCGAGGCGCACGGGCACGCGCTGCAGGCGCGCCGCGCCGGCGTCGATCTGCGACACGCTGAGCACGTCCTCGATCAGGCGTGACAGGCGCCGGGTCTCCTGCATGATCACGTCGAAGCACTCGCGGCGCGTCTGCTCGTCATCGAACACGCCGCCCCGCAGCGTCTCGGCATAGGCGCGAATGTTCGTGAGCGGGGTGCGCAGCTCGTGAGTCAGGTGCGCCAGGAACTCGTCGTGGGCCCGCGCGCTCTGTTTCAGCGGCGCGACGTCCTGGATCGCCAGCCCCAGCTCACCCGCCGGCAGCGGCAGCCGCGTGAGGCGCACCAGCGCGGGGCCGCCCGGCAACTGGAACTGGCAATCGAGATTTGTGCCCGGCAGGTTCTGGCGCAGACTGCGCAGGGTCTCCACCACGGTCGCGTCGCCCGCGAACTCTTCCAGGCTGACGCGCCCCGCCGGCAGACCGCGTGCCTGCAGCAGGTTCACCACCGCGGAGTTGGCATATTGGACGTGGTCCGTGTCATCCAGATGCAGCACGCCCAGCGGCAACCCCTCCAGCAGTTCGCGCGCCGCCACGGCGCGCACGTCCAGTTCGCCTTCCGCCGCCGCGTGCCGGTATCGGTAGGTATCGAGCTCGCGTTGCACCTGCGCCAGCGCATCGAGCAATCCCGACCACAGCTCGGCCGGCGCGCCCCCTTCGACGCGTCCCATCAGATCCAGGACGAGACCCCGGACATCCGGGACCGCCGCGGCCACCGCGCGCGTGCGGCGCCGCGCAGCGATCAGGACCATCGCGGCCACCGCGCCACCGGCCGCCAGGCACGCCGTGCCCAGCCAGTGCGGGGATTCCACGTGCCCGGCCGGCCGCTCCGGCGGCAGGCCGGCCACGCTCCAGAGCAGGGCAGTCACCGTCAGCCCGGCCGCCAGCAGGACCAGGACGAGAGCCCGGCGGCGCGGCCGCGCGGGCGCAGCGCCGACCGGCGGAAGGCCGTAGGGTCTCCGTGCTTGCGCACCCGTCCAGCTCATGCCCGATGTATCGGCCCTGCGCCGGACGGCTGTACCGGCTCCGCGCGCGGTGCGGTGCGCCCGCTTGACGGCAGCGTATCTGGGACGCGCTACGTGGTGCAGGTCCGGTTACGTTTGCCGTCCTGCCGGAACCATTCGATCGTGCGCTGAAAGCCCGCCGTGCGCTCCACCTGCGGCTCCCAGCCCAGCCCCTGCGCTGCACGCGTGATGTCGGGCCGGCGGACGCAGGGGTCGTCCGGCGGACGAGGCACGAACCGGATCGTGCTGCTGGAAGCGGTGAGGCGGATGACTTCCTCGGCCGCCTGGAGAATGGTGATTTCCTGCGGGTTTCCGATGTTTACGGGTTCGCTGAGGTCGCTCAGCGCCAGGCGCAGCAGGCCTTCGACCATATCGGAGACATAACAGAAGCTGCGGGTCTGGTCGCCGGTGCCGTGGACCGTGAGCGGTGCGCCGCTGAGGGCCTGGTTGATGAAGGTCGGCAGCATGCGGCCGTCGTCGCCGCGCATCCGTGGACCGTACGTGTTGAAGATTCGCGCCAGGCGCACGCGCGCCCCGCGGTGGTCGCGGTAGTTCACCGCCAGCGCCTCGGCGAAGCGCTTGCCTTCGTCGTAGCAGGCGCGCTGCCCGATCGGATTCACGTGGCCCCAGTACGTCTCGCGCTGCGGGTGTTCCTGGGGATCGCCGTAGACCTCGCTGGTACTGGTGTGGAGGATCGGCACGTCCGCCGCGCAGGCCAGCTCGAGCAGATTCCGGAACCCGTCGGAACAGACGGCCATGATTTCCAGCGGGATGCGCGCGAAATCCACGGGCGAAGCGGGACAGGCCAGGTTGCAGACCAGGTCGAGGCGGCCGAGTTTCGGCAGGGGTTGCACGATGTCGTGCGCCTCGAAGCGAAAGCGCGGATGGCGCGCCAGGTCGTCGACATTCGAGCGGCTGCCGCTGCTGAGGTTATCCAGTCCGACCACCTCGTGGCCCTCGGCGAGCAGCCGCTCCGCAAGGTGATAACCGATGAACCCCGCACACCCCGCGACAAGTACGCGCATCCTGATCTCCGTGCTGCCCGGCCCCGCGTCACCGCGGCCCCGGGCGGAATTATAGGCCCGCCCGGCCGCGCTGCGGGGACCCGGGGGGAGTGGTATCATCATAGGTCGAGCTCGCTGTGGAAAGCGCCATGTCCGCGAGAGTCGTCCGCCTGAAACAACTGCTGGCCGAGCAGACCGGACCCGCGGCGCCGGAGCTGGTGCGCGACGCCGGTGGCGGCGCGTTACGCTGCCTGGCGTGCGGGCACCGCTGCCGCGTGCTGCCGGGTCGCACGGGTGTGTGTCGCGTCCGCTTTCATGACGGCGCGCAGTTGCGCGTGCCGCGCGGCTACGTCTCGTCCCTCGCCGCGGACCCCATCGAGAAGAAGCCGTTCTTTCACGCCTACCCGGGGACCGAGGCGCTCTCGTTCGGCATGCTGGGCTGCGACTTTCACTGCGGCTACTGCCAGAACTGGATCACGAGCCAGAGCCTGCGCGAGGACGAGGCGATCGCCGAACCGCGCTACGTCCGCGCCGAGCAGATCGTCGAACTCGCGGTGCGCCACGGCTGCCAGGTGCTGACCAGCACGTACAACGAACCGCTGATCACGGCGGAGTGGGCGGTCGAGGTCTTCCGCCTCGGCCGCGCGCACGGGCTGGTCGGCTCGTTCGTCTCGAACGGCAACGCCACGCCCGAAGTGCTGGAGTACCTGCGTCCCTGGGTGGACCTGTACAAGATCGACCTGAAGTCGTTCCAGGACGCGACCTACCGGCAGCTCGGCGGGGTGCGCGACAACGTGCTGAACACGATCCGGCTCTGCCACGAGCTGGGTTTCTGGGTGGAAGTCGTGACGCTCGTCGTGCCGGGCCTGAACGACTCCGATACCGAGCTCCGCCAGATGGCCGAGTTCCTTGCCGGGGTGTCGCGCGAGATTCCCTGGCACGTTACGGCGTTTCACCCCGACTACAAGATGACCGGCCCGCAGCGCACCCCGGCGCAGACCCTGCTCCGCGCCTACGAGATCGGCAAACAGGCCGGCCTGCTCTTCGTGTACGCCGGCAACCTGCCCGGACGGGTGGAAAACCGCGAGAACACCTGCTGCCCGAGCTGCGGCGAACTCCTGATCGAGCGCGAGGGCTTCTGCGTGTTGCGCAATGCGTTGCGCGACGGGCACTGCCCGGCGTGCGGCGCCGCCATCCCGGGCGTCTGGGACACCCGGCCGCCGCCGCGCACCCTCGGCGCCGGCGTGCCGCGCGGCCTGGAAATCTGAGGCCCCCTCAGGGGGAACCCGAGCGCTGTTGACGCAGGACCTGCAGCGCCTGGCGCGCTTCCCGGTGCTCCGGCGCCCGCCGCAGCACGTCTTCCAGCGTGGCAATCGCCTCGTCGAGGCGGTTGAGCTTGGCCAGGCACACGCCGAGCTGGAAGCGCGGCATGATCAGTTCCGGATTCAATTGCAGCGCCTGCGTGTATGCGTCCAGGGCCGGCGCGAGCTGCGCCTGCGATTCCAGCGCGATGCCCAGGTTGATGTACGCCTCCGGCAGGTGCGGTCCGTAGCGGACCGCGGCGCGGGCGTGCTGCTCGGCCTCCTGCGCCCGACCCTGCCGGATGGCGAGCAGTGCCAGGTTCACGTAGGCCTCGGCGTATTGGGGATGGATGTCCAGCGCGGCGCGGTAGGCCGCGGCGGCCTCGTCGAGCCGGTTCTGGTCGGCGAGCAGCAGGCCGAGGTTGTAGTGCGCCTGCGGATACTTCGCGTCGGCCGCCAGGGCCAGGCGGTATTCGGCCAGCGCCTCGTCCCACTGGCCGGCCTTCTTCAGCGCCGCCCCCAGGTTGCTGTGCACCATCGCCGAGCCGGGGTTCAGCGCCGCCGCGCGCCGGCAGTGCTCGAGCGCCTCGCCCGATCGGCCTTGCGCCCCCAGCACGCTTGCCAGGTTGACGTGCGCCATCCAGGCGCCGGGATTCCGGGCCAGGGTCTCGCGCCAGAGGCGCTCGAGATCGCTGTATACGTAACACTGCGCCCACGTTCGCGCACCCAGCGCCAGCACGACGATCGCGCCGAGGATCTTCATGGGCGTGCGGCTCAGAGC
>CAZVRR010000073.1:0-14951 GCA_964629745.1 uncultured Planctomycetales bacterium | reverse complement strand
GTCGTCACCGCACGCGTGGTGGCGCAGGACGCAGTACAGATTGACCTGGCGCGCGCCGGCTATCCTGGTGCACTGCTGCCGGTACAGGCGCCCGTGGCCAAGGTGCCCGGCGCGCGCGAGGCGGCGCCGTTCGACTACGATCCCGCGGCGTACGCGGCCGGCGGCGCCGTGCTCCAGCCACGCGCCGTGGTGAGCGAACTGGGCGTCTTGCGCGGCCAGCGCCTGATGCTGCTGGAAGTCGCACCCGTCGCGTACGAGCCCGCAAGCGGCGTCCTGGCGGCCTGGCCCGAGCTGGACGTGCACATCGACTTCGCGGGCAGCGCCGCATGGCCGGATGCGCAGGCGGCCCTGCCCGGGCTGGCCCGGCTGGTGTTGAACCCGCAGCCGCTTGCGCTGCTGCCGCGTGCAACCGGCAATTATCTCATCATCGTGGCGGCCGATTACCAGGCGGCCATCGCGGACTTCGCGGCCGCCAAGTCCGCCCAGGGGTTCACCGTCAGCACCTGGGTCCCCCCGGCGAGCAGCACCAGCGTGATCAAGCAGTACATCGCCGACCTGTGGGGCACGTCGGATGCGCCGGACTACGTGCTGCTGGTCGGCGACACGAACACGATCCCGAACTGGACGGGGGGCGGCGAGGGCTCACCCGCGACCGACCTGCCCTACGCCTGCATGGACGGCGGCAGCGACTGGTATCCCGACCTGGCGCTGGGTCGCTTCCCGGTTCGCTCGGCCGGCCAGCTCCAGGCCATCGTCGACAAGACGCTCTACGTGGAGGACGCCGCCTACGCCGACCCGGACTACGTGAACCGCGCCGTGTTCATGGCCTCGGCGGACAACTGGACCGTGAGCGAGGGCTCGCACAACTGGGTCATCACCAACTACATGGAGCCGCTCGGCATCACCTCGGACAAGCTCTATTGCCACACGTACCAGGCAACCACGCAGCAGGTCCGCGACTCGTTCAACAACGGGCGCTTCTATGGCATCTACAGCGGACACGGCGCCGAAACGTACTGGGCCGACGGCCCGTACTTCTCGCAGAGCGATGTGAACAACCTCGTGAACGAAGACCTCTACGCGTTCGTGTGCAGCTTCGCCTGCGTGACCGGCACCTACACCATCGACGAATGCTTCATGGAGACCTGGGTCCGCGCCCCGGGCAAGGGCGCCGCGGCCGTCTACGGCTCCTCGGTGAACAGCTACTGGACCGAGGACGACGTGCTCGAGAAACGCCTGTTCGATGCGATCTACGACGTGGACGACGAGGTGCCGGCGGAACTCGGCCCGGTCTGGAACGACGCGCGCCTGCGCTACCTCGCCCAGATGGGTTCGGGCTCGACGACGCGCCGCTATTTCGAGATGTACAACCTGCTGGGCGATCCGGCGCTGCGCATTCCCAACGCCGGCGACCCGCTGACGATCGACTTCCCCGCCGGCCGGCCGGAATTCCTGGCCCCCGAGCTGCCCTCTTCCCTGACCGTCCGCATCGAAGACGGCTACGAGACGGTGCAGCCGGCCAGCGCCACTCTGTACTACAGCCACGGCGGCGCGACGTTTGAGACGATTCCGCTCACCACGCTCGGCGCTTCGCTCTACGAAGCGCTGCTGCCGCCCACGCCCTGCGGCGTCGTCGCCCGCTATTACTTCAGCGCGACCGGCGACGGCGGGACGACGGTGTTCAGCCCGGAGAACGCGCCGGCCGTGACATACTCCGCCACCGTTGCGGTCGTGAACACGGTTCTCGCCGATGATTTTGAAGCCGAGCTGGGCTGGTCCGTGTGGAGTGATGCGTCCCTGACGAGCGGCGCCTGGGAACGCGGGGTACCGGTCGGCGGTACGCACGGCGAGCCCAGTGCAGACGCCGACGGTTCCGGCTGCTGCTACCTCACGCAAAACGTCCCCGGCAACTTCGACGTGGACGGCGGGCCGACATTGCTGACATCGCCGCCGCTCGACCTGAGCGGCACCGGCGACCCGGTGCTCCGCTACGCCCGCTGGATGCACTGTGACGACACGATCGAACCCGCCGTGGACTACCTCGACGTCGAAATTTCCGTCGACGGCGGCGCGACGTGGACGCTCCTGGAACAGGTCGCCGACGCGACCGGCTGGCAGCCCGTCGAACTGCACCTGGCCGACTTCGTGATCCCCGGCGCACAGACACTGGTGCGCTTCTCAGTCGCGGACGTGCCGAACAACTCGGTGACCGAGGCCGGCCTGGACGGGCTCCTCTTGCTCGACCTGAGTTGCCCCGGCGGCGGCGGCGACCTGAACTGCGACGGCGCGGTCAACGCGTTCGACATCGATCCGTTCGTCCTGGCGCTGACCGATCCGACAGGCTACGCGGCGGCCTACCCCGCTTGTGACATCAGCCAGGCCGACATGAACGGCGACGGCGCAGTGAATGCATTTGATATCGACCCGTTTGTCGAGGCACTGACGGGGTGAAGAGGGGGACATGGGGACATAGGGACATAGGGACATAGGGACGTAGGGACGAAGGGATACAGGCGCGGGGATGTGCCGCGCCTGGTTTCCGTCACGGACCGGGCGCGGGTCAGGCGGTCTGCGCCGCGCGCATCAGGCCGCGCTGCGTCAGGTAGTCAATGATCTTCGCCGCGGCGGCCTGCGGGGTCAGGGCACCGGAATCGAGTACCAGCTCGGGCTTGAGCGGCTCCTCGTAGGGTGCGCTGATGCCCGTGAATTCCGGCAACTGGCCGGCCCGCGCTTTCTTGTACAGCCCCTTCGGATCGCGCTGCTCGCACAGCTCGACCGAGGCCTGCACGAAGATCTCGATGAACGGCAGCCCCGCCTTCTCGTGCAGTTGCCGCACCAGGTCGCGGTCGGCCCGGTACGGGCTGATGAAGCTCGTGAACGTCAGCACCCCCGTATCGGCGAACAACTTCGCCACTTCACCGATCCGGCGGATGTTCTCCGTGCGGTCCTCCGGCGAGAAGCCGAGATTCTTGTTCAGCCCATGGCGGATGTTGTCGCCGTCGAGCACGTACGACAGGTGCCCACGCTCGACGAGCGCGTGCTCCGCGGTGTAGGCGATCGTGCTCTTGCCCGATGCGCTCAGGCCGGTCAGCCAGATCGTCGCGCCCCCCTGCCGGAGCAGCTCGTAGCGCTGCGCGCGATCCACGTGTCCTTCGTGCCAAGTGATGTTCGTCGCCACCTGCTTCGCCATACCGACCTCAACCCTCAAACGAGGCTTGCGGACCACGCCCGACGCCCCAGCCAGCCGACCCCCAGAACCCCCTGCACGTGCAGCGGTCCCGCAGTCTAGAGACCCGCCCGCTGCATCGCAAGCCGCAACACGCCCGCGCGGGCCCTGCACGCCCCGTCGCTTGACACTCTCCGGCCGGCAAAAGAGAATCCCGTGGATCCGCCGGAGCCCCGATGCAGACTCGAATCATAAACTCATCTGACACCAATTCTTACGCGATTAGCCTTAACGAGGCCGCGGAGGTCCTGCGCAGCGGCGGGCTCGTGATCTTTCCAACCGAAACGGTCTACGGCGTCGGCGCCAGCGCGGCCCACCCCGAGGCGATGCGCCGCCTGCGGAGCTTGAAGGGCGCATTGCAGCAGCGGCGGCCGTTTACTGTGCACCTCGGCCAGGGCGCCGAGGCGCGGCACTATGTTTCGGCCCCCGTCCCGCTGTTGCGCCGGCTGACCCGCAAGTGCTGGCCGGGCCCGCTGACAATCGTTGCCGAGCAGCCTGACCCGCGGCAAGCGGAAGTCGCGCGCCAGGTGCCCGCCGAACAGCTCGACGAGATCTTCTTCGAGGGCACGGTCGGCCTCCGCTGCCCCGATCACGCCGCCGCGCAGCGCTTGCTGACGGCGGCAGGCGTTCCGGTGGTGGCCAGCAGCGCGAACCTGCCCGGCGTACCGCCGCCGCACGATCTCGAGTCGGCGCTGCGCGGCCTGGATGGCCAGGTCGACGTTGCGATCGACGGCCAGCGGACGCGGTTGAGTGCGGCGTCGACGGTCATCCAGGTCCGGGGGCACGATTGGACGATCGTGCGACCCGGCGCACTGGACGAGCGGCTGCTGGCGCGAATGGCGCGGAGCGTGATCCTGATGGTTTGCACGGGGAACTCGTGCCGTTCGCCCATGGCCGAGCACATGTTCCGGCACGCGCTGGCCGACGCGCTGGGCTTCACGCCGGCCGAGCTGACGCGGGCGGGGTACGTGGTGATCTCGGCCGGGACCAGCGCGTATCCCGGCGCACCGGCGTCAACCGGGACGCTCGAGGAGCTGGCCCGGCGCGGCATCGACGCGCAGAATCACCTGTCGCGGCCGCTTACCGCCGAACTGGTACAGCGCGCCGAGCGTATCTTCGTGATGGCGCCGGAGCACCGGACCGCGGTTCTTGACCTCGTCCCGGGTGCAAGCGGGCGCGTGGCGCTGCTCGACCCGGCCGGCGCGGTCGCCGACCCGATCGGCGGCGGTCCGGAGCAGTACCGTAATGCCGCCAGCCACATTGAGCGCGCCATCGCGGCGCGCGTGAAGGAGTTTGTCGATGAAGATCGCAATTGGTAGCGATCACCGCGGACACGAGGCAAAGTTGCGGATCAAGGCACTCCTGCTCGAGATGGGCGTGCGGCTCGTGGACCATGGCGGGCAGACCGGCGAGCCGTGCGACTATCCCGACATCGGGCTGGCGGTCGCGGAGGACGTGGCCTCGGGCGCGGCCGACCGTGGCATCCTGCTGTGCGGCAGCGGCATCGGCATGTCGATCAGTGCGAACAAGGTGCACGGGATCCGCGCCGCGCTGTGCCACGACGAGCTGACGGCCCAGATGTCGCGCCGGCACAACAATGCCAACGTCTTGTGCCTGCCGGCCGACCTGGTCGGCGACGCCTTGATGCAGAACATGGTCAAGGTCTGGATCAGCACCGAATTCGAGGGCGGGCGCCACCAGCGGCGCGTCGACAAAATCTGTGAATACGAGCAGCGCACCGCCGCGCCATCCTGCACGAACCAGGCCCACGCCGCCGCCAAGCCTCAGCCAAAATCGGGTCCGACCGGTTGACGCCCCACGAACCCGCCGTGCAGGTCGTGCCAGTGCGCGACGGCCGGCTCAGTCAAACGCCAGCAGAGCCATACCTTGCGCCCCTGGTGCATGCTGGGGAAATCGACCAGGCCTTCCGACCAGTCCTTCAGCACGCAGCCGATGTTGGTGAGTTCGGCGTGCAGTTCGTTCAACCAGGCGGACGTGGACTCGATCTGAGAGTTCAGCGTCTCGATCTGCTCCACATTGCCGCGCGTGTTCACCACGCTGTGCCGCATGTCCCGCAGCTCCAGCAGCCTGCGGTAGTTGAGCACCAGGTCCGCGACGATGCGACGGACGAGGACCAGGGAACTGTTGGCCTCCGCGGCGGTAAAGAGCTTCTCGGAAACCCCGCCCGCCGGTTCCGTTGCGACTTTCAGCTTTTCCGGGTTCATGGGTAGCGCCTCCGCGGCGTGTGCCAGCCATTTCAAGAGTAGTCCACCCCGACGCGATTTCAATTGCCGGCGCAGCGGCGCCCGCGGTGAATTCGGCGTCGGTTTTGCGTAAGGCGGCCGAAAGCCGGCCGGTTCGGCGCACTGCCGGCAGGCGGGTACACTGCCTGCGACGCGCGTGGCGCCAAGGGGAACCAGACGATGCGCAGACGAACCGGTCTTCCGTGTGCGGCGTTGCTGCTCCTGTGTACCGGCCCGGCCGTCCCCGGCTTCCCGCAGGACTCGGCCGCCGCACCGGCGCAGCCCTGGCCGGCAGCACTGCTCGATGATGTGCTCGTGATCGGCGGCGTCGGACGGGCCGGCCGGACCGCCGTGCACGTCGACGCGATCGAGGACCTGGTCGTGCGCGGCGCGTGGAGCGCGCCCGCCGCCGGCCAGACCGTTCCGCTGCCCCAGGGCGCGCCGGCCACCTGGATGGCGGCACACGCGGGCGAGGACGGGGTGCTGCGCGACGCCGCCCTGCGCGGCGGCTACGCGTACGTGGCGTTTGACTGCCCGGCAGACGGCGTCGCGATCCTCGACGCGTCGGCGCATTCGCTGGTCTACGTCAACGGCTGGCCGCGCGCGGGGGATCCGTACATGACCGGTTACGTGCGGCTGCCCGTCAGCTTGCGCGCGGGCCGCAACGAGCTGCTGTTCGCTTGCGGGCGCGGCGAATTGCGGGCGCAGCTCACGACCCCGCGGGCGAGAGCCTTTCTCGACCTCGCCGACGCCACCGTCCCCGATCACCGGCTCGGCAACGGTGTCGACGCGTGGGCGGGCGTGGTGGTCGTGAATGCCGGCTCCACCCCGCTGGAGCGCGCCGTGATCACAGCACGCTGCGGTGAGAGCCGATTCGAAAGCTCCCTCCCCGCGATCGACGCGTGCACGAGCCGCAAGGTTCCGGTGCGGCTCGTCAGTGCCGCGGCGGACACGCCCGAGAACCCCGTGTTCGAATTGCAGCTCGTGCGCCAGGACCTGGTCCTCGACCGGGCGGATCTGGCGCTGACGACACGCCGGCCGAGCGACGTGGAACGCCGCACGTTCGTGAGCGAAATCGATGGCAGCGTGCAATACTACGCAATGCGTGTCGCGCCCGGAGGAACGGAGCCGGGTGTCACCCCCGGCGCAGCGCTGTTCTTCACGCTGCACGGGGCGGCGGTCGAAGCGACCGGCCAGGCGGGCGCATACGCGCCGAAGGAGTGGGGGCATGTCGTCGCCCCCACGAATCGCCGGCCGTACGGATTCGACTGGGAGGATTGGGGACGGCTCGACGCCCTCGAGGTGCTGAACCTGGCGCTGCGAGAGCTGCGGCCCGATCCCGCGCGGGTTTACCTGCTGGGGCATTCCATGGGCGGACATGGAACGTGGCACCTGGGCGCCACGTATCCCGACCGTTTCGCCGCCAGCGCCGGCTGGACCAGCTTCTGGTCATACGCCGGCGCGGCCCGCAGCGACCGGAGCTCCGCCGTCGCCCGGATCCTGGAGCAGGCTACGGGCGCCAGCGACACGCTGCGCCTGATGCCGAATTTGCGCGAACTGGGAATTTACGTATTGCACGGCGACGCCGACGACAACGTGCCCGTGTCGGAGGCGCGGGAAATGCGCGAACAGCTCGCCAGGTTCCACCCGGATTTCTCGTATTACGAGCGACCCGGCGCGGGGCACTGGTGGGGCAGCGAGTGCGTCGACTGGCCGCCCCTGTTTGCGTACCTGCGCGAACACGTTCGTCGCGCGCCCGCGGAGCGCGGCGCCGTCGACTTCACGACCTTCAACCCGGCCGTGTCCGCACGCTGCGACTGGGTGCTCGTCGAGGCCCAGGAGCGGTCGCTCCAGCCGAGCCGGGTGAACCTCCGCGTTCAGAAGGTGCAGCGGATCATCGCGGGCTTCACCGAGAATGTCGCAGCCCTGACGCTGCAACTGGAATTCGCTGATTCCGGCGCGCCGGACGGACCGCCGCACTGCCTGCTTGCGCCGGGAGCGGCGCTCCGACTCGAGTTGGACGGCCAGACCCTCGCTGCGCTGGCCTGGCCCGCCGACGGCAAACTGCATTTGAGCCGCTCGTTTGGGGAGTGGCGGGTCGACTCGGCCGGGCAGGCGCCGACCGGCCGGAAGAACCCGGCGCGCGGGGGGCCGTTCAAGCAGGTGTTTGACCGGCGGGTCCAGCTTGTATATGGAACCGGCGGTACGCTTGACGAGAACGCGTGGGCCCGCGCGAAGGCGCGCTATGATGCCGAGACGTTCTGGGTACGCGGCAACGGCAGCTTCGACGTGCTCGCCGACCGCGAGTTCCGGGCCGACACGGAACACGACCGGAACGTCGTGCTCTACGGAAACGCCGATACCAATTCCGCCTGGCAAGCCCTGTGGGGCAACTGTCCTCTCCAAGTCGATCGCAGCGGCGTGCGTCTGGCCGGCCGCGCGTGTCGCAGTCCGGACATCGCCGTCCTGGCGCTTCAGCCGCGTCCAGGTAGCACCGCCGCACTGGTGGGGATCGTCAGCGGCTCCGGGTTGCCCGGCATGCGGCTCACCGAGCGCCTGCCGGTCTTTCTCTCCGGCGTCGCCTACCCGGACTGGATCCTTTTGGACACAGAGGTTTTGCGCGACGGAGTCGCCGGCGTGCGGGCCGCCGGTTTCTGGGATCAAGACTGGCAGTACGATGAACGACAGTCAGCCTGGCGGGATTAGCAGGCCAAAGGTCCGGGCCGTGCGACAGGAAGTTCGTGCATGAGTGAACCATTGGACGACGCCGGGCGGGGCTCCCTCCCCCCCACCGTGGAATGGGTCGGCGGTGCGGATGGTTGCCTGCGGCTCATTGACCAGACCCGCCTGCCCCAGCAGCTCGTGTGTCTGGACTGCGGGACAGTCGAGCAGGTCTGGGAGGCGATCCGAAGCCTGCGGGTACGGGGTGCGCCGGCCATCGGCGTCGCCGCCGCATATGGGTTGTGTCTCGGCACGCGGCACGCGCGGACGGGCGAGGCCGCGGTGTTGCAGACGGAGACCCGGCGCGTGGCCGACTACCTGTGCTCCGCGCGTCCGACGGCGGTAAACCTCGCCTGGGCGGTACGGCGCGTCGCCGCCGCGGGCGCTCCGTGGCATGACGCCGCCGCCTGGAACGCGATGCTCGCGGAAGCCCACGCGCTGGCGCGCGAGGACGTCGAGGTCTGCCGGCGGCTGGGGCTGGTCGGAGCCCCGCTCGTGCCGGAGGGCGGGGGTGTGCTCACGCACTGCAACGCCGGCGCGTTGGCGGCGGTCCGGCACGGGACCGCCCTGGCGGTGCTGTACGAGGCCTGGCGCCGTGGCGTGCGCTTTCGCGTCTACGCGGACGAGACCAGGCCGCTGCTGCAAGGTGCGCGGCTGACATCGTATGAACTGCGGGCGGCGGGCCTGGATGTGACGGTGATCTGCGATAGCGCGGCGGCGGCGCTGATGCGGGCAAATCGGATTCAACTTGTGGTAGTCGGGGCCGACCGGATCGCTGCGAACGGCGACACGGCGAACAAGATCGGCACGTACGCCCTGGCGGTGCTGGCGCGACACCACAAGATACCATTCTATGTTGTGGCGCCGCGGAGCACATTCGACCCGGCCCTTCCGACGGGAGATGGGATTCCGATCGAGGAGCGCTCGGCTGACGAGGTACGTTCCTGGCGCGGGGAGCCCGCCGCTGCGGCTGACGTCGCATGCTGCAACCCGGCTTTTGACGTCACCCCGGCCGATCTGATCACGGGAATTATCACCGAGGTCGGCGTGGCGCAACCGCTCACGGTTAAAGTAATTCAAGAAATTTTGCGGGCCAACGGCTTGCAAGCGCCTTCACCCGACGTACCATAGTGCCGAATTTTTACTGGCGCGGTCAGATCTGGCAAAGCCCTCGGCGGGCTAGCATGCGTCCCCAGGATCTGGCGCACACATGTGGTTCGAGGCGATCGGCGCGAGCCGCTCGCCGAGGTCGAATCGAAACTTCGCAAAGGAGGCTAGCGATGGCCAAGAAGCTCTGGTTGAAAGGCGCGCTGTTCGCGTTCGCGTCCGGCACGACGCTCGCCCTCTACGGCGGGTGCCTGGACGCAATCATCCAGCGCATCCTGGTGGCTGTAAGTTTTGACTAGGTCTGGGGTCACTCGCGGCGGGCGCGTCGCGGGAGGCTCGATGGGAGAAGATTCATGAAACTCAAGGCAAAGCTCGGGTTGTTCGCACTGAGTGCGGGCCTGGTTGCGTTCGGCACCGGCGCCTGCCTGTTCCGTTGGCTGGGCGATATGATTGGCGATTCGCTCTGGCTGCGGGGAATTGACTAATCGTGGACGCACCAGCCGCGACGCGGGCTGCCCCACGGGCGCCTTCCTGCACGCGGCCTGAGGAGATTCGCATGAAACGAACCAAGTGGACGGCGCTGGCCATGCTGACCGGCGGCGCGATGCTCCTGGCGAACGGCTGCCTGGGCGCGTTTTGGCAAGGGTTTGCGACGGAAGGGTTCCCCGGCAACAACCGCTGGCTGAACATCGCCTTCGACGTCGTCAACGAGATCGTGCTCGGCTAGCACGATCGCCGCTGCCGGCGGTGCCCCGCAGGGACGCAGAGCACGCCGGCAACGCCACAGTCGTCGGTGAGAAACATCTGCCGGCCGGAAGTGAGGGGCTGGCCGGGCAAGTGATCTGAAATGGAGAGAACCAACATGAAACGCAAGGTTTTCTGCCTCGTGCTTCTGTCTTCGGCGGCGGTGCTGCGGCTCGGCCTGCAGTGCATTCCGGAGCCGGACCTGGCGGACCCCCTGGGCGCCCTCTGGGTGTCCCTGGGCTGGATCCCGACGAACCCGCTCTAATCCGCCTTCGTACCGCTCGGGCGTGCCCCCGCGGCACGTACGCGAGCCTCTACCAAACTGGAAGCGGGGCGCACTTGCATGGTGGCCCCGCTTTTCGTTGCGCCCTTGCTTGCCTCATGGGGGCTCCCTATACTGCCGACGCGTTTACCCGTTTTCTGCATGACGGGAGTCTGGTCTATGCTGAAGTCCCGACGGACCCGCTGGATTGCGCTGCTGGCCCTGGCGAGCGCCGGAACCGCTTTCCAGGTCGGTGCGAATGGCTGCTACGAGTACTACGTCAACAACGCGCTCGTAGCGTTTGACTTCTGCTCGGTGCTGAACTGCACGGGCGGATCGTTCTTCAACTTCTGCGATCCGGTACCGCTGCTCGTCGATTGTCCGAATTTCACGACCGGCGAGTAGCGGGTCTGAGGCACGCCAATGGTTTATCGTTGCGCACGTGCACTTTGCATCGTCACGGGACTGCTGGGCGGCGGCAGCCTGTTCCTGCTCGGCGGCTGCTCGCTCGACGACACCGTCGCGTTCTTCCGTGATTTCAACTACGGCGGATCCGTCCTGAACCTCACGCCCACGGAGTACCGGTGGCTGACCTCCGGTTACCAGGGCCCCGGGGCCGACCCCGAAATCGACCCCGCCTGCACGTACCCGCCGTTCTGCGACAACGACCCGTTCGTGCCGTAGGCGCCTGGCGACGCGCGGCAGGAACTCGCGGCGGATGCGGCTAAGATTCGCGCATGCTGTCCGTGACATCATCCCGTCGGCTCAGCCGCGCCGGGCCGCACTGCGCGACGCGGCGCGCGGGGGCGCTAGCGGCCGCATTCCTCCTGCTGCTCACCGCGGCCACCTGTGAAGCACAACCGCTTGCCGCGGCGACCGAGCTCTCCACTACCGCTACCATTCCTGCCAACAACGAGGCCATGCTCCTCGTTTCCCAGATCGAGCAGGCCATCCGGCAGGCCGACTGGCGACTGGCGATCGCCCTGCGCCAGCGACTGCTGAGCTTTGCGGATGAGCTCGTCCTGTCGCCTGCCGGGCGCACGTACTACCCCGTCTGGCGCCAGGCTGCCCGGATCTTCGAACAGCTCCCGCCCGATGGTCGCGACCTGTACCGCCAGTTGCTGGACCCCGAGCTCGCCGCAGGCCTCCAGGACGCCGCAGCCACGGCAGACATCGAGGCGCTGCGGCAACTGTTTCGCCGCTACCCTGGCGCCTCGCACTGGGCTGATGTCGGCGCGGAACTCTCCGCCCAGCTCCTGGACCTGGGCCTCTACGCCGAAGCCCTGGAAACGATTCAAACACTCAGCGAGGCCGGCGTATCGTTGACCGCGACTCGCCACGCGCAACGAATCGCCGCCCTGGGCGGCCTGGGTCAATGGGACGCGGCGCAACAGGCTCTCGACGCGTGCATCGCAGATCAGACGCTTGGCGCACAGGCACTCCCCGCCGAACGGGCAGCCGCACTGCAAAGCTGGATCGCATCCCACGCCCACTTCACGGCGGCCTCCGGTTCCGACGCGGACTTCGCCCCCGCACTCGCCCAGGGGCCCCTGTGGACGGCGGCGCTCGAACCGGCTGGTTCCCCCCGCGATCTCCCCGATGACTCGGAGATCGCGGAAGCGGTCTCGTGGCTGCGCCGGATGCCGCTCTGCCAACCTGTGCTCGCGGATGAAACCCTGGTGCTCCGACTCCGGGGCACGACCTGGGCATTCGATGCGCTCACGCTGACATGCCAATGGCGCGTGCGGGACCTGGTCCGCGGCGGACTCGAACTCGACCCGGGTACCTACCTCCCCACCTTCGGTGCCCCGGAGGGAACCGGGGCCGAAGACTCCATTTCGAACGATACCCGGATTCTTCTGACCGACGCACTGCGACACAGCCTCTCCGTCGCGTTCGGCCTGGTCGTCAGCGTCGAAGGCTTGCCGGGTGCATACTCAGACGATCCCGCCGCGCCGGACGCGAACGCCTGGGACGAACCCAATAGCGCCCTGCCGCCGAACGAACTCGCAGCCCGCGACCTGGAGACGGGACGCCTCGCCTGGCGGCGCGGCCACACGCCGAATGACCCCCTGTTCGGCGTGGCTTTCCAGGACAGCCCGGTGGCAGCCGGCGGGCGGCTGTGCGTGCCATTCGTCCGCCGGGCCGAATTGTTCGTGGCCCTGCTCGACCCGCAGACCGGCGAGACGCGGGCCGAGCAGGCCATCGCCGGCCCTCCGACCTACTTCGCCGAGGCGGGGGGACGTTGCCAGGTGCTCGCGGACGAGACGACCGCTTACGTGCTGTCGGGCAACGGCGTGGTGGCGGCGCTGCGTGCCTCGGACCTGGGCTGGAAGTGGGCGTCGACATATCCCAGCCTGCTCGCGCAGCTCCGGACCAATGCGTGGTGGCCGCCGCGCGAGGCCCCGCGCGAACGCAGCATCGATCGCCCGCTCCTTGTGGGCGACCTGCTGATTCTGGCGCCCGCCGACAGCGACTTGCTCCTCGCCGTCGATCGCGTCAGCGGCCAGATCCGCTGGCAAACGCCACGCGAAGCGTACGACCTGCTGGTCGGCGCGGTGCCGGCCGGCATCGTGGTCGGCGGCGACGCGCTGGCATGCCTCGATATCGCGGATGGAGCGACGCTTCGCTGGCGCTCGGTGCCGCTCGAGCTGGCCGGGCGCCCCGCAGCCAGTGCAACGCGCATCTTCGCCCCGACCCGCGAGGGCGTGCTGGTCCTGGATGCCACGACGGGCAAAGTCCTGCTGGACCCGGCGAGCAGGCCTGAAACGGGTGCCGCCGCCACGAACCCGCCTGCCCACTTCGGGCGCGACCCGCTCAGCACGGGGCTGGTTGCGACGTTGCTCCCCGGCGGCGACAGCCTGTACGCGGTTGGCGCGGGCGCCATCGTCAAGTTCCCCGACCTCGATGCGACGCGAAACCGCTGCGCCGAAACCGCCGCCGACGGCTCCGCCACGGATCGAGTGACCCTGGCCGCCATCTGGCTCGACCTATTGTCGGGCGCCCATGAACTGGCTCTTAACCGGCTTGAACAGTTCGAGCCGGCTGATGCGGTCCACCGTGCAAGTCGCGATCGCCTGCTCACCGAGGTCTTCATCGCCCTCTCGAGGCGATCGCAACCCGGTGCCGAGCAGCTGGCCTGGCTTGAACGCGCCGCTTCGCTGGCTCCCACGCCGGCGGCCGGCGCGCAACTGCGCATCCTTATCGGCCGGGCGCTGGAAGATGCGCAACGATGGGATCAGGCGGCACGACACTATGCGGGATTGCTGGCAGACACGGAGGCGCTGCTCGTACCCGACCCCCGGGACACGAATTACGCGGGCTCGCTCTGGCTACAGGCGGTAACGCGGCTGCGCGTCGTGTTGCACCGCCTGACGCCGGAGGTGCGCAGCGCATGCTGGCGTGACTGGCTCGCCGCCGCCGACCCGCGGGTCCTCCAGCGCGCACGCCATGCCGCAGAGGAGCCGGCCGTCCGCGCCGAGATCCAGCGGACGCTGCTTCGCGCCGGCGAGTTGGCGCCCGAACTCAGGGCTGACCTGCTCGTCCCGGATGACCCGTCCTGGCCGCCCGACGAACGGCGTGAGCTCCACCTCGTCCGCTGGGAAACGCACCTGGCACTGGGAATGGCGAAGGAGTCGGCGGAAGACGAGCTGTACTGGACGGGGCACCTGGCGGCCGAGGAATCACCGGCTCCGGCCAGTTCGGCCCCCGCCGAGGCGCGGACGGCGGAGCGGCTGCGCCGCGCGACGGCGGAACTGACCGCTATGGTGAGCGAGCCCGCCGCCGACGCCCTGAGCGCGCGACATACCTGGAAAATCCCGGGGGCGGAACTCGTCACGGATCTGCGCCGCGCCAGGGTCCCGGGCCAGACGCTGCTGGTGCGCCACTTCCAGAGCGGCGACCTGGGACTGCACAGCGTGCTGCGCGGCCGCCAGTTCCAGGCCACGCCGGACGGGCTCCAGACCCATGTCCGAGCCGATACGGCGCTGCTGGAAGGCTTGCAGGGATGGTTCGCCGACCGCAGCGAGCCGGACACCGCGTCGTTGCGCGTGACGTGGCCGGCGACAAGCTGGGGGTCGCTGGCGGCGGTGGCCACGCGAGGCGGGCTCGTCGCACTGGGTCTGGGGATGCAGCGGGGCGGCGGCCAGCGCTTGTGGGAATGCGGGATCCCGGACTGGTCCGCCATTCCCACGGATACGCTGGAGACGGTCACATCCGGCCCGCTGGGCGTCTACATCACGCGCCGACACGACCGCGTCGCCCTCCACGGCTGGTCCGACGGACAGATCTGGTGGCAGCGCGACTTTCCGGGCCTGCGGATTGCCTCTCTCGCGCTCGTCGAGCACCGGCTCGTCGTGGTCGGGCAGGACGGCGAGGTCCTGACCATGAACGCGCTGGACGGCGGCCAATTGGGCGTGCTCTCGCCGGCCGGCGGCACGCCGCGGTCCGTCACGTGTGTCGGTGACGCGCTGGTGCTCTGGAACGACGAGGCGGCGGTGCGTGTCGACCCGACCACGTTCGCGGTGCGCTGGTCGCACGTCTGCCCGACCGCTGACGCCTGGACGCCCGTGGCGGGCAGCGACTGGATCCTGTTTCACACGCGCGAGCCGGCGCATTGGCGCACCCTGGACCTGCGCGACGGCCAGGC
>CAZVRR010000072.1:0-15026 GCA_964629745.1 uncultured Planctomycetales bacterium | reverse complement strand
TGCCGAAGGACTACCGCACGGCCGATGACGGGGCACGGCAGCAGCGCCGCTGGCCGGTCGTCGTCTCGTTCCACGGCATGAAGCCGTTCGACAGTGCGCGTCCGCAAGCCCTGGAGTGGCAGCAGGAAGCCGATCGCTATGGCTACGTCGTGGTGGCGCCCGAGCTGGTCGCCCCCGACGTGCTGCGGCAGTTCCCCGTGCGGCGCGTCTCGCCCGGCTTCCAGTCGGACGCCGACGCGACGCTGGCCATCCTCGACCACGTCTTCGCCACGACGCGGGCGGACCCGGCGAACGTACTGGCGACGAGCTGGTCCTCGGGCGGATACCTGGCACACTACGTTCTGAACCAGTATCCCAGCCGCTTCACGTGCCTGGCCGTGCGGCAATCCAATTTCTCCGACAGCGTGCTCGACCCGAATCTCGTCCCGCGTTCGCGCAATCACCCGATCCTGATCCTCACGACGCAGAACGACTTCGGGGGCGTGAAACGCGAGACGAAAGAGGCGATCCGGTGGTATGAGGCACACCAGTACGCGAACTTCGGCTGGGTCGAGCTGAAGGGGCTCGGGCACGAGCGCACACCCGACGCGGCCGCCGCGTTCTTCGCCCAGATCGCGGGCGTGCAGCCAGCATACCCGCCGACCGTCCTGGTACACCGGCAAGCCATCGGCGGGAATCCACGCGGCCTGGCGATGCTGGCCCAGCGGGCCGAGGCCCCGGTCACGGCATCCGCGAGCCGCGCGCCTTCGGAACCCGCCCCGCCACCCGCCCCGGGCCTGACGCCGCAGCGACCGACGCTCGTGGCCGCCAGCAAGCCGCGCGACGCGACGGCGGCGCCGCTGGTCGTCCGCGCCCCGGTCGAAAAGCCGGTCCGCACGGAGCCGCCGACGCCGGCCCGCAGCGCGGCGCGTCCGGCGGATCCGAATCCCGCGCTGAACATCCGCGTGTCGTCCGCGATCGGGACGGAGCCGCTGGTCCTGGCGTTCTCGGCGGACTGCCCGGCCGACTGGCAGCGGAATGCCGATTTCCTGTGGACCCTGAACGGCGAACCCATTTGCAGCGGCGTGAACGGACAGAAGACGATTGCCGCGGCGGGCGAGCACACGCTGGGGCTGCTGGTGGTCACGCACGACGGAGGTGAGCACCGGGCGTTCCGACTGGTGCGCGTGCTGCCGCACATTGAAGCCTCGCGCGTGCAGAGTTCGTCCGGGGGTCACTAGGCAAAGGTCATGACCGGATGAGCGAAATCCGGCAAAACGTCTGGGCTCCCTGGCGCATGGAGTACATCCACTCGCTCGGCGCGGAGCAGGGTAGGGGCTGCTTTCTCTGCCGGCACGCGGCGGATCCCGACGCGGACGCGCGCAACCACGTGCTGCGGCGCGGCGCGCTCACGTTCACCGTGCTGAACCGGTTTCCCTACAGCAGCGGTCACCTGCTCATCGCACCGACGGTCCATGAGGGCCGCATCGAGGCGCTGAGTGAGGACGTGCTGCTGGAACTCATGCGCGGCGTGCGCGACGCGAAGCGCATGCTGGACGTGGCGATGCACCCGCAGGGCTTCAATATCGGGCTGAACCTCGGTCACTGCGCCGGGGCGGGCCTCCCCGATCACCTGCACTGGCACGTCGTACCGCGCTGGGGCGGGGATACGAACTTCATGCCCATCCTGGGCGGGGTGACGGTCATCCCCGAAGCGCTGGACCGGACCTACGAGCACCTGCGCGACGCGGCGCGCCAACTCGGCCTGTAGCGCGACCGGCCGCCCCGCGTCCCCCACGCACACCATCGCCCGTTCCAGCAGACCGCCCGGTATACTGCAAGAGATCCAGCGGTGCGGCAGGAGGCAGGCCATGTCCGTGCGGTGCGTCAGCGTCGGCGTGGGGATCGTTGCAGCGTGGATGCTCTGTGCCGTGGCTCCGGCCTTCGGCATCAGCTACGTCGAGCACTCCAGCGGCCTGGGCCAGCCCGGACTGGAGGGCGGCAATACCGAACTGGAATTCGGCGACGTGAACGGCGACGGATTCCCCGACATCGTCTCCGTCGGCGATCACGGGAATCCCGGCATCGGCAGCGGCGAACACGGCATCATGGTCTGGTTCGGCCACGCCTCCGGCCCGTGGACGTTTTACCAGGCCGGGGACCTCGGCTATGGCGGAGTCGCGCTGGGCGATGTGAACGGCGACGGCCTGCTCGACGTCGGCTACGGCATCCACCACAACTACTCCGGCACGGACCTGGGAAACCAGATCCTCGAAGTCGCGCTGGGCGACGGGACCGGGCAGAGCTGGACGGCCTGGGATGACGGCCTGGCCACCGCCGGCGAGGACTGGGGCATGTTCGGCAGCGATTTCGCCGACGTGGACCTCGACGGGGACCTCGACCTCGGCTCGATCAGCTTCGGCTGTTGTGCGGGACTGCACGTCTATCGCAACAATGGGAACGGCACGTGGACGCATAGCTGGGGCTTTACGGGCGGAAACTCCAATCTGGAGTTCTGCTTCGGCGATGTGAACGGCGACGGCCATCCGGATTTCGCGTCCTCGCACGACAGCGGAACCGTCTACCTGGGCAATGGTGCGGGCGGCTTCACGATGGGCGACGGCAACCTGCCCTCTGGGCCGCAGCGCTTTGGCATTGCGCTCGGCGATGTAAACGACGACGGCCGCGACGACCTCTCCTTCCGCACATCGGGCGGCGTGTACGTCTACACCTGGACCGGGCCGGGCCAGTGGCAGAACCTCTCCGGCTCGCTCACCAGCGTCGGCAGCAGCAAGATCACGCAGATCGCCGACATGAACCTGGACGGCCACGGGGACGTGGTGCTCCAGTTCCTCGGGTCGGCCCGCGTTTACGCCGGCGACGGGGCGGGCACGTGGACGCTGGCGTCGACGATCACGACCGACACCGCCTGCGATTATGCCGCGTTCCGCGCCGGCACGGACGTCGACCACAACGGCTATCCCGACTTGGCACTGGTCCAGGAGGAGGACTGCAGCCCGTGGGTCGGCGGAACCAATGCCCTGCGCTGCTTCGTCGAGGCCTCTGCCCCCGCCGAGGCGTTCATCCATCCCAAGTATCCGCGCGGAGGCGAGACATGGATCGCCGGCTCGGTGCGCGTGATCGAGTGGCACGGCGCCGTCCCGCCGGGCGCGAGTGCTCCGACGATAACGCTCGAGCTGTCACGGCTGGGTGCGGCGGGACCGTACGGCACGCTCGCGACGGGCGTGCCGAACAGCGGACGATTCCAGTGGACCGTGCCGTCCACGCTTCCCAGCTCCGCCGAGTGTCACCTGCGCCTGACCCTGAACACGGATCCTGCGGCCGTGGCGCTGACGCCGGCGCCGTTCGAGATTGTCAATCCCGCCCCGCTGGCCACCGGCGACGTGAACTGCGACGGCGTGCTCAATGCGTTCGACATTGATCCGTTCGTGCAGGCCCTGGCCGACGCCGCCGGGTATGCGCAGGCACATCCGTGGTGCGACCTGCTCCAAGCCGACGTGAACGGCGATGGGGTGGTCAATGCATTCGACATCGATCCGTTCGTCGAGTTGCTGAGCGGCGATTGACCCCAGATATCGGTGCGGAGGCCGTGCGCGCGACCGCGACATGCCACGCGGCGCCCGCCGGTGTGGCGTGGTCGCCGCAGCCGCGGGCTCACCCAGGAATGCGTAGCGGGCAATGCTGGAGCCGGCGCCGGCAAGTCCTCTGTTGCAGCGCCCGCACGCTGCAACCGATAAGACACGTATCTGATCCGCAGCGTAATCACGCTCCAGGGGAACCGGGTGCGAACGCCACGCAATGTGCTGGTGACCGTGCTGGTCGCGCAGGCGGTCTGCGTAGTCGCCGGGTTCGCGCTGTACGTGCAGCAGTCGTCGACGGCGCAGCGCACGCAGGTCGAACGCTGGCGCCGGCAGCAGTTGCGCGGTGCGTTGACGGCATGGCAATCGCGGCTCGAGGCGGAACTCCAGGCCGGGGCCGAGGTCGACGTCGCAGCGTGCGAACGCGCCGTGGCCGCCTGGCCGCACGCGGAGCTGCCCTTGCTAATGCTGGACGCGCAGGGCCACCTCCAGGCCGCGGCAGGATGGTCAGGACCAGCGCCCCGCCCGCCCGACGGCGCGGATCGCGACGACGCGTCGCGGCTGTGCAGCGCGACGGGGGAGTTCCTGGTCGAGTCCGTGCCGTGCGGACCGGCCGGCTGGCAGGCCGCGGCGCTCTGCGGCTGGAACGACGGAGCGGACGTGCTGCCCCCTGCGCGGACTCGCTGGGTACTCGGCCTCAGTGCTTGCGCATGGACGATCGGGACGCTGGTCTTCGCGGGCCTGCTGTTGCTCGGCCGGTATCACAACACACTGCGGCAGGAACACTGGGACGCGCTCAACGCGGCGCTGCGCCAGGCGCAGCGGCTGGTCCGCACGCGCGACGGACTCATCTTCGCGCTGGCGACCCTCGCCGAGTCACGCGACCAGGAGACCGGCGAGCACCTCGAGCGCATTTCCGCCTACGCAACGGTCCTGGCACGCCATGCCGCGACTGATCCGCGCTTCGCGGTCCAGGTTCCTCCCGCGTTCGTGCGTATGATCGGCCTCACCGCCGCCCTGCACGACATTGGCAAGGTCGGCATCGAGGACGCGATCCTGCGCAAGCCCGGCGCGCTGACGGCCGCCGAGCGGACGCGGATGGAGCAGCACACGTGGATCGGCGGTCAGTGCCTCGGCGCGATCGCGCGCCGCCTGGGCGACTCCGGCTTCCTCGCGCAGGCGCGCGACATTGCCCTGGGCCATCACGAGCGCTGGGACGGAAGCGGCTACCCGCGCGGGCAGCGCGGCGCGGCGATTCCGCTCGCGGCCCGCATTGTCGCCATCGCCGACGTGTATGACGCACTCGCGACGCGCCGCCCCTACAAGCCGCCCCTGCCACACGCCCGCTGCGTCGAGCTGCTGGTCCGCGAGGCGGGCCGGCAGTTCGACCCCGCGCTGATCGAGATCTTTCAGCTCGCCGCCCCCGAGTTTGAACAAGTCGCCGCGCGGTACCGGGCAGGCCCGGTGCAGCCCGAAACCACACCGCCCGGAGAGGTGCAACGTGAGCCAGTCCCTGTTCACGAGTGAGGATGCCGTTCTGCCTGACCCGTCCGCACCGGCGGGACACGGACCGCGGGCGCATACGCGCGATCTGCGGATCCTTGCAGGCATGCTGATCGTGGTCGTGGCCGGCGTCACCTGCCTGTTCGCGCTGATGGGGCACTATCGCCTCGTGGCGCTGAATCTCTTCTACCTGCCGATCATCCTGGCCGGCTACTTCCTGGGTCGCACGCATGCCGGCGCGCTCGCGCTGATGAGCGTGCTGGCCGTCGCGGGCGCGGCCACGCTGGTCCCGGTGCACGGCGCAAGCGGGTACGACACCCCGGCGATCTTCGGCCTGTCCCTGGCACTGTGGTCCGCCAGCCTGGGCCTGGCCGCCCTCCTGGTCGGCACGCTCTGCGATGAGCGAGCCCGGACGGTCACGGAGTTGCAGCGGGCCTACGTGGGCGTGGCGGAGGTGCTGGCCCGCTATCTGCAAGGTCACTACGCACCGCGGAAATCCCAGACGCTGCGCGTGGCAGACCTGAGCTGCCGGCTGGCGGAGGAACTGGGGTTGACGGGCAAACAGGCCGACGATGTGCGCGTGGCGGCCCTGCTGCATGACCTCGCGAGCGTCGAGATCACGACCCGGATCCTCTCCAAGGCCGTCGACGCCGTGGATGCGCGGCACGCCGCACAGCGCGGCAGCACGTTTGCCGGCACGGAGCTGGTCAACTCGCTGGCCAACGTGCTCGAGGGGGCGTTGCCGCTGCTCGCGAGCCAGGACGACGCGGTCTGCGACTGCCTCAGCGAAAGCCAGCTCGGCGAACCGGGCGACTTGCCGCTGGGAGCCGAAATCATCCGCGTCGCGCGCCAATATGACCGGCTCACCTACGACGAGGCGGGAACCCCCGCGGACACACCAGCCGAGGCACTGCGCAAACTGCGGACCCAGTCGGGCGCGGCCCGCTCGGCGATTCTCGACGCACTGGAAGGCCACCTGCGCGCGGCGCGGCACGCGCCGGCCGCTCAGTCCGCGCCGGCCTGAGCCGCCGGAGACGCCACCGCGGGCGGCGCCTCGTCCTCGTCCGTAAAGTCGGCCACCACCTGGTGAATTCGGACCGGCAACTGCGCCAGCCAGCCGTGCCACGCCGGCGTATCCTGGATGCCCAGCGCCTGCACGCTGGGCTCGCGGAAGAAATCACAAGGCCGCGGCGGCGCGAAGCCCAGCAGGCCGGCCGTCACGCCCGCAAACTGCAGCAGGTGCCGGTAGGTTGCCAGCGGGTCGTCCGACGCGGGCACCGCATGGTGATTCCCGATCAGTTCCGGCAACGGCTCCCCCAGGCCCCAGGCCTGGGCCAGCCGCCGCCCCACCGATTCGTGCCATTGCTCGCTGAGAAATTCGAAGATGAGCATTGGCGCGGCGTTGCCGTACGCGCGACTGTAGCTGCGGACGACGCGCAGCAGGGCCAGCGCGCCCAGGTCGTGCAGCAGGCCCACCAGGAATGCCTGGTCGGCATCCACGGGCCAGCGCTCCGCGCCGGCCGCAAGCGTGCTCGCCGCCGCCACGGATCGTCGCCAGATCTGGGTGCCAAACTCGCGCAGCGGCCCGGCCTCGCGCAGCGCGACATCCTTGACGCTCGCGACGAGCACGGTGCTCCGCACGTGCTTCAGGCCGATCCGCGCAACGGCATCGCGGAGGCGGGTAAAACGTCGGGCCCCACCCAGCGCCGCCGAATTGGCGAGTCGCAGGAGCCGCGCCGCCAGGCCTGGATCGCGGCCCAGCACGTCGGCGAGCTGACCGAGGTCCACGTTCTGATCGCCCAGCAGGGCCAACGCGTGCGCCACAACCGTCGGGAGTGCCGGCAGCTCGATCTCCGCGTGCGCCGCCGTACGCTCCATGTGTTCCAGGAACTCGGGGTCCACGGAGCCCGCGGCGGGCGCGTGGACCTGGGCGACCGGCGGGATCGGGGAGCGCCACCAGGGCCGATCGACGTCTGGTTCAGGCGCTTCTTCCACCGCGTGCGCAGCCGGCGCTGCTTCCACCACGCGCGGCGCCGGCGCTTCTTCCACCGCGCGGGCCGCGGGCGCGAACGGTACGTCCGGCTCCGGCGCGGTCTGCGCATCCGACGCGACCCGCGGCGGTGGTGCGGGCGCCGGTTCCGGCTCGTGTGGCGCGGTGGACGGTGCGCGCACGACTGCGGCGGGCGGTGCGACCTCGACTTCGGGCGCTGAGATCACGTCCGGCACCGCAGCCGCGGCTGGCTCAGGCTGTTCGGGCGCAACGGGAGTGGGCGGCGGCGGCGCCTCGGCCCGCTCACAAGCCGGCGCTTCGTTCGCGCTCACAGGAGCGGCATGCGGGGCAACGTCGGGTTCGGACGATTCCGGCGGGCCGGACAGCGCGGCCACCGCCGATGCGGGTGGGTGCGGCGCAGGGGGCTCGGGTTCGGGCTGCACTTCCGCCGCGGGTCCGTCGGGCGCGGGCGTCGCCGGCGCTTCGTCTTGTGCAAGCTCCAGTGCTGCCGCCGGGATGGGGTCAGGTTCGGGAGGTGCGGGTGCGGCGGGCGCAGGTTCGGGCGCGAGGGGTTGGCTGGGCATGACGGGTGCGGCAGCGAAGGCCGGCGGCGCCTCGGTGATGCTGACGGGTGCCGTTGTTTCGAGCGGCTCGGATGTCGCCGCCGGGGCGGTGAGGCCTACACAGAATTCGAGGCCCGCCTGGTAGTACCCCTCATCGTCCGGGCCGACGACGTGCACGACGCGCGCCGTGACACAACGATCCGTTCCCATGCTGATCTGCACGATCTCGTGCATGGGGAGTGGCTCACGCGTCAACACGCCGAGACCCGACGCACTGATGTTGAACGAACGTCCTGAGAGCTCGTGATCCCCCAGTTGCAGCAACATGGCGCGCGTCCAGCGCCAGCGCTGATGCCGCCGGCGTCCACCCGTGCCGTCCGGCGCACCCCCGATGCGCGCCGTACTCAGCCAGACCGCGATGTGATCGTGACGACTGATGGGTGGCGCAGAACTCCGCGAAGTAAAGAGCCGCCCGAAGATCCGACAAAGCCACATGAGAAGCTCCGCCGCGGCGACATGCGCGGATTGAGTAGTGCGAGGCAGTGCTCGCTGTCCACCCGGCGCTGCCCTGCTGGGTTTATCGGTGCGGGATGCTCCGGGTGATGAATACGCGGCGCTGTGCCAACCCGCTGACGCTGCCCCCCGCCCCGGCATGCGTGCCGCACGGGAGGACGTAGCGCTCAGCGGACGAGAAGCGAATCAACAAACGTCCACGCCCGGCGCAGGGCAAGTTGCGCCAACCAGACCGACTCGCCCCGCAGGCGGACGAGGCCGGTCAGGCCGGAACGCAACGCCAGGTCGCTTTCTTCGAGACGTACGTGCAGCTCGAAGAAGGGCTCCTCGGCGGCGCCCGATTGCGGCGTGACGATGATCGCGCCCCCACCCAGCTGGGTGAGCTGCGGATATGGGACCTGCGGCGAGCCGGTCGGCAGGATTCGCGTGATCACGCCACGCAGGCTCTGATTCGAGCCGCAGCGCGCGCGGAAGTCGATCGCGCCGCCGAGCTGCGGACCGGCGGCGGCCAGCTCGGCCGCCGAGAGCACGAATCGGGCCTCCCACGGTCCGTCCGCCAGCGTGGCGATCGGCGTCCCGGCCTCGACGTAGCAGCCGGTGACGGTCGGCGGCACGCATTGGGCGATGGAACCCTGCTGCGGGGCCACAACGGACAGTGCGTCCGCGCGGGCCTGGAGCGTGCTGCGCTTGGCGAGCCGGGCCGCGAGTACAAAGGATTCCTGCGCCGCCAGCGCGGGATTCGTCGCCTGGTACGCGGCCATGCGCAGCCGCCGGGCGGTGCAGTCGGCCTCGCATTCGAGCAGCGCCTCGGTCAGCTCATCGTTCTCGAGCTGCGCCAGCAACGTGCCCGGCTGGGCCGGCGCACCCGACTGCACGGGCAACCGCGTGACGAAGCCGGGGACCGCGGCGCGCACCACGATCTCGGATTCGTGGCGCAGCACGGCGGACGCGGTGATCGTGCTGCCTACCGGGCAGAAGCCCAGGCCGACGGGAAGTGCGACCAGCAGCACGACGCTGGCACACACGGCGCGCCCGCGCACCGGGGCCGTCTCCTCGGAGAACCACAGGTAGGCCAGGGTGCGCCGCAACGCGCCCCACAGCGTTGCGACCAGGAGCAGCGCCGCGATCACCAGGCCGACCAGTTGCAGCTTGAGCGCGAGCAGCGTCGCGATGCCGAGCAGCACCACCGTGCGATACACCGGCGCGGCGGTCCCGAAACACATCAGCAGCCAGCGCGGACCCGCCTGCTCCGTGCCGGCCGGCTGGATGCCGAGCACGAGGCGTTTGCAGACGTTGTGCACGGCGGCCTGCGCCCGGCCGCGCAGGTTCGGAACGCCGACCAGGTCGCTGAGGAGATAGTACCCGTCATAGCGCAGGAGGGGGTTGATATTGAACAGGATCGTCGCGGCACTCGCGACGAACATGACGTTGTGACTCAGCGCGTGGAGGGCCCCTGGTCCGGTGCCGGCCCAGACGAACGTGGCAATCGCCGCCACCGTCAGCTCGAAGTAGATGCCGCCGAGGCCGATGATGAGGCGCTGCAGGCGGCTCGGCAGTGTCCACGCGGCGGTGGCGTCCACGTAGGCGCAGGGGGTCCCGACAATCAGGTAGACGCCCATCTCGCGCACTTCAGCGCCGAAGCGCTTGCAGGCGTACGCGTGCCCGAATTCATGGATTGCCTTGAGCGCGACCAGGATCACCCACAGCGCGGCCAGGTTGTCGCCCGCGAGCAGGCCGCTGAGCGGACGGTAGAGATCGTTCCGGCGGGCCACCACGATCGCCAGCGCCGCCAGTTGCAGCAGGACCCACGCGAGGAAGAACCCGCGCGAGTAAAGGCCCGACACCCAGCTCAACGTGCGATCGAGAAAGCGGTCCGGGTTCCACAGGGGGATGCGCAGGAAGATAGGACTGAGCAGGGCGCGACGCGCCGCCGCGGCGCGCCGGGCGCGCGAGCGGCGATACAGCAGCTTGTCGTCGCTGAGGGGCAACTGGAGCAGGCCGATGCGATGGAGCTGGAACACAAAGGAATAGAAGCGCTCCTCGTCCTGCGGGCGCAGCTCGCCCCGGGCCAGCAGGCCGTCAAACACGTCACTGAGCGTACTGCCGGCATCGAGTGCGGTGAAGATGCGATAGTCGGACACGCTCAGTCGATGGCTCTGGCAGGTGAGCGGATCGCGGACCAGGTAGGCGGGCGCGCCGCGGAAGAGATGCCGGCTGACTTCCAGGTCGCCACGCACGCCGACGTGCACGGGCCGCAGGCGCTCGGCCAGCGACAGGTTGGCATCCGCGCCTAGAGCCATAGGTGCAACCTGACGTACTCAATGACCCGGTGCAACGCGACCCACCAGACCGGACGCGGCCCCAGTTCCACGCGGCCATAGCCCGTGATGCCCGGTCGCATCCAGCCGGCGGCGGCAGTCACGCTCGCCTCCGCCAGCACCACGTTGCGGCCGTCACGCAGCACGGTGTGCGGCTGGACGCGCTCGAGCTGGAACGGCAGACCGCTCTCAGGCCGGGCGCTGCTGCAGAATGTGCCCGCCAGCTCCGCCGACAGTTCGGCGCTCACCCACTCGGGCGCTGCCAGTTCCAGGCGCCAGCGTTCGCCGGGCGCCACCTCGAACAGGAGCACGCCGCGCAGCACCACGTCGCCGGCGCGGGTGCTGAGATCGCCGCTGACGATGGTGCCGTCGCACGGGCTGCGCAGGACGCAGCGCTCGAGCCGGCGTGCGACGCCCGCCAGTCGCGCGGTGCACAGGTCGACCGTCACGCCAGCCAGTTGCGCCGCGACCGGGTCCTGGCGGCCGAGGGCGGCGACGCGCTCCTGGGCGGCGGCGGCGCGCTGCGCCGCGAGTTCGTCCTGCTCGATCCGCAGATCGGTGGTCTCGAGTTCGGCCAGGATCGCCCCGGCGCGCACGAGGTCGCCCGGCTTGGCGTGGACCGCCGCGAGCTTGCCGTCGAACGGCATGCTGAGGCAGCGCAGCTCGGCGGGGGCCACGACGCCCGTCAGCGTCACCCGGTACGGCCAGGTGCCCACGGCGAACCAGGCCAGGGCGGCGGCGACGGCCAGCACGGCCCAGCGGCGGATCACGTGCTGTGGTCGCAGGAGACTCCGCGCAAAGGCGGCGCCGGCCTCCGACGCGTGCTGCATGAGATTGCGCCGCGCTTCGCGCAGCAGCAGCAGGGCCGGACCGAACGGCACGAGCGCCTCGGACAATTCGCGCAATTCCTCGCTGCGCAGCGGCTCATCGGCGCGACGCCGCAGACTCAGCACCGCCACGATCTCGTCGCCGCTGCGAATGGGCAGCGAGGCGACCTGGTCGCGCTGGGCAGCGTGGTGCCACTGCACGTGCAGGCGCGTGCCCAGGGCGAGCGCGGGCTCCTCCGGCAGCGGCGGGACGGCGATCGCAGCGCGCTGGTCGAGGCATTCTTCCATGGCCATGACGATTGCGCGCACGCCGGGGCTCTGCCGCGGCACGTGATCGAGGCCCGAGATCGCCAGCAGTCGCAGGCGGTTGCCGCGCGCCAGTCCGAGCGCGACGTGGTGGCAGCCCATGCGATTCCGCAACGTGTTCGTGAGGTGGTACGCCAGCTCCTCGATCGATTCGAATTCCGCCGCCCGACCGAGCGCGCGCACCGAGTCGGCGGTGCGCGCCGGTGGTGCGGCGGGTCCGACGCCCCCGGCCGCGTGCGAGGCGACGGTGAGCAGGGATTCGAGATACGAGATCCGGGCCTTGGCGGTTGACTCTTTGAGCCGCATCACCAGGGCGACGGCGCCGACGACTTCGGCCTCGGGCGTGTAGAGCGGCACCGCCACCAGGCCCACGCGCAGGCGGGCATCCGGGGCGCTGTAGATGCGGGCGACGGTCTCGTGTTCCTGGTGGGCCTCGATCAGCACGCGCTCGACGGGATCCTTCCAGAACTGGGGATCCCCCGCGCCCTGGTGCCACTCCTCCGTGAGGCACTCGCCGCCCTGGCGAAGATCGAGCCGGGCGTACGGGCTGCCGAACACGCCGCTCAGAATGCGCAGCAGGCCGCGGTAGAAATCCGCCGGGCCCTGCGCACTGCGCGACAGGAGCATGATCTGGGCGAAGGGGCTGCCGCGCCCGCCGACGTGGGGAGCCGTTTCACGAGTGTACCCGGGAGCACCTAGCACTGCCGCGTGGCCTCCACCGCCGCCCCCACGGTCCTACAAGAGCGACTGGCTCGTCCGGGCCGCGTGACGCTGTCCCAGCGGCAACGGCCGGAAAAAGGCGAATCCCACTTCGAACGCGTCCTCGCGCACGAGCTGACAGCGCAGACAGCGCGCGAATGCCAGGGGCACGTCGAGCATGCGCCGATCGAAATCGAGCCGGTAGATATCGCCCACCCGCAAGGGCACCGGCGAAAGAATGCGGCAGCCGCCTTCCGACACGTCACCCGTGACGCCTCGCACCTTCAGCTTGAGCAGGTCGCTGGCGTTGCCGGGGCGAATGATGACCTGGGCCTTCAGGGCCAAGCGGGTGTGAGCCCGCTGGCGGCGGATCTCGTCCGGCGTGTTCCGCTCGAGCTCCGAGAGCAGGTCGAACGCGGAGTTCTGATCGAAGGCATCGGCGTGCTGGTCCGGCTCGAACATGGCAGCAGTCCTCCCGCGGGCTACTCCGCGCTGTCTGCGCCGCGTGCTTGCGGGGCGCTGGGAATCTCAATCCCCACGTACATGCCCGCGCGCCACGCGCCGTCCGGATTGGGCAGCACCAGCTCGACGCGCACGGTCTGGCTGCCCGGATCGACCGTGCGACTCACGAGGCTGACGCGCGCCGCGCGCGGGGCCAGCGCCGGCTCGGCCGGCCGCACCAGCACCTGGCCGCACCCCTGCAAAGCCGGCAGTTGTACGAGCGGACAGTCGATCACCACCTTCAGGGGATCCAGCTGCACGAGCGTGAGGACCGGCTCGTCGAGATCAACGGACTCCCCTGCTTCCTTGAGCCGGGCAGCGATGTAACCGGGGAACGGGGCGCGGATCAGGTGTTGCTCGAGCAGAAAGCGCTGCAGCGCCAGGTCCTGGACGGCCAGCTCGTGATCGCGCTGCGCGATGCGCCATTGCAGATCGGATATCACCGTCTCGAGCCGCGCATCGGCGAGTTCGTCCGGCGAGCCCACACCGGTCGCGCTCAGCTTCTCCAGCCGTTCCTGCTCGTACACCGCGTGCGCGGCGCGCTTCTGGCTCAGTTCCACGTCCAGCGTGGAATCGGCCAGGCGCTGCGCCATGTCCACCCGCGTGCGCTGCACGTCCTCTTCGAGGCGCGCCAACAGCGCACCGCTTTCCACGGTCGCCCCCACCTCGACCTCCACGGACTTGAGGCGACCGGCCTGCGCAGCGGCCAGGTCCGAACTGCGCCACGCGTGCGTGAATCCGCCGAGCTGCGCGCCGGCCGAAACCGGCGGGCCGCCCGCGGGTGCGCCCGCTTCCAGCGCGATCGCCACCGTGAAGACGAGCGCCACGCCGGCCAGCGTCGGCCGCGGCAGCACCCGCGCCGCCGAACTGCGCCGCGGGCGCAGACGGAATGTCCGAATCCAGTGCGCCACGGAGATACACCTCCATGCGTATCATCGCGGCGCGTATGCGGCCGCTTTAACGGCCGCGGCGCCCAGCGGGGGTCCGGCTGGACACGTCCGATTCACGCTGCGTGCCCGCTTGGCCGCGCAGCAGTGCCCACAGGACCGCGAGCACTCCTTTATTGGACAACCCCGCGCCGTCGGCCGGCGCCGCACCGGCCGGGCCGTTCGAGTCCTCCGCCGGCGATTCGACGGCGGTATGTGACGTTACCGGCGCAACGACCGGCAATTCATCGTCCGGGCGACTCATAACGGCAGGCTCGGATGCCGGCTCCCGTTCCGCTGCCACGTCGCGGGTCCAATCCTGGTCGGGCCCGTGGTCGACGTTGACGCGCATCGTGAAGACGTCTTCGAAACGCAGCCCCGGCTGCGCCACGAAATCGAGCGCCTCGAGGTCGTCGCCACCCGCATCGAGCCGCTCCAGCCGCAGCGGCTGGTGCACGACATGGTCCGCACCGGCCGCCGCGTCGGCAGGATCTCCCACCGGCTCACTCGACGTGAAACCGCTCGTGAACCCGGTACCGGCCGCGGGCAGCTCGATGACCACGGGTCCCGGGGCCGGATCGAGTATCTCCAGCGGCTCGGTGCCGTCCCAGTCGGTCGGCGGCGCGTCGGCCTCCGGCTCGGCCTCGGTCGGCTCGTCGGTGGACGCTGGCGGCTCCGGCTCGTCCGGCGCCGGGGGCGCCGGCGCTTCGTCCACCGGTTCGTCGGTCGGGTCCTCCGGCGACACGGGCGTGTCAGGCTCCGCCGGTTCCGCATCGGTGTCGCCGTCCGACGAATCCGGGGTAACCGGCGAGTCGGGTTCGACATCCGTCGGCGGAACAATCGGCGGCTGCACCGGAGTTTCCGGCGCATCCGTCGGCTGCACCGTGATGGCCACCGTATCCACGCTCGTCGTCGTTCCATCCGAGACGTGCAGCGCGAAGCGGATCTCCGATGCGGCGGTGCCGCTGGGAGCCGTGAAAGTCGGGCTGGCGGCGGTCGGATCGTCCAGCGTGACAGCCGGTCCGCTGATCTGCACCCACTGGTAGGTGAGCGGCTGATCCTCAGGATCGCTGCCTTGCCCGGCGAGCTGGACGGTCTGCCCCGCCGCCGCCGAAACGTCGGGCCCGGCCTCGGCCGTCGGCGCGTCGTCATCGGCATTCACCGTGATGTCCACGGTGTCGACGCTCACGTTCGTGCCGTCGCTGACACGCAGCTCAAACCGGAGGTCGGTATTCGCCAGACCCTCCGGCGCGGTGAACGTCGGGTGCGCCGCATGCACGTCGCTGAGCGTGACCGGCGGCC
>CAZVRR010000071.1:0-15129 GCA_964629745.1 uncultured Planctomycetales bacterium | reverse complement strand
GGCTGTGTGCTGTGTTGCCGAACCAAGAGCACATCTTACTGGCTTCGGGCCGTGTCGCGAGTCCGCGGAGGGGAGAAGTGCGGCCCGTTCCGCGCAGCGGGACGACGTGCGGGGTATGCGGAGTGACGACACCACGAAGTGCACGAAGAGCACGAAGGACTCGGAGATGCGCGAACTCGGCGCGGAGGGCGCGAAGGCGTAGCGATGCGCGAACTGGGCGCGGGGGGTGGCACGGTCCGCGCAGCGGGCCGTGGTGCTGCGAATGCGGAGTGATGACACCACGAAGGGCACGAAGAGCACGAAGTACTCAGCCATGCGCGCGGGGGCTCTACGTGTGGTATGTCCGCGCAGCGGGCCGTGGTCTTGAGAGTGCGGGGCGATGACACCGCGAAGTGCGCGAAGGGCGCGAAGGGAGTGGCGCTGCGCGAGGCTCCCAACGCGCGTGGCACGGTCCGCGCAGCGGGCCGTGGTGCTGGGAATGCAAATGATGACACCACGAAATGCACGAAGAGCAGGAAGTAACTGGCCCTGCGCGAGCAGGCTTCAACATGCGGCGGCGCCCAACCCGCCCGCGTTCGCGCTTCGCTGGAGCCCGGCCGGAATTGAGGACGTAAGCTGAGGCGCGTCAGCCGCTTCGAAAGGTGAGGTCGCACCGTCACCACCGACGCGCCCAGTCCGGTGAGATCACTTCCTTGAATCGATTCGGATTGAAGTCGGCGAGCTCCCGCTCAGTCAGAGACATGTCGGCCTGCAGGCTTGCGGTGCGAATCGTACCCGCCTTGGCAAGGACCAGGCGACCTGCTCTATCCCAATCGGCCCATTCGGCCACGAACGGCACGCGATGGTCGTCTGCGGTCACCAGCTCGAAGTCGATGACACGCCGAAAACCCCGCATGCTGATATGCATCCGCAGTTCCACCGCGAGCTCATCTCCCGCATTCGGCACCGGAACTGATCCCGAGCGCGGCCGGTTTCGCCGCCAGACAATCGGGGCGTAAGTTCGATATCCCTTTATCCCCGCGAGCTCGAAATCGCCCTGGCTGAGCTGCTCCCAGCCTCCCCAGCGGAGTCGGCGAAACCAGACGGGCTGATCCTCGCCGCCGCCGCATTCCGCGTAGACCTTGAGTCCGGCAGGCAATAACGTGCCCTCTGCGAGCGTGGCCTGCACGGCGGGATGATTGAGCCACAATTTCGCGGGGCTCTCGAACATGCCGCCACCGTCCCAGCAGTCGCCCTTCGGCCAAAGGGCCAGGGCAGTCAGGAAGGGTGGCCGGCTGACTGCCGTCCATGAGTACAGGGGGGGCTTGTGCTTGGCCGCGAAGTAGACGAGGTAGCGCCCATCCGGCGACAGGTCAGCGCGGTAGCTGTAGATGCGACCCTTGAACCACTGCCCGGCCTCGAAGCAGTCGGTATCGGTTCGCCACTTGATCACCTGAACTTGTCGACTCGGTCCGCGCCGGAAGACAACGCCCACCGGCGCCTCGCGCGCGAGGATCACGTTCAGACGGGCCGGACCATGGGCAGGTGCTGTCGCAAGCGCGGCATGTTCCTGGGATCTAATCTCTCCCTCCTCCCCCTCCCTGCTCTAACGCCGCTTCGCGGCGATCGGGGCGACTGGATTCGAACCAGCGACCTTCTGCACCCCATGCAGACGCGCTAACCAGACTGCGCCACGCCCCGTCTGGATCTCTATGCTAGGTTAGACTTTGTCCGCCGCCACGTCAACCGCAGGGCGCGCCTCCCGTCGGCGCGGCTCGCGTTCACGCCACAGACGCACCGCCAGGATCCCCACCCCGCCCACCAGCAGCATGTCCGCCACGTTGAACACCCACGGCCACAACTCGCGCCGGCCGAAAACCCGCGTCGGAATCTTGATGAAATCCCGCACGTACCCCACCGGCGCCGGCAGGTCGCGCGCCGCGGACTCCGGCAGGTGCAGCACGCGCCCGTCACGACCCGGCGGATACTCCTGGAGGATCACGCCGCCACCCGGCGCCGGCTGCGGCGACCAGCAGCGGGCCGCACCCGACGGGGACGGCCACATCACGAGCTGCACGAACGCGCGGTCGTACATGTTGCCCAGCGCACCGGCGAGAATCCCGCCCAGCGCGATCTGGAACGCCCAGTTGCGGGCCGTACTCTGCGCGAACATCCAGAACACGAGCACCAGCGCCAGAGCCGAGGCAATCAGGAACAGCGTGGTGCGCCCGCCGCCGATGCCAAACAGGGCCCCGTCGTTCATCATCGTCTGGAATTCCAGGACGTACGGCAGCAACACCCGCCGCCCACCCTGGCCAAGCGTCTCGAACGCCCACTGCTTGGACCACAGGTCCAGCACCAGCCCCAGGACCGCAACGGACCAGAACCGCACGTGCGCCAGCGGCGAAACCAGCGCGCTGCGCGCCGGCGGCGCGGACGGGGCAGCGGATGCGAGGGGAGACGCCTCACCGGCGGGCGCCGTTCGATCGTGGGGAGCGGGTGCGGACAACGCTATCGCCGCTTACCGGTTTCCTGCGCCAGCACGTATTCGTAGCTGTACTTGGCCCACGGCTTGGCCCGCAGGCGCGCCTTGCCAATGGGCTTGCCGGTGGCCAGGCAGATGCCGTACGTGCCCTGCCGGATGCGGTCGAGCGCTTCGTCGATTTCCTGGAGTACCGCCCGGCCGCCCTCGATCAGGCCCAGCGTGAATTCCAGTTCGTAATTGTCGGTGCCCAGATCGGCCATGTGCAGCGGCATGGTGGTCAGGTCGCCCGCGGCGTCCGGCCGGTTCGACTTGAGCGCCTCGCTCCGCAGCGTGTGCACGTCGCCCACCAGTTCCGCCCGCTTCTCCAGCAGCATCGCGCGGAACTGCTCGATGTCGCGCCGGGTCAGCCCGCTCTTCACCGGCCCGGCGGGCGCTTCGGGGACCGCCGGCTTGGGTACGTTGTTCGTAGCGGCGGACTTGGCCGGTGCAGGACGGCGCGTGCGAGGAGCCTTCGTTTCGGCCGCGGGCCGCTTGCGCGAACCTGCCGCCGCCGAAGCGGTCTTCCGGCGGGTGTCACTCGCCTGGCTGCGTGTCGCCTTGTTACCGGTCTTCTTGGCCACGTGTCACCGTCGTCGCCCCGATCCGGTCGCTGGCCGCGCCGGAGGTGAAGGGCAGGGAATCTGGGTACAGCCTGATTAGTGTAAAGACGCCGGGCCTGCGTGTCAACGCCCGCTCGAGCCGGCTCTGGACGCGAACGAACATAAGTCGCTATTTAGTAGCAAGTTAAGAGTCGTGGAGCGCGGTGGTGCGGATTTCCGTCAGTCCACCCCCTGGCGGGCCGAATATGACCCCGCCGATCACAGCCAGTCCGCGATCGGCCGCACCGCCTGGGCGAAGGCCGCAGTCGGGACATTCACCGTGCCCCACTTCGGCGACCGCAGGCGCGCCTGGGCCGCGTAGTCGGCGACCGGCACGCCGGCGAAGACGTAGCGCTGGTCACGGAACGTGTGCACGATTTCCGCCGGCGGCTGCCCGTCGCTCTGGAGGCAATACGCGAACACCAGCAGGCCGGCGAAGCCCGCCCCGAACACTTCCTCCCACCGGCGCAGTCCGTCGAGGTCTTCCTGCGTCACCCAGTTCTCCCAGGTCGGCTTGCCGCCGGGGCGACGGGCATGCCAGCGGCGACCCTTGATATCGATCAGCCAGTTGGTCTGACCCGTCGAGTACACGATGAAGTCGAAACTCTTGAGCTGCGCGTCGCGGAACGAGGCCTTCTTCGCCTCGTCGACCGCCACGTACGGGATGCGCCGCCCTCGCAGGTAATCCTCGAACGCGGCCTCGTAATGGACGTGCGATTTCACGGCACGCGTGCCAGGGCTCAAACCACGGGATTCGGCGGCTCCCGGCCGGCGAGTACGGCCAGCACATTCTCGGCGGCCATCCGCGACATGCGCTCGCGCGTGGCGGTCGTCGCGCTGCCCAGGTGCGGCAGGAGCACGACGTTCGGCAACTCGGCCAGGCCAGGGGCCAGGCGCGGCTCGTATTCATACACATCCAGGCCGGCCGCGGCGATTTGCCCGTCGCGAAGCGCCTGGACCAGGGCCGCCTCGTCGATGAGCGGCCCGCGCGCCGTATTTACCAGCACAGCCGTCGGTTTCATCCGCGCCAGTTACGCCGCGCCGATCAGGCGATTGTGCTCGGGGGCCATGGGAATGTGCACGGACAGCACGTCCGCTGCGGCCAGCAGCGCGCCGAACTCGACGCGTCGCGCGCCGAGCTGACGTTCGAGCTCGGGATTGGGCTGGCTGTCGGTATACAAGACGCGCATGCCGAATCCGACGGAGCGGCGTGCAACGGCACTGCCGATGCGCCCCGCGCCCAGGATGCCGAGCGTCGCACCGGCGAGCTGCAATCCCAGGAGTTGCCGCGGCGCCCAGCCCTGCCACGCGCCGCTGCGGACGGCGTGATCACCGGCCGACACGTTTCGGGCCGCGCCGAGAATGAGCGCCCACGCCAGGTCGGCGGTGGCATCGGTCAGCACGCCCGGGGTGTTGGTCACCCGCACGCCGCGCCGGCGACATTCCTCCAGGTCCACGTTGTCGAATCCCACCGCGTAGTTCGCGACGACGCGCAGTTGCGGGCCGGCGGCGTCCAGTGCGGCGGCGTCGACCCGATCGCTGAGCATGGCGAGCACGCCCGCCGCGCCGGCGATGCGCTGCACAAACAGCGCTCTGGGGGGCGGTGCGTCCGAATCGATGAGATCCACGTGGCAGCTGGCGTGTGTGAGCAGTTCGATGGCCGGGGGCGGCATCCGTCGCGTGACAAGGACCTTTGCAGCGCCGCTCATGCGAACTCCTGCGGTGTCTGTGTGCCGCCCCTTGTACAACCGCAGTGCGGGCGCTGGCAAGCCGGCCGGGCGCATGGCACGGCCGGTTCCGTCGCCCGCGAAGGCGACAGAACCGGCCGGAGTGATTCGAAAGGAAAGATCGTTCGAGTTACGTTTCGAAGTAGATCTGGGCCGTCTCGCTCTTATCCGCGCTGACAGTGAAGGTCAGCATGTACTTCATTCCGGGGACGAGCTTGACCTGGGGCACCTCCTGGCCGGTCAGGTTGATGATCTTGAAGTTGGGCCCTAGGTTGCCGAGGTTGTAGTCGACGCCGGGCTTGAGCTGCGCCTGTGGATTGTTCGTTTCGCGGGCGATGACCGTGTACTCGGCCTGGTGCGAGTAGTCAGCTTCGAACTTCTGGTAGATCGAGCAGCTCACCATGGTGATACGGCCGAAGCGGTCGGGATCCTCGATCTCGAAGCGGAGGGTGGGCGAGGTGCTCACTGGTTCCTTCACGTCGAAGCGCGAATATCCGGTGGCGCCTTTCTTGAGCGTGTTCTGCTTGGCCTGCTTGCCGTCCAGCATGATCTTCAGATGTGTGTCCTTGCGGATGAGATTCTTGCCGACGTTGGCTCCCGTCCACGCCGCCCCGCTGCCGCTGCAACCTGCGAGCATCAACGCGCTGCCCAGGAGCGAGATCAGCCCGATCACACGCTTGTTCATGCTTAGGTTCCTTTCCTGTGACCTGACCGTGCGGGCCATTGCCACCAACCGGTCCGTAACCGCGGCGCTTGGGCCCGAATGCACGGTCTGAGACTATAACGGCTCTATCGCCCGGGCGATCAAAGCGGGTTGAGGCGCGGGGCTTGCGCCCGGCTCCGGTGATTACACCGATTTCAACCAACGCACGTCAGCCATTTGTGTTATGTTCGTTTCCCGAAGGGGGCGGGGCATGGGACGGCGCGCTGTCGCGATGAACTCACGCTACCGGTACGTCAGTTTTGCAGGGGAGGCTTCCACGCGAAGCGCGAGGGCGCTCGGCACCCGCGCCGCCGGCATGACGAGCGTCCGTCCGGCGACCAGCCATGACCCCTTTGTCCGCTGGGTGCTTGCGCGCGCCGGCCTGAAGCCGGACGCCTACCGTCCCGAGCCGCTCGCGCGACGGGTCCGCGCCTGCCTGCGTGCGCTGCGCGTCAGCTCCACGGACGACGCCGAGCAACTCCTGGCCAGCGTGCCCGAACTGCTCCCGCGGGCCACCAGCGCCCTGGTGATCGGGGTCACGGAGTTTTTCCGTGATGCCGTCGTCTTCCAGGCGCTGGCCGAGGAGGTGCTGCCCGCGCTGCTGCGCCGGGCGCCGGGCATAACCGTGGGCAGCCTAGCCTGCGCCGACGGGCGGGAGCTCTACTCGGTGGCCATGCTGCTGGCGGAGCGCGGCGCCCTGGGGCAAAGCCGGCTGTGGGGCCTGGATTGCCGGAGCGATGCGCTCGCCGCCGCCCGCGCGGGGTACTTCGGGCGCCAGGACGTCGTCGGTCTGCCGGACGGCTACCGCGAACGCTTCTTCACGAGCGAACGGGGCGAGAACCGCGTGCATCCCAATCTGCGCGCGGCAGTCGAGTGGATTCACGGCGACATTCTCGCGGCCCCGCCGCTGGCCCCATGCAATCTGCTGTTGTTCCGCAATGCGAGCATGTACTTCACGTGGGAATCGGCGGCGGCGGCCTGGCGCGTCGCCGTCGCACTGCTGCGCCCCGGGGGCTTCGTGGTCCTGGGGAAGGCGGAGCGGCCGGCGGGGGCCCTGCCGCTTACGCGATGCGGACCGTACATCTATCGGCGCCAAGAGGATCTTCATGATGCGTGATCCGCGCATCGCACGTCCGGTGCCGCTGGGGCCGAGCCTGTTGCTCGCGGCTGCGCTGGTGGCGGCGACGGGGTATGTCCGGCTGGTGGTTTTTCCATATGAAGTTACCAGCCTGGCGCAGGGACTGCCGCTACTCGTCTGCATCTGGCTGCGGCGCCGCGCTGTCCTGTGGGGCATGACTCTCGCGCTGCTGGCCGTGGCGGCCGTCAAGGTGTGGGTCGTGCTCCCGTCCAGCCAGGTTGGGCATGCCATCGACTTCGGCTTGCGCCTGCTGAGCCTGCTGATCACCGCCGGCGTGACCCACGCGGTCATCGAACTGCGCGCCCGCTTGGAACGGCACAACGCGCAGCTTCAGCAGTTGAACCAGGAACTCGAGACCGCCAACGAGGAGCTCAAGGCGCGCGAGGAGGAGATCGCACAGCAGAACGAGGAGCTGCAATGCCAGACCGAGGAGCTCGAGCAGCAAAGTGCCGAGCTGCTGGCGCAGACCGAAGAGCTGGGCTCCGCCAACAACGAGGCTTCCCGGCGCGAAGCCCTGCTGCACGCCATCATGCAGGCCTCGCGGGCTCACGCCGCCGCCGAGCATCCCTTATCGGAGATCTGCCGGCGCGCGGTGCCGCTGATGGGCGAAGGCGCGGCCGCCGCCGCGGTGATCGGCCTGGAGCCTGACGGCGGGGCGCGGGTGTACGGGCAGTTCGGCTGTGTCGCCGGGCCGGAGTGCGCCGGCTGGTCGTACGAGCGTTCGTTCGCGTCCCTGATCGTGGAGCGCGGGGAGACGGGGTACTTGGAAGACATCGCGCTGCGGCCGGATTTGCAGTGCCTGGAGGGGAGCGCGGGCGACCCGTTTCGCTCGTTGCTGGCGGCACCGCTGCGGATGCGCGGCCAGATTATGGGGGTAGTCGAGATCTTCAGCCGGCAGCCGCGGCGCTGGACAGTCGAACAGTTCCGCCTGATCGAATGGCTGGCCGACCAGTGCGCCCTGCTGCTTGATGCACTCCAGTTGCGGGCCGAGCTGGAGCGCCGGCGCACGGATGCCGAACAGGCCTCGATCCGCAAGACGCGCTTCCTGGCCGCGGTCTCGCACGATATCCGCACGCCGGCGAATGCGATCACGCTGATCTCCGAGCTCATCCTGCGGGCCGCCGCCGATCCCCGGCGGGCCGAGGAGGTCGCCGGCCTGGTGCGGGACCTGCGCAGCACCGCGCGGGGCCTGGTGGAGCTGGTGACCGAGGTGCTCGATATCGCCCGCTTCGACTCCGGGCGCCATGAGCTGGACATCAGCGAGTTCCCGTTGCAGGTCGTGGTGCGCGCCGAGCTGCGTCGCTTTACGCCGCTGGCCGAGGAGAAGCGCCTGCGGCTCACGCTGGACGACCGCCTGCCCGACGTACAGGTGCGCACCGACCGGCTGAAGCTGGCGCGGATCCTGGCCAACCTCATCGGCAACGCCGTGAAGTTCACGGACTGCGGGTTTGTGAACATCGCGATCTGCCCGGCGGCGGAGGACGGTGTGCAGGTGCGCGTGCAGGATAGCGGCGTCGGCATTTCCGCCGAGCACCTCGCGAGCATCTTCGACGAGTTCTTCCAGATCAAGAATCCCGAACGTGACCCCGCCAAGGGCACCGGCCTGGGACTGGCGATCTGCAAGCGGCTGGTCGATCAGCTCGGGGCGCTGCTCAGCGTCGAGAGCACTCTCGGAGTGGGCACGACGTTTTCGCTGACGCTCCCGCACGCCCTGCTCGCGGCCGGTGCCGAGCCGACGGAAGCGCCTCCTGCGCAAGCCCAGCTCGGCCAGCCCGCTCGCGCCCGGGACGGCCGGCTGCGCGGCCTGGAAGTGCTGCTGGTCGAAGATCACGAGCTGACGCGGCGCGCCACCGCCGGTCTGCTCACGGCGGAGGGCGCGCACGTGGTCCAGGCGCCCCGCGGCGGGACGGCGATTCAGGCCCTGCAGTACAGTGCGCCCGACGTGCTGCTGCTCGACCTGATGCTGCCGGACATGGACGGCAGCGACGTGCTGCGCCTGTTGCAGGAGTCCCGTCCGAGCGGGCTCCGGCAAGTGCTCGTCGTCACCGGGGATGCCAGCGAGGGGCGCCGGCGCGAGGTCATGGCGCTCGGCGCTGATGACGTGATCAACAAGCCGGTGGATGCCGAGGCGCTGGTGGCGCGGCTGGCCCAACTCGTGCATGAGCCGGCGCCGGCCGAGGACGTCACCGGCGGCGGCGATCCCTATCCGCCCTGCGCGAGCACGCGCTGAATCGCGGCGTGCAGATCCTCGGGTTCGAGCGGCTTGCAGAGGTGCTCGGAAAATCCCGCCTCGATGCTGGTCTGGATGTCCTCGGGACTGACCGAGCCGCTGTACGCAATGCCGCGGACCGGCCGCCGCTGACGCAGTTCGCGCATCAGCTCCCAGCCGCTGCCGTCCGGCAGGCCCAGGTCGCTGACGACGACGTCGAACGGCTCCTGCTGGTTCAACTGCAAAGCGGAGGCGATGCTGTTCGCCACTTCGATCGTATAGCCGTAATCGCGCAGGAAGAGGCTGACCAGGCGTGCGAGATTGGCGTGATCTTCCACCAGCAGAACGCGCGCCGCCCTGGGCTGGCTTTCAGCTCCGATCATTGCGACCCGGTTACCTTCCTGGATGCCGGCGTTATGCTCCATACTAAACGCCTCTCGGACATCTTACTCCACCCGAATGGAGCCGCCAAGCGTTAATCCGGCTTCAGCCGCATGCGCACGCGGCAGGTATGGTAGGTGCCGCAGCGCGAGAGTACGCTGCACGCGGTCGCAACGGCAGGAACGGATGAACGGATCGGACCCAGGTGCAGGCCCCGGCCCGCTGGCAGGCGGACTGCCGCGCACGCTGCTCGTCGCGACGCTCGGCCTGTTTCTCTGCGTCCTCATCTACGTCATCCTGCGGGAACTGGCCGAAATCCTGCGGCCGCTGTTCATCGCGCTGTTCGTCGCCTATCTGATCCTGCCGTTTCAACGCCGGCTCGTGCGGCTCGGGCTGCGCCCGCTGCTGGCGTATGTCGTGATCATCATCGTGACGCTGGTCGGCTCGTACTTTCTGGGCGTGCTGGTGGCGAACAGCACGCTCGAGCTGGCGCGCGAGCTGCCGACTTACGTGCTCGAGCTGGAAAGCCAGATCCAGGAGCGGCTCGACACGGTCGAACGGGGCCTGCGCCGCGCCGCGGATGCAGTGCCGCGACTCGTCGACGAGCCGACCTCGGCCCCGGCGACGCAGGCCGCCACCGCGCCGGCGCACGTGCCCGTCGCGATGGAGCTCGCCCCGCCCGGCGCTCCCGCGGCCCCGCCGCCGCGCCTGGAGTGGCTCTCGGTGGAGCAGCTCGTCCGCTACGGGCGCGGGCTGGTGCAGACCCTGCTCGGTCTCACCTCGGGCGTGCTCGTCGTGGCGGTGTACCTGATCTTCCTCCTGGCCGAACAGGCCGGCTTGCCGCGCCGGCTCGAGTTTGCCTTCGGCCCGCGGCGCGCGGCGGAAATCGGCGCTGTGATCGCCAAGATCAACTACGCCATCAGCCGCTACATCGTGGTCAAGACGTTCGTCAGCGCGCTGACCGGCATGTGCACGTGGGTCGTATTGTTTCTCTTCGGCGTGCCGTACGCCCTGGTCTGGGCGCTTCTCACGTTCCTGGGAAACTACATCCCCTACCTGGGCAGCCTGGTGGCCGTGCTCCTGCCGATCGCAATGGCCTTCGTGCAATTTCCGACGGCCACGACCCCCATCACGATCGGCGTCCTGCTGATCGTCATTCACCAGGTCATCGGCAACTACGTGGAACCGCGGCTCTCCGGGCGCGAACTGGGCATCAGCCCGCTGTTGGTGCTGCTGGCCGTGGCCTTCTGGGGGCTTGTGTGGGGAATTCCGGGCATGGTGCTCGCGACACCCCTCGCGGTGGTGCTGAAGATCATCCTCGAGAACATCGGTTCCACCCAGCCGCTGGCCCGCCTCGTGTCCGACACTCCGGGCCATCCATCCCGTTGACGCGGCGCCGTTATCGGGACTGCCGCACGCCGGGGGCACTTGGGTTTCGGTTTGCTCCCGCCGACCGGTATACTGGACGTCATGTCGCGTCGCGTTGCGGCATGGGATGGAAACCTGCTACAGGAGGGCCCGCCTTGAAACCGCGCTTGTTCCTGGCTGTGATCCTGCTCGCGCTCACCCCGGCCGTCGGCTGGGGCTTCGAAGCCGGCGACCTGAATTGCGACGGGCTGGTGAATGCGTTCGATATCGACCCGTTCGTCCTCGCCCTCACCGACCCCGAGGCGTACGCCGCCCAGTTCCCGGACTGCGACCTGCTGCTCGCAGACCTGAACGAGGACGGCGTGGTGAACGTCTTCGACATCGATCCGTTCATCGAGGCCCTCACCGGCGGCGGCCCCCAGGAGATCCTGCGGGCCGAGCTGGCCGGCAACGCGCTCGACGCGTATCCCTATTTCGAGTACGTGCGGGCGTTCAACGCGGAGGCGGGCGTCGAGGTCGGCGTCGATCCGCAGCGCTGGCCGCAACTGGTCGGCGTCACGGCGGACCTGTACGTCGTGCAGACCAAGACCTTCGGCCAGTGGACCGTCGACCCGCTCCTGAGCGATGTCACGCCGGACGGGGCCGAGATCGTGACCATCACGGGCACGACGATCCAGGAGAACCGTTTCGCCGTGGCCGGCGCCGGGGAGTTGAGCGGGCAGGCCGGCACGAGCCTGGGCCGCGGCTACGACGTCGTGCTCGACGTGAACCGCAACGGCGTGCTGGACGGCGGCGATGTCATCGACGGCTACGGTAACGAGGCGGGACTGTACGTCGTGGCCGACACCACGCAGCCGGGCCCGCTGGCGGTGACCGAGGTGGTTTACAGCGGCGGGAGCTGGCTCGGCCAGGACACGTATTACCCGACCGACATCGACGAGCTCGGCGAGTTGCCGCTGGTCGTGGTCAGCCACGGCAACGGTCACAACTACCAGTGGTACGACCACATCGGTTTCCACCTGGCGTCCCACGGCTGCATCGTGATGAGCCACGAGAACAACACCGGGCCCGGCGTCGAGACCGCCTCGGGCACGACCATCACGAACACCGATTACATCCTCAGCCACCTCGACACGATCGCCGGCGGCGCCCTCAACGGGCACCTCGACCCGCAGCGCATCGTCTGGATCGGCCACAGCCGCGGCGGCGAGGGCGTGGTCCGCGCGTATACGAAGGTGCGCACCGGCGAGACCGTACCCTCGTATTTCACCGCCGATGATGTCGTGCTGATCAGCAGCATGGCGCCGGTCACGCACATTTCGCCCGCGGGGTCGGCGACGCCGTTTGACTGCAACTATCACATGTTCATCGCCGGCGCCGACGCGGATGTCACCGGCTCGCCCGATTCGGGCAACTCGAAGCCGCTGGCGATCTACGAGCGCGCCTACGGCAACAAGCAGCTCACGTACATCCACGGCTGCGGGCACGCCTGGCTGCATGCCGGGCCGGCGGAGCCCTCGTGGGCCGAGGGTCCCGACCTGATCGGGCAGGCCGCGGCGCACGCCGTGGTCAAAGGCTACGTCCTGCCGCTGGTGAAGCTCTACACCGAGAACAGCCTGGTGGCACGCGATTACCTCGTGCGGCGCTACGAGCACTTCCGGCCGGCCGGCATACCCGGCGACGTCATCGTGGCCAACGAGTACAAGGACGCCGTGGCGACCGGCAACTTCGTGCTCGACGACTACCAGACGCAGACCAGCGAAACGCTGAGCAGCTCGGGCGGCGCGGTCACGTTCAGCGTGCAGAACCTGGACGAAGTGCTCATGCAGGAGATGGACGGCTCGTTCGACTGGACCGGGTCCCAGCCGTCCAACGGCATGACCATGTACCGCTACAGCGGCGACGACGCGCACTGCGTGGTCTTCGACTGGGATACCAGCACGACGCGGTACTACGAGCTCGAGGTCGTGCCGGACCAGCGCGACTTCTCCGATGACGTGTTCCTGTCCTTCCGCGCCTGCCAGGGCACGCGCCATCCGCGCTCCGTCGCGCTGGCCGCGCCGCTGAGCTTCAGCGCAACGCTGCGCGACGCGGACGGGACCTCCAGCACGATCGACTTCGCGGACACCGGCCGCATCACGCGCACCTACCTGCGCACCGGCGCCGGTTCCGGCGCGGGCTGGGCCAACGAGTTCAACACGATCCGCGTGCGACTGACCGATTTCCAGCGCAACGGCGTGCCGCTCGATCTGGCCAATATCGTCGCGGTGCGTTTCGATTTCGGCGCGGCGTACGGTTCGGCGCAGGGGCGCATCGGGCTCGACGACGTCGAGCTCACGCGCGACTACCCGCCGTACCTGGTACCCCTGTCCATCAGCCTCACCGGGCCGGCGCCGGAGTTCCTGGCGCCCGGCGTGGCGACCGAGCTGGACGTGCAGATCGCGCCGGGCAACGACGTGCTCGTGCCCGGCAGCGCGCTGCTGTACTACCGCTACGACGGCGGGAGCTGGCAGGTGCAGCCGCTGGAACAGGTGGCCGGGGAACTGTGGCGCGGCACACTGCCCGCGCCCACCTGCGACGACACGCCCGAGTACTACCTGGCGGCGGATGGCGAGATCACCGGTACGGTCTACGCGCCCGGCGCCGGCCCCGCGGCTCCGTACGTCTCGTACGTCGGCACGCTCGTCAGCATCCTGGCGGACAACTTCGAGAACGACCTGGGCTGGACCGTGCAGAACGACCCGACCCTCACGGACGGGGCGTGGCAGCGCGGCGTGCCCGCCGACGACGGCCTCGACGGCGACCCGCTGCTCGACTTCGACGGCTCGGGCAAGTGCTACCTCACCGACAACACGCTCGGCAATTCCGACGTGGACGGCGGCTATACCCGAGTCATCTCCCCGCTGCTGGACCTGAGCGGCACCACCAACCCGGTGCTGCGCTACGCCCTGTGGTGGGCCAACGACGACCAGGACGGCGATCCGTTCGACGTGGAAGCTTCGAATGACGACGGCGCCACCTGGATGCTGCTCGAACGCGTGCAGAACGTGCCGCCCGGCTGGTTGCAGCACTCAATCTACCTGGCCGACTTCCTGGCCCCGAGCGCCCAGATGCGGGTGCGGTTCGGCGTCTCGGACCTGCCGAACAACTCCAAGGACGAGGGCGGCCTGGACGCGGTGGAGATCTTCGAAGTCTCCTGCGACTGACGCGCACGGACCCGCAAGCGGGCTGCGCCGCCGGCGGCCGGGTTGACAGGGCGCCGCCAATTGATAACGTCGTATCAATAAGCGCCCGCACCGGCGGGCCGGGAGACGACGTTGTCCACCGGAACTGGCAAACGCTGCGGCGGCGCGCGGACGGCGCGACTTCTCGCGGGGGGCCTGCTGCTGTGCCTGGCCTGCCGTCCGGGCCCGGCGCCGCAACCCGGTGCCGCGACCACCAGCGCGCCCGCCGGCGGCGCCGGTGACGCGCGGGTGCCGGTGTTGGTCAGCATTCCACCGCAGGCGGAGCTCGTCGAGCGCATCGGCGCGCCGCACGTGCGGGCCGAGGTGCTCGTCGGGCCGGGCCAGAATCCACACGCCTACGAACCCACGCCGGCCCAGCTCGCCGCCGCATCGCGCGCGCGGCTGTACTTCACGATCGGCCTGCCGTTCGAAGGCGGCCTGGTGCCCCGGCTGCGCGCCGGCTTCCCCGAGCTGGGCATCGTGGATACGCAGGCCGGCATCCCGCTGCGACGCATCGAAGCCCATGCGCACGATGCCGACGAGCACGACCACCAGCACGAACACGGCGCGGAGTCGGCCGATGCGGCGGGCGGCGACGACCCACATACGTGGCTCAATCCGCAGTTCTTCAAGATCCAGGCCCGCACGGTGGCGGCCGCGCTGGAGCGCAGCGACCCGGGGCACGGCGAGGACTATCGACGTAACCTGGCGGAGTGCGAGGCCGCGCTGGATGCGCTGGACGCGCGGCTCCGCGCCGTGCTGGCGCCGCTGCGTGGACGCGAGCTGTTCGTCTATCACCCCGCCTTCGGCTACTTCGCCGATGCCTACGGGCTCGTGCAGGTGCCCGTCGAGATCGGGGGCCGGGAACCCGCGCCGCGCGAGGTCGCGGCCCTGATCCGTCGGGCGCGCGAAGCCGGGGCGCGCGTCATCTTCGTCCAACCGCAGTTCTCCACGCGCAGCGCGGAAGTGATCGCCCAGGAGATCGGCGGGGCGGTCGTGCCGCTGGATGATCTCGCCCGCGACTACTTCGCCAGCATGGAACGCATGGCCGAGGCGGTGCGGCAGGGCCTGGAGGGCAGGTGAGTCATGACGGCCCTTCCACCCGTGGACGTGCCGGCGATCGAGATCCGCGACCTGAGCTTCGCGTACGACGGCCCGCCGGTCCTGGAAGACGTGAACCTGGCGATCGGCGTGCGTGACTTCGTGTCGCTGGTGGGCCCGAACGGCAGCGGCAAGACCACCCTGCTGCGGATCATCGTGGGCCTGCTGGCGCCGAC
>CAZVRR010000070.1:14303-15235 GCA_964629745.1 uncultured Planctomycetales bacterium | reverse complement strand
AAGCGCAGCGCGCTTTTTCCAGCCGTCCCATCGGGACGGCATGAAGGTAGCCCAGCACTTCAGTGCTGGGACCGCAGCGCCGCCCCGAAGCACAGCGCGCTGTTTCCAGCCGTCCCATCGGGACGGCGTGAATTCCGCATGTTGTTTCGCGCGCCCTCCCAACGGGATGGCAACACGCAGGCGACCGACCTTCGCATCCCGCGACCGCATGGTGGTGTTCGTTGCGGCGTCCCGATGGGGCGCGCTGCGGGGGATCGGGCCGGAAAACAGCGGCGGTCCTGCCGGGTCGGAAACCAGGCAGGACCGCGCGAATCCCACTCGCCCTTCCGCGGACTCTACCGCGTCAGCGCCTCCACGAACGGATCGATGTCGAAGGCGTTCACGGCCCCGTCGCCGTTCATATCGGCCAGCGAGATCAGGCAGTCCGGATACGTCGCCACGTAACTGGCCTCGTCCGTCAGCGCCAGCACGAACGGGTCGATGTCGAAGGCGTTCAGCGCCCCGTCGCAGTTGAGATCGCCGGCCACGAACGTGACTTCGCAGCTCACCGCGGTCATGACGAAGTCATCGAGCGCGGCCTCGACCAGCGAGCCTTCGCCCTCGTCCGCTGCCACGAACCGCACGCGCATGGTCGCGGTCAGGCTGACCAGGTCGTCCACGACGAATTCGTGGTAGTGCCAGCCGCCCTGCACTTCGTCGCCCGACGGCCCGACGGTCTCCGCGTTCACCCAGGTCGTGCCGTTGTTCGTCACGTCCACCTGGAACACGTCGGAGTACGGCGCGCCGCCGGTCATGTTCGAGTACCAGCGCCAGTAGCCGATCGTCACGCGCTCGAAGCCGGTCGCGTCGAACACGGGCGACTTCACGGTGGTCTTGCAGCCGTCGACGTCGTAGTCGCCCCGCGACCCGCCGCGCGAATCGGTCAACCAGCA
>CAZVRR010000070.1:0-14293 GCA_964629745.1 uncultured Planctomycetales bacterium | reverse complement strand
CTTCGTACCCGAGCTGGAGTGATCGTCGCCGGGCTGTGCATCTGTGGGGTTGGGATCGGCACGATCCCAGATGCCGGTGCTCGCGTCATCGCCCGTGTCGCCAACGGTCCACCCGGCCGCCGTCTCGAAATCGGCGGTCTGGAGCGTCTCGACGGTGCCGACCGCGATCGAGTACAGAGCGCCGGGGGCATCGAACGGCTCGACCACGATCGTGCCGCCGTCGCCCTGCGCGCTGAAGTAAAACTCCGGATGTGCGCCGCACGGCGCCGCCGGCAGGACCGCCTGGTAGGCCGAGCCGCCCAGCGCGGTCACCGCGGTCTCCTGGAACGCGCCGTCCGCGAACCGCCAGTGCAGTGTGCCCGTTCCGGCCAGGTACGTCTCCGCGCCGTCAAAGATGTTCAACTGGATCGTCGTCGCCGTCCCCGGCGGAATCACGGCCGGCGGATCGGTCGGCACCTCGATGAACAGCGCCGGCACCTGCACCTCGCCCGCCGCGAAGATCGACACGTCGTCGATGTTCCAGCCGCAGAACGTCAGGCCGCCGTCCGACGTGCCCATCGTCCAGCGGACGTACACGGTCGGCTCGTTGTCGGCGACGGCGGAGATATCGAGGTCCTGGAAGACCCAGGCGCCGTCGTACAGGTTGTCGGCCGGATTCTGCCAGACGGTCGTCCAGTTCGTGCCGTTGTTGCTCACGCGCACGTAGGCGTGGTCATATTGGGTCTCTTCCACACCCAGCCAGCGCCAGAACCGCAGGCGCACATCGCTCAGCCCCTGGCAGTCGATGGCGGTCGTGGTGAGGTGATATTCGGGCATGTTGTCAGGGTAGTTGCCACTGAGGTTGTACCCGTACACGTTCGTGCCGGTGTGGCCGTTCTGGGGATCGTTGCCGCCCGAGCCGCCGCCGGTCGGATCGCCGAACGCCCATTGGCCCTGCGTGGTCCAGCCCGGGTTCGTGTCGAACGTCCAGCTGTAGGCGGTGCCGAAACCGACCGCCAGCTCGACCTGGCGCGCGGTATCGCCGGCGTGATCGGTCGTGTTGATGAAGTTCACCGTGGCGTAGTGGAACCCGATCGACAGGTCGCCGGCGCCCTCATTGATCGTCAGCGTCACGTTCGCGCTCGCGCCGGCGGACAGGCTGCCCGCCCCGTCGGTAATCGTGAGCCATGGCTGGGCGGCGCTGACCTGGTAGTTGATCGAGTAGTCGCCGATGTTCTGCAGCGTATACACCTTCGTGCTCGGAATGAACGGCCCGCCATCTGGACCATCCGACTGCAGACCCGCCTCCGGCGTCACGTGCAGGCCCACCTGGAGCTCGGGGCAGGTGAAGCCGTGGGCTGCGAAGCCCGCGCAGATCTCCTCGTAGTGCGGCGTGCCGTTGCCGATGAAGGCGTCATCGTCGTCCAGCGTCAGGAACTCCTCCGGGATTTCCTGGCTGATCGAGCTGCCCTGGTGGAGCAGGATCGAGTTGACGGTCAGCGCCGAGAGGATGCCGAGGTATTCGGCCGGCTCGGTGACGATCAACTCGTTACGGATGCTCCACACGCACCCCGAGAGCAGCGGTGCACAACTGTGCGCCTCGCCCGAGCACGGGTACTGCATGTCGTTGTCGGCGGTCCGCAGCGGCTCGTCGCAGTCGCCGAAGAACCCGTAGCCGAGGCCGGGATCGTCGGCCAGCAGCATGCCGAAGCAGTCCCCCATGCCTTCGCCGTACTGATCCTGGCCGGCGCCGCCCATCTCCACCGCATGATGCCCGTACTCGTGGGCCACAACCGAATTCCACCCCGTGTTGGGGCAGCCGCTGCCGGCCTGGCAGAAGTTGATCGACGAGTAGTCGTACCAGGCGTTGCAGGGGCAGTAGCCGTCGGTGCGGTTGACGTAGACGGGGAAGCTGGTTTGCGTCGCGATGGTCGGGAATGTCGGGCTGGCCGTCAGCAGCCAGTCACGCACCAGGTTCGCCGCGAGATATGCATTGGTTTGCGAACGGACCAGGTCGCTCGAGTTGTCGTTGTTGTGCGTGAACGTGTGGGGCATTCCGGGCGTCACGGTCGCCGTCAGCGTCTCTTCCGAGCCGGCCACGTTGTCGACGGTGAAGTACTGGCCCTGCATGAACGACTGCACGCTGACGGGCGAGGTGCCGCTGTGGCTGATCGCGAAATCGCCGTCCGCGTTGGCATAGCCCGTGCCGCCGCCGGACACCGTGATCTTGGCATACGGGAACGCGACCGGCGATTCCGCCGCGCACATGTCCGCCTTGTACCCCTCGGTCGCCTTACCCTCCACGTGGCCGGTGATATCGGTGAAGTGGATCAGGTTTTCGCGGTGCAGCACGGCGCCGGTGACCGCGTCGGTGACGTAGCGCCAGCGCTCCGGCTTGTCCGCGTCGGGATTGTCGTAGTTATCGGCGATGAACGTTAGCGCCAGGCGCGGCTCCGCGCGCTGGGCCAGCCCCGCCCAGATCACCGTCTGCGGATCGGAGAAGCTGGTCATGTCCGGTGCGATGTCGCCAAGGTTGGCGAACGGAGCGGCGACCGTCGCGCGGTCGACCTGGAACGCGCCGAGGTTCTTCAGTGTCGATGTGACGAAGGTGGCCGGATAGTTCGCTTCGCTGCGAACGAGCACGCGCAGCTCGGACCCGAAGACCGGGATCCCGTCGCGCTGCTGCACGAAATAGTGCAGCGAAAAGCGGTACTCGCCCGTCGCCGGGTCGAACAGCACCGGCACCGCCTGTGCTTCGTCACGCTGATTGCCCGGCACGAGCTCGGCGGGCAGCGCGCCGAATGCATCGCCGTACGCCAGGACGAAATTCGCCGCGCTAGCTTCGGCGGTCTGGCCATGGGCCAGCGGCGCGCCCAGCGCGCGGCTTACATTCTCGGCCGAGGTCGTCAGTTGCACGCCGGGGCGATCGGCCAGCAGCCGCGCCCGGGCGGCTGATTCCTGCGCGTCGGCACTGGCCAGCAGAGCGGAGAGGTACAGGGTGAGTGCGAGAACGGACAATCGCATGGGGGGCTCCTGTCTGGTGGGGGGCAGAGGGTCGGAACTTCTCACTCCCAGCCGCAAACTCCAGGATGTCCACTTTAACGGATCCGTCATCCGCACTCCAGTCGAATATGCCCGTGCGCGGTTTCAGAACCCTGAGCAGGTGTAATCCAGCGGGCTCGGTGCGGACGTCCTATACTCAAGGTCCGAGCCATGTGAGAGTTGCAAATGTCGTCGCCACCACCGCCGCCGGACGATTGTCCGCCACCCCGCAACATGCACGCCGACGTCGAGCCCTGGGACGACACGTGCAGTTGCGAGCCGGAGCCGCGGTGGCAGGCGATCGCGGACGAGCTGGCGTGGCTCCTCGGCGCTGAGCCCGGCACCGGTTCCGATCGAGTGGATCCCCCTCCGGCGCCACCGCCGAGCTAGCCCGTCGGGGGGGCGTTTCCCGCGCCACATTTTGCCCCTTGGCAGAACTTGACACGGCCTTTATAGTAAGGGGCTCCGCGTTCTGGAGCGGCGGAGCCGAACTGTTGCGGCAGGCGCGCCGGCGCGACCTGGATGCGGATCGACCGACGGAGACGATGAATGGTGAAGTTGCGACTGAAGCGCATGGGCCGCCGACATCGCGCGTATTTCCGCCTCGCCGCCATCGAATCGCGTAATCAGCGCGATGGGCGCATCCTGGAGGAGCTCGGCCACTACGACCCGGGCAACAAGGATGCGGCGGCGCAGGTGCTGCTGAATCCCGAGCGGATCCGGCACTGGCTGTCCCAAGGCGCCCAGCCGAGTGAGACCGTTCGTAACCTGCTGAAACGACACGGTGTTACTGCCAAGTAGCCCCAGGCTGATGGATCGAAACCGCCATGCGCATCGACTGCGTTACGCTGTTCCCCGAGGTCATGCAGCCGTATTTTGCGGCGAGCATGCTCGGGCGTGCGCAGGCGGCGGGGCTCGTCGAGATTCACACCCACCAACTTCGCGACTACTCGCAGGATCCGCATAAGAAGGTCGACGACAGGCCGTTCGGCGGCGGTCCGGGCATGGTGCTGATGTGCCAGCCGGTGATTGACGCCGTCCAGGCCGTCGAGCAACTCGACCCGCGTCCGGCCCTGCGGATCCTCCTGACCCCGCAGGGCCGTTCGTTTGACCAGACGCTCGCGGCGCAGTTCGCGGCCGCCGGGCGGCTGCTGCTGATCTGCGGCCACTACGAGGGCTACGACGAGCGGATCGTGGAGCTGCTGCGGCCGGTCGAGGTCAGCCTGGGCGATTTCGTGCTGACCGGCGGCGAGGTGGCAGCGTTGGCAATTGCCGACGCGGTGGTGCGGCTGTTGCCCGGCGTCCTGGGACACGACGAGGCGACGGCGTGCGAATCGTTCCAGGACAACCTGCTGGATTATCCGCAGTACACGCGCCCGCGGGAGTTTGCCGGGCAGAGCGTGCCCGACGTACTCCTGTCCGGCAATCATGCCGATATTGCGGCATGGCGCCGGGCGCAAGCGGAGGCGCGAACGCGGCAACGGCGGCCCGACCTGCTTCAACGAGGCAGCGGGCCGGTTTCGTATTCACCCGATATTGGCTGGTGCGGCGGACCGGCGGTGAACACCCTGCCGGCGGCACGCGCCCGGCGCAGCGCGTAGACAGAAAGTGAGGCGCTCCAGTGAGACACGCACTCTTTGACGCGGTCGAGAAGTCGCACCGGCGTGACGGCGATCTCGACTTTGCCATCGGCGAGACGGTCCGCGTCACGCTCAAGATCATCGAAGGAAACAAGGAGCGCCTGCAGGATTTCGAGGGTACGGTCATCTCGCGCAAGGGCAGCGGTCTCAGCGCGATGTTCACGGTTCGCAAGCTCGTCGGCAACGAGGGCGTGGAGCGCATCTTCCCCCTGCACTCGCCGAAGATCGTGCGGATCAAGACCGTGCGGCGCGGCAAGATCCGGCGCTGCAAGCTCTACTACCTGCGCGAGCGCGTCGGCAAGGCCCGCAAGCTGCGCGAGCGGCGCATCTCCGCGGAGGCGCGCAAGGCCGCGATGGAGGCCCGCGCCGCCAAGGCCCGCGCGATGCGCGAGGCCCAGGAAGTCGTGGCCGCGGCCAAGGAGCGCCAGGAAGCCTCGCACGGCGCCACCGCCGAGATGGCCACCAGCGGCAGGTAAGCCCGGCCCCGCGGCGGCAGCAAACCACGGCGCCGCGCCGGGCGTGCGCGGCGCCGGATCCTGTGTTTCGGGAGCGCTTCGATTTGGGGGCCGCAGCGCAGCGCGGATCCACGGCATGAGCTCGGCCGGCAGGGCGAGCGCATCGCGGAGGAGTTCTTGCGCCGCGCCGGGATGAAGTGCGTGGCCCGGCACTTCAACACGCCCGTGGGGGAACTCGATCTCGTCATGCAGGCCGACCGCGCCGTCGTCTTCGTCGAAGTAAAGTGCCGCCGGAGCTGCACGCACGCCGCGCCGGAAGAGGCGGTGACGCCGGCCAAGCAGGGCCGGCTGCTGCGTGCCGCCGACTGGTTCCTCGCGCACAAGCGCTGGCAGGATCGGCCCTGCCGGTTCGACGTGGTCGCGATCGTGCTGCCCGCCGACGGCCCGGCCCGGGTCACGCACTTCGCGGACGCGTTCGGCCCGCGACGCTGAATCGCCGGGTATTCCCGCGGCCGTCGCGGCTACGGACAGCCGGACGGGGGTTGTGCAACCGGCCACTCCTCCCCGTCCAATGTGACCAGCGCATCGAGCGCCCGATCCTCGTACGCCGCGTACGGCACGAACCCTTCCGCGCGGCAGCGCGCGACGAAGTCGGCGACGCGCGCGGCATTCGTGGCCCCGCCGGGCGTCGCGCGATCCACCACGTAGTCGGTGACGAGCACGGTCTTGTCCCGGGCGACGAACTCGCGCAGCTGGTCCAGCACGTACGCCGATTCTGCGGCCGGCTGCGCAACGAGCCCGTCGTAGAACAGGTCCTCCTGGCCGATTCCGCTGATCGCGGCGAAGTACGCTTCGGTCGATGCATCGAACGTGTCGTCGTCGGTGCGGATGATGTCCGCGGCATTCTGCGGGAAAACCAGGAAATCGCCACGGCCGCGCGTACCGCGCGCATAGTCGGCGATGGTACGGATCAGGCCGATCATCTCGTGGCGCGCTTCCTCACGCGACAGCTCGGCGCCGCCCTCGTCGGTGCTCCAGTACTCGTACGCATCGACCACGTCGAGGTATACGCCGTCAAAACCCTGGTCCAGGATTCGATCCAGCGGCGTGCGGTCGGGTCCACTGCTCGTTCCCAGCAGCAGGTCCTGCCAGTCCGGGTCCCAGTAGCGCACTTTGTAGTTGCCCGGCCAATCGGGATTCAGCGGGCCCAGCCAGGCCGGGGCTACGCCGGCGATCGGCGTGCCGTCCGCGGCAACCCACGCCGGGTCCCAATACGACCGGTAGTCCTCGGCCTCGCCGATACTGAGATAGGCCAGCACGATCTTCCGGCACGCTCCGCCTGTCCGGACTTCGTCGATCTCTCCAGCGCTGTAGTCACCACCGGCCTGTCCGTCGCGCGTCGGCTCCAGGACCAGCCAGTGAAACCGCGCCGCGGCCAGCTCCGCGACCGACACCGACGCCGGCTGCAACAGGTACGCCAGGCTGTCGGACGCCGGTTCGGGAACCGGGCGGCACATCGCCAGCCCGACCAGCAGCAGCGACGCGAGTATGACTTTCATGGCGCCGGAGACTGTACCATCGCCGGGCCCGGTCCGCCTGAGTTTTGCGTTGGCCGAAGCGCCGAGCGCCGCTACCATGACGCCCGTTCACGGCCGAAAGGAGTACGCAACTTGTCCAGTGCCACCAAAGTGCTGACCTCGGCGCCGGCCGAGGTGTATCGCCAGCGCCGCGTGCGGCTGGCCGCCCAGTTGCACCGGCCGCTGGTGCTCTTCTCCGGGCACGCCCCCGCCCGCAACTACCCCAACAACACGCATCGCTTCCGACCGGCGAGTTCGTACCTGTACTTCGGCGGACCGCCGCTCGAACACGCGGCGCTGGTCATCGAGCCGGGCAGCGACGGCGACCACGGCTGCCTGCTGGCGCGGCCGGTGCTGACCCCCGACGATCGGGTCTGGTTCGGCGACTTGCCGGACGATGCGGAGCTGGCGGCGGCCGCGGGCCTGGATCCCGCCCGGCTGTGCGGGCCCGAGCAGTTGGAATGGGCCCTGGCCGGCCACGAAGTCGCGGCGGTGATTCCGCCGTTCCCACAGACGATCGCGTGGGCCAATCAGCTTGGCCTGCCGGCGGCCAGTGGCGGCGAGCTGCGCGCCATCATCGCGTTGCGGCTGATCAAGGATGAGCACGAGTTGACGGCCATGCGCCGCGCGGCCAGCGTCACGGTCGAAGCGCACCGCGCCGCACTGGCGGCGTGTCGCCCGGGCGGGCGCGAGGCGGACGTGGCCGCCGCCTTTACGCGCGTGCTGGTCGCGCACCAGTGCGACCACTCGTTTTCGCCGATCATCACCGTGCACGGCGAGATTCTCCACAGCGCCGGCCATCCGCACACGCTGCGCGACGGCGCGCTGCTGCTGATTGACGCCGCGGCGGAAGAGCCGACGGCCTACGCGGGCGACATGACGCGCACCGCGCCGGTCAACGGGCGCTGGACCGCGGTCCAGCGTCATTTCTACGACACCGTGGAACGGGCGCTCAACGAGGCGGTCGCGGCGTGTCGGCCCGGCGTGCGCTACCGCGACGTACACTTCCTCGCGGCGCGCATCATCTGCGAGGGACTCGTGCAGGCGGAAGTGCTGCGCGGCGAACCGGAGGAACTGGCGACCCGCGCGGCACACGGCCTGTTTTTCACGCACGGGATCGGCCACCTGATCGGGATGGACGTTCACGACATGGAAGACTTCGGCGACCTGGCGGGGTATGCACCGGGCCGCACGCGTCCGACGGAATTCGGCAACAAGTTCCTGCGGCTCGACCGCGACCTGGAAGCCGGCTACTGCCTGACGATCGAGCCGGGCATCTACCTCGTCCCGGCGCTCTGGGCGACGCCGGAGATCGTGCAGCCGTACCGCGACGTGGTGAACCGGGAGAAAGTCGACGCGCTGCTGCGCGACCAGTTCGGCGGAATTCGCATCGAGCACACGATCCACGTGCGTGCGGACGGCCCGCCCGAAGTCTTGACGGCCGCCCTGCCGACGCAGGCCGATGCTGTCGCCGGGCTCGTCGGGCGGGAATAGCGTCGGACCGCCGGAGCGGCCCCGCGCCGCGGCGCGAACGAAACGACCGCCGCGCCTTCCGGCTCAGTCGAGGATTTCGAGTACGCGCCGCACCTCGACGACCGTCCCGTACTGACAATCGAACTCTACGTCGCTCCGCACGCAGAGCTCCAGGTTGGCGGCGGTTCCCGGCGTGACAATCCGCGCGAATTCCTCGTCGGTGATACGGATGCCCTGTACGAGGTGAAACGTCAGCCCGTTCTCGCCGTACCACACGCGACAGGGACCATCCCGATCGACGATGTCCGCCGTTCCGGAGATCACGAACGGCGTGCCGCGGCCCTGCGTGTAGGGCACGATCTGGATACAGCCGGGAAGGCAGAGAGCCAGTGCGGCCAGCCACCCGCTTCGCCGATTCGCGCGATGGGTCCGGACTCTCATCTGCGGCATCCGCTGCGCGCCCTGCGCTACGGCCGGACCGCCGCGCATGCCCCGTGCCGCGCGCCCGCCGGCCAATCCTTAGATCGGATCGAGCCTGGAAGTGGGATACCTGTCGTAATGGGGCTTTGCGGAAAGCCCGGAGTGCAGGAACGCTGGTGTGCGAGTCGCGCTCGATGGCCCCCTCAGCGCAGGGCCGCTTCGAACTGGGCAAACGCCTGGCGCAATGCCGCCGTGTCCTGCGCCCGCGCCGCCAGCTCCAGCTCCTGCAACGCTGCCGGCAGAAGGCTGGCGGAATCGTCGGCTGTCTGTGTGGTCGCCGGCCGGGCCAGTTCCGCCTGCCACGCCGCCGCGGCGCGGGCCAGCTCGCGGCAGGCCCGGGCCCGTTCCGCGCGGACGGGTTGACGTACCGCCCGGCGCGTCGGTTGCACCGCCTGCGCGTACCAGGCGCGGATGACCGGCGCGCCAGGCGGTGCTTGCGCAGAGGCCGGCGCTGCGCAGCCCTCCACCAATCCCATCCCGCTCATGAGCCCAACCAGCAGGCCGGCTGCTTTCCCCCTGGCGATTCTCACCGGGCGCGGCGCGCCGCCGCGCGCCAGCGCCTCCTGTCTCAAAGCTAGGTCGACGTCCCCCCACGAGTCAACGGACACGCGAAAATTGCGCTGCCCGCGGCGAAGGGCGGGCAATTATCGGCTGCCGGCCGGCTCAACCGGACGTGAGAAGCTCGGCAACCGGGAACAACCCAAGCAGCGCATCCGTTACCGTGGTCGTGACGAAGTCGAACGCACCGGCGGCGATCGCGTCCCGGACACTCGCGCCGCATCCTACGCCCAGCAGCGGCAGCCCGGCCGCGGGCAGCAGCAGGAACCACCTTCGCATCGCAGCTTGCATGGTTTCGCTCCACGAGAGATCAGAACGCAATCTGCACCCGCACGCCGGCCACAAAGGCGTCCGGCCCGTTCTCGCCGCCGGCGCGCAGGATCCATTGCGCATCGGGACTGATCGCGAGCCACGGCGTGACCTGGATCCGGTAATACAGCTCCAGCGCGGTCTCGCGCCGCGGATCGGCGCCCGTCAGGCGCAGTTCGCGACTCAGCAGCCCCTGCGCGACGCCGAAGCCCAGCACGTCCTCGTCCCGTGCCGGCACCAGCCCGCAAACCTGCCCGCCCACGCTCCAGAAATGCTCGATCTCGTTGACGTCGGCGTGGGCGAAGCCGTAGCGCGCGAAGAGTCCCAGCCCCTGCTCATCGGCGGGCTGTTCCGGGGCTTCGCGCCACACGAGCTGGTCGAAGCTGCCGTAAAACCCCACGTCGTCCGTGCGCAGCGGAGTGGTCGTGAGCCGGCCGCCGAGGTCGTTATAGAACAGTTCCTTCGGCTGCGGGTCGTACCACATGCCGAGGCGATAGGCTCCCGGCAGCGCCCCCCAGGCCGACTCCCAGGTGGGTGTCAGTCCAAATTCGAACATACTGAACGTGTTCGCGGGCCCGTGCCAGGCCGTGTCGAAGCCGGTGTGCGAGAGGACCGCATCCGCGTCTGCGATGCCGGCGGCGACATACAACCAGTCAACGGGCGCGGCCACGACCTGAATCCCGTGACCGGGGTCGGGGAACGGGAGATTCGCGGTGTTGTACAGGCCGCCGTTGAGGAACTGCGCCGTCTCATCGTTGGCATACGCGTTGGTATCGAATTCCGACCGCAGATCGAGCTTGCCAAAGCGGATCCGCAGACGCTCTTCAAGAAAGCTGTGCTCGTACCAGAGTTCGTACAGCCGGATTTCCTCGTCGCCGATCGCGTCGTAGTTCACACCGAAGAGGTCGCCCACGTACTCGTCGACGCCGTCGTCCCAGCCACCGTCGGCGTACGCGTAAAGCGTGCCGCCGGACCACAGTCCCAGGGCGTCGAAGTCGAAGGTGAGCTCCAGGTCGTAGCTGCCGCTGACGCGGTGGGCGTTTTTGGTCTGGAGTCCGCCATGCGCAGTATGCTGGTAGATACTGGTCAGCGAGAGGTCCACGCTCACGCCGTGCGCTTCGAGCGCGGAGCGCAACCCGCCCCAGTCCCCGGTCAGGCGCGCCGGCGTCTCCGCCGGCTGTTCGGCGGGGATAGCGCCGCCGTCGGCCGGAGAGCTCACGGTGTCGGTATCAGGCTCGCTGGCTGCGGGTTCCTCGGCGATGGCGGCCGCGTGCGGAAGCGCCAGGAAGACGCACAGCACGGTGCTGTACGGTCGGAGCATCGTGGGCCAGCCTGTCGCCGGGCCTGCGCCAATTCACCGGCCGGGCGCAAGATATGATCGGACCGCCGGCTCACGTTGCTTGACCGCTGGGGCTCAGGGCCCCGTCAGCAACTCGACAAACGGGTCGATGTCGAACGCGTTCACCACACCGTCACGGTTGATATCCGCCTGGCGCAGGTCGCAGTACCAGTACTCATCCTCGTAGAGCACTGGATCGGTCAGGGCGACGACGAACGGATCGATGTCGAAGGCGTTGATCAGGTCGTCGCAGTTCAGATCGCCTCGGAAGGCCCCGCGGATGCCGGCGGGAATGATGCACTCCAGGGGATCGCCCGCACACGGCAGGACCGACAGCGCGTCGATGTCGTCGCCGATGGCGCCCAGCCCCAGATCGAGCGGCTGGGCGAGCACGGCCAGCTCGGCGCCCGGCTGAGCACGGAACACCGCCGCCGCCCCCGTCTCCGGATTGACCTGCGGATCGGCGAACAGGGTGGGCGAGTTTCGCGCCAGGGAGAACAGGACCACGTCGTTGCCGTTGTACACGCCGTCGACGTTGCGGTCGAAGATGACGAGCGCATCGACGTCGTCTCCCTGCATCAGGCCCAGCTCGAAAAAGGACGCGTATAGCTCGGTGATCGTTCCGCCCAGCGGATCCGGGTTGAAGTAGACGTGTGCTCCGCTGGGCATCGAGCTGCCGGGCAGGGATTCGTAGACGGACGGCGATGCGCCGGTGGCGGAAAAGTACACGCCGACCGACCCGCGCGCCCGCGGGCTCGGCTGCTGCATCCCGTCGACGTCGTCCTCAGGAAGCGAGGGATCCACGTAGTCGCCCGCGTGCGTCGGGGGGTCGGCAACAAAGTCGGTGCCGCCTTCATCAAAGTTGTTTCGCGACAGGCAGTTGTTTAACGACGATCCGCGGCGCAGCGGACCCGACAACGTGAATGGCGTCGTGCCGATGTACTGGTCGCCGCCGGCGTGCCCGCGCTGCGCCTGGTCAAAGGCGTTATACGGCACCTCGGCATCGAACAGGAACGGGTCCGGGGGCACCAGGCCGACCGAGCCGGCGTCGACCGAGAATAGCAGCAGAAACGTGTCGGTCTGCTCGAGCGCCGGATGCGGCCCGGAGAGCCCGTCCAGATCGTCCTGGGGAAAGACCAGGCCGAGCAGCGGCCCCGGGATGACGACGACCGGGTGGTCCGGCCCAGGGATCAGCACATCACTCGCCAGCACCGTCCCGTCCAGCACGCTGGGCGAATTCGCGTCAAACGAGTACAGCGGCGGCGGCAGGGGTTCGAGCGGCGGCGCCGCGCCGACCTCCGCAGCCCCGTCCAGGAACAGCAGCGCCGCGCACAGCAGCACGCGTGTGAGGAAAGATGGCGTGTTCATCGCTACACCCTCGCGGAGAGCCAGGTTCAGTGGTTGAATTGGTCGGCTCCGGCCTCCAGAGCCTCATCCCATGATACGGACAGCCATGGCGGCCAGAAGTCATTTTGCTGCATTTTTTTCACGATGAGCTGCGCGTGGTAGGTGTAGCGCTCCTCCCCGTCGTAGCAGCGCTGGGCCCGTTGAAACAGCGACAAGGCGTCCTCGCGCGCCCCATGCACCAGGAACAGCACGCCGGCGTGAAAGCTCGCTTCGCCCCACAGCCGCCACGGCGTCGGATTCCGGTCCGCTAAGTCATCCAGCGCCGCCAGCGTTTCGCGCTGCCCCGCGAACGCGTACAAGGCGCGGACCCACTCTTCTGTCTGGTAGGGCTGTGGGCCGGCAAACTGGAGCGCGTCGTCCGCCGCATCCACCTGCGCCTGCGCCTCGTCGGCCGCCCCGAGCAGACGCAGGGCTGCGGCGGCCCAGATCCGGCCCAGCGCGTCGGGCGGATTCACCTCCGCAATCGCGCGGGCGTGAGCCAGCGCCTCATCCCGGCGCTCCAGCTCGGCGAGGATCAGGGCCGGGTAGAAGTGCAGGTAGTCGCTGTTATCGGGCGCAAAGCCGGCCAGCACGTGCAGGTCGGCTAGGGCCGCCTCCCACTCGCCCAGCCAGTAGTGCAGTCGCCAGCGGAAGTGCAGCGCCTCCCAACGCGCCCGCGTGGTGCTTGCCACCGTCAGCGCCCGGGTGCGGGCGTCGCGCGCCTCCGCGAGTCGCCCCATGCTCTCGAGGCATTCGGCCTCGGCCGCGATCGGTCGATCGGAGCCGGCGTCCACGGCCTGCCCGCGCCGCGCCCAATCCAGCGCCGCCGCATACAAGTCCGCCACGACGTCGTCGCCGCGCGTGCCGGTGCTGCCCGCGTAGATTTCGGCGGCCAGGCGGTTCGCGATCGACCGCAGGTAGTACGGCGTCGCGCCGTAGTAGCCGTGCGCGACGAGCTGCTGCAGGCTCGCGTCCGACTCGGAAAAGCCGCGCAACGTGCGGGTCGTGTACATCTGCTGATTCCGCGCCCGGGCCAGGTGCAGCATGGCCTGCGGATAGAACGAGTGTGCGGCGGCACGCAGCAGGTTTGCCTGCTGGTACGAGCGGATCGCTTCGGCCGGATCGAGGAAGTGGATCGCCAGTCCACGGAAGAACCACGCGTCGGCCGTCGCTGGAAGTCCCAGCGCCTCGGCGCGCGCAAAGGTGTCCTGGCTTTGGGCGACCTGCCGGGCACGGTACTGCGCCCAGGCCAGCAGGAACCAGGACGCCTGGTCGGCCTCGTCCTGCGCGAGCGCGGTCCGGAGATGCTCCTGCGCTTCGTCGTCCTCGTTGTCGCCGAGCGCGGCCAGGCCCAGTGCGCGGTGGAAGGCGGCGGAATCGTCACCCAGTGCCCGGGCGCGCTGCAGCGCCGTCTTCGCCCTGGCCGGCTGCTGGTAGTCGAAGTACGCGAGCTGTTCATACGCGTCACGCGTCAGTTGCCGAGCCTCTCGCTGCTTGGCAGCGTGCAGCGACCAGGCCAGGCCGGCGCCCAGCAGCACTACCAGGACGCCCGCCGCAACGGCCGCGGCCGCCGCGGGACGTCGGCGCGCCCACTTGACTGCCTTGGCCACCCGGCTGACCCGGCGTGACAGGATCGGCAGGCCGTCGGCGAAGCGCCGCAGATCTTCCGCCAGCAGCTCGGCCGTCGGGTGACGTCGCTGCGCGTCCTTCTCGAGTGCGCGCAGGCAGATCGTCTCGAGGTCACGCGGAATGTCGGGATTCACGCGGCGCGGGGCGATCGGCTCGCACGACGTGATCGAAGCCATGACCTGGTCGCGCGTCTGGCCGTCGAAGGGCCGGCGCAGCGTGAGCAGCTCGTAGAGCGTGACGCCGAGGGAGTAGATGTCGGTGCGGTGATCGATGTCCGCCAGCCGGCCGCGAATCTGTTCCGGGGAAAGATAGGCTGGCGTCCCCATGACCTCGCCGCTGACCGTCAGGTGCGGCGTATCGGTCAACCGGGCCAGCCCGAAGTCGGTCAGGTGCAGGCGCCCGCCCGGCCCCAGCAGCAGGTTGTGC
>CAZVRR010000069.1:8346-15509 GCA_964629745.1 uncultured Planctomycetales bacterium | reverse complement strand
GGACACAGGCCCGAGCCGAACCCGCGGTAGTTGCTCTGGATCAGCGAGACCATGTTGCGCTCGGCGTCCGCGACGGCCAGGCAGATCGTGTCGCCCGCGGCGGGCGGCGCACCGGCGACGTAGCGCCGCGCCGCCCGCTCGAGATTCAGAAGTCCACGGCGCTCGTCCGCGTATTGCCGCGAGATCAGCCACTCGACCGGCACGGCCGCGAACTGCGGGTCGGCGTAGAAGCGCGCGCGATCCTCATACACCAGCTTCTTCGCTTCAATCAGCAGGTGCAGGTATGCCGTCGTGTTGTGGCCCAGTGCGGCCAGGTCAAAACCCTCGAGCAGATTGAGCATCTGCAGCACGGCGATGCCCTGGCCGTTCGGCGGCAGCTCCCAGATCTCGTAGCCGCGATACGTCGTGGCGAGCGGCTCGACCCATGTCGACGTGTGCTGCGCAAAGTCCTCTTTGCGCAGGAAGCAGCCGGTGCGGCGGCAGAATGCGTCGATCACGTCCGTCAGGGCGCCACGATAGAACGCGTCACGCCCCTCGCGTGCAAGCGTCTCGAGTGTATCGGTGAGCGTGGGGTTGGCGAACAGCTCGCCCTTGCGCGGGGCGCGTCCGCCCGGGAGGAACGTCTCGCTGAAGCCGGGGTATGTGCCGAACACGCCGGCGCCGCGTTCCCAGTAGTATGCGATGAGCTCGGGGACGGGCGTTCCCTCGCGCGCGTAGCGGATGGTTGGCTCGAGGATGCGCTGCATCGGCAGGCGGCCGAAGCGCGCGTGCAGTTCGAACCAGCCATCGACGCAGCCGGGAACGGTAATCGGCAGCGGGCCGAAGTCGGGGACGCGCGTCAGGCCCTGCTCGAGAAAGTCCTCGCGCGTCAGGCCCAGCGGCGCGCGACCGCTGGCGTTCAGCCCGTAGAGCCGGCCCGAGCGCGCATCCCAGACCAGGGCGAACAGGTCGCCGCCGATCCCGCAACTGACCGGCTCGAGCAGTCCCAGCGCGGCGTTGGCTGCGATCGCCGCATCCACGGCGGACCCGCCTGCCTGGAGCACGTCCAGGGCGATCTGCGTCGCGAGCGGGTGACTGGTCGCAGCCATCCCGTGCCGGGCGATCACCTCGGAGCGGGTCGCAAAAGTGCGGCCCGTGATGCGGTCGCCGGCACGGGCGGCGGGGCTGGTGATGATCAGGGCGGCGGGGATCAGCAGCGTGGCGCTGCGCAGTGTGTTCATGGGCGGCAGGCTCCAGGACCGGCTCGGCCGCGCAGTCTATCGCCCCGCCACCCGCGCCGGCGATCCCGCGCCGGCTACGGTTCGACCGTCACGCGCGCATCGCGCATCGCGGGGATGGTCTCGTGGAAGTCACAGTAGTACTCGAACTCGCCCACCTGCACGAACGTGTGGGTGAATGACTCGCCGGGATCGATGGTACCCGAGTCCCACAGGGCGCCGGCGTCGGCGTCTTCGGGATCGCCGCTGGTCGAGGTATGGGGGACGTTGTCGTTGTTCGTCCAGCGGACCGTCTGTCCGAGGCTGATCGTGATTTCCTTGGGCACGAAGGCCAGGCCGTCGATGGATACTTCGACAAAATCGTCGTCGCCGTTGACGTTCTCGTTGCCGGCGTTCACGTTCTCGTTGGTGCCGTTCTGGTTGTCGTTGTCATTCTCATTGTCGTTCTCGTTATCGTTGTTGTTATCGTTGTCGTTGCCGTTCAGATTGTCATTGTCGTTGTCGTTGTCATTCGTGTTGTCATTCTGGTTCGTGTTCTGGTTCACATTGCTGTTGGTGTTGTCGTTGTCATTGTCATTCCCGTTGTCATTCGGGATGGGGCAGCCGCCCAGCAGCGCGAGCACGACGGCGGCGGCTGCCAGGGAGCGCCAGCGCAGCCCAAGTCCAGAGCTTCGATTCAGCACGGTACACTCCTGCGTTCTGTGATGTTCTTGTTTCGGCCTATGCGAACACGTCGACATTATAGCGGCTTCCCAGGTGGGTTCCTGCTCGCTGCGGAATGCGGTAAATGACATTTTGCTCAGGCGGAATTCACACGACACTCAGCCGACGGTCCCTAGCATTCGGACGGGACAACTGTGGAGTCATGAAGATGCCAACATCGCGCTTGGGGCGTGTGGGGATGTGGAGTGGTGTCCTGCTGGCCGTGACGTTCAGTCTCGGCGGCTGCGAACTCAGCTGCCGCAGCGAGACGGACGGCTCCGTCGCACGCGAAGTCGACGAAATCGGCGACGAGGTGAAGGACGCGGTCGACGAGGTGAAGAAGGACATCCGGTCCGAACCGTAGCGGAGCAGTCGCACGCGATGCACGGAGGCGCCCTGGGCGGTCGTCGCGTGATGCACGCGGTGCGCCGCCCCGGGCGGCCTGGTTGACCGGGCTAGCGCCGGCGGCGCAGCAGCAGGGCCGCCAGGCCCAGCAGCAGGCCCGTGGCCGGTTCCGGCACGTACGTGATCCGCGGGTTATCCAGCCCGAGGTCCCACATCTGGAAGATGAAGAACATCGTCGGGTCGCCGTAGAAGAACTCGATGCGCGAGACATCCGTGATCAACGCGTTCCAGTCGGGGGCGGGTGCTTCGGGGCCGAACTGGATGAACTGCCAGTCGGCGGGCAGCGACAGTTCCTGCGCGGGAATCTCGAAATCAAACGACGTCCACGGATCGCCGACCACCGGCACGAAGGCGTCGCCGAGCGTGTACGCGCCCCAGTCGTCCGCGAAGTTGAACGGCGTGCCGTTGTCGCTGATCAGGATCGGCGACAGCGGACGTTCGGCGGCCGAGAAATCCACGTCAAAGGTGATCAGGTCGACGCCGAGGGCCGTGACCTGCTGCGCGCGATAGTCGCCGGTGAAGATCGACTCTTCGGTCGTCCCGGGCGACGGCGCGAACGTGTCGAGCTGCGTCACGTGCAGGAACGCGCCGGGATTTCCGCCGTCGGGATCGATGAAGGAATCGGCCCCGAAGGTCCAGCCGCCTTCGTTCCCCGACGTAAACGTCTCCACGAATGTGACCTGGCCGACGGCGCCGGTGGACAGCGCCAAACCGACCGCCAGCGCGATTCCGCTTGCGCAACGTGACATGGGCGACCCTCTGCTTGCGGTGATTGCTTCGTTCCCAAACCTCAATTTGTCTTTTACCGAAAGCGGCCGGGCGGGTGCAAGCCCGGCGTCCCGCGGCGGACGTGAATTTTCTTTCAAGGGCGAGCGGACCTGCCCGAAATCGCGCGCATCGGGGCAGCGAACCGTGGCGGCGCGCTAGTCGCCGTTGCCGGCCGGCGCGCCGCCCTCTTCGGCAGCCGGGCCGGGCGGCGGCTCGGCGGCCGGCTCGGCCGGTTCGGGCTCTTCGGGCAGCCCGCTGATGGCGCGCTCCTCTTTTTCCGTCACGACCTTGGCGACGGCCACGACCCGATCGTCCTCGGCGACGCGGATCAGCCGCACGCCCTGCGTGGCACGCCCGATTTCGCGCAGCTCGGACAGGGGGGTGCGGAGGAGCGTGCCGCTCGCCGTGATCAGCATCAGGTCGTTCTCATCGGTGACGGCCCGCAAGGCGACCACCGGCCCATTGCGTTCGGTGGTCTTGATGTTGATCACGCCCTTGCTGCCGCGGCGGGTCAGGCGGTACTCGTCGATGTCGGTGCGCTTGCCGTAGCCGCGCTCGCAGACGGTGAGCAGGCTCATGCCGGGCTCGATGACGACCATGTCGACCACGCGGTCATCGCCGCTGAGGGTGATGCCGCGCACCCCGTGCGCGCTGCGGCCCATGGGCCGCGCATCCGTCTCGTTGAACCGCACCGCCATGCCGTCCCGCGTGCCGAGCACGATCTGCTGGTCGCCGTTGGACAGCGAAACCTTGATCAGCGTGTCGTCGAGCTCCAGCGAGATGGCCTGGATGCCGCTGGGCCGCGGGCGGGAGAAGGCCGAGAGCGGCGTCTTCTTCACGACGCCCTTCTCGGTGGCGAAGAAGACGTACTTCTCTTCGAAGCCCGAGACCGCCAGCACGGCGACGTGCCGCTCGTTCGGCTGGAGCGTGAGCACGTTCGCCAGGGCGCGGCCGCGGCTCGTGCGCTGCATGCTTGGGATGTCATAGACGCGCAACCAGTAGACGCGCCCGCGGTTCGTGAAGAACAGCAGGTAGTCATGCGTGCTGGCGACGCGCATGTGCTCGATGAAATCGCCGTCGCGGGCTTCCGTGCCGCGGACGCCCTTGCCGCCGCGCCCCTGGCTGCGGAACGCGTCGATCGACACGCGCTTGATGTAGCCCTCGTGGGAGATCGTGACGACGACCTGCTCTTCCTCGATGAGCTGGTCGAGCTCGAGCGTGCCGACGTCGCCGCCGATCCTGGTGCGCCGTGCGTCTGACAGCCTGGCCTTCAGCTCCTGCATGTCCGTGCAGATCAGCTCGCGCACCCGCGCCTCGTCGGAGAGGATCAGCTCGAAGCCGGCGATATCCTCGACCAGGCCGCTGTATTCCCTGGCCAGCTGCTCGATCTCGAGTCCGGTCAGCTTCCGCAGCTGCATGGACAGGATCGCGTCGGCCTGCGTGCGGGTCAGGTGCTGGTCGGCATGTGCCACCCGCTCGACAAACGCCGCCGGCAGCAGCTTCCGCAGCGTCACCGCCTCGCTCAGCCGCAGCGCCCGCTCCATCAGGCGCTGGCGCGCGGTCTCCACGTCGGGCGAGCCGCGGATGATGCGAATGATCTCGTCGATGTCGGCGACCGCCAGGATCAGCCCTTCGAGCACGTGGGCCCGCTGGCGCGCCTTGCGGAGCAAGAACTGCGTGCGCCGCCGGATCACGTGAATGCGGTGATGTACGAAATGATCGATCAGGGCACGCAGCCCCAGCGTCTTCGGCACGCGGTTGACGAGCACGACGTGGATCGCGTGGATGCTCGACTCCAGCGGCGTGTACTGCCAGAGCTGATTCATCACGACCTGCACGTTCGTGTCTTTCTTCAGGGCAATGACGAGCCGGACGAGCTGCTCGCGCCCGGACTCGTCGCGCACATCGTCGATGCCCTTGATCACGCCGTTCTCGACGGCGTCCTGCAGCCGCTCCTTGATCGTGGGCAGCAGCACGCCGTAGGGAATCTCGTCGACCACGATCTGCAGGCGCCCGTTCTTGAGCTCCTCGACGCGCAGGACGCCGCGCACCTTCAGCGAGCCGCGGCCGGTCTCGTAGGCTTCGCGAATGCCCGCGCTGCCGCAGATCACGCCGCCGGTGGGGAAGTCCGGGCCAGGCACGATCTTCATCAGCTCGTCGAGCGTGATGTCGGGATGGCGGATGCACGCAACAACCGCATCGCAGATTTCGCCCAGGTTGTGCGGCAGCAGCCGCGTCGCCATGCCGACCGCGATGCCCTCCGCACCGTTCACCAGCAGGTTCGGGAACTTGCTGGGCAGGACGACGGGCTCCTTGCGCGTGCCGTCGTAGTTGTCTTCGAAATCGACCGTGTCGCGCTCGAGGTCATCGAGCATCAGTTCGGCGGCCGCGGCGAGGCGGGCCTCCGTGTAGCGCATGGCCGCCGGCGGGTCGCCGTCGATACTGCCAAAGTTGCCCTGCGGGTCGACCAGCAGGTAGCGCATCGCCCAGTTCTGTGCCAGGCGCACCAGCGTCGGGTAAATCACGCCCTCGCCGTGGGGGTGATAGTTGCCGCTCGTGTCGCCGCAGATCTTCGCACACTTGCGCTGCTTGGCCCGCGGCGACAGGTTCAGGTCGTTCATCGCGACCAGGATGCGCCGTTGCGAGGGCTTGAGGCCGTCGCGCACGTCCGGCAGGGCGCGGGCCATGATGACGCTCATGGCGTAGGTGAGATAGGACTCCTGCATCTCCTGCGAGATGGGGGTCGGGATATTCTGCGGGGACTCCGCAGTGGCGCTGACGTTCGACGAATCGCTCATGGTTTTCTATGCTCAGGCCCTGGCATGCCCGCCGGCTCCATAGCCTGTCATTTTACGCGGGCGCGGGCGTTCTGGCACGCCAGCCGGGCGGCCGGGGCGGGGCCGGCGGGGGAGTTGGCGCGAGGGCCGATCGGGCCGTAGCGTACGGTTCCGGTGCCCCGTGAGCGAGCTTGCGACGAACGAACCCCCGTTTACGCCGGAGCTGGTGCTGGCCTGCTACCGCGCCGGAATCTTCCCGATGGGCGACGGGCGCGGCGGAATCTGCTGGTTCAGCCCGGATCCCCGCACGATCTTCGACCTGGACCGCTTCCACGTCCCGCGCACGGTGCGCCAGATGATTCAGCGGCAGGTCTTCCACGTCCGGATCGACACGGCATTTGACGAGGTCATCGCGGCCTGCGCCGACCGACCCGGCGGCACCTGGATCAGCGCCGAAATCCGCGCGGTGTACAGCGAGCTGCGCCGGCGCGGCCACGCGCACAGCGTGGAAGCCTGGTTGTCGGGGCGGCTGGCGGGCGGCCTCTACGGCGTCGCGATCGGCGGGGCTTTTTTCGGCGAGTCCATGTTCTTCCGCGTCAGCGGAGCGTCAAAAGTGGCGCTGGTCGCGCTGGTCGAGCGCCTGCGCGGGCGCGGGTACGTTCTGCTGGATACGCAATGGACGACCCCGCACCTGGCCCGGTTCGGGGCGCTGGAGATCCGGCGGCGCGAATACCTGCGCCGGCTGGAGCGGGCATTGGAGCTGCCGTGCCGTTTCGTCGACGAGCCGGGCGCGGGGGAAGGTACGTAGCGGGCGCGGGGCATGCGCCCGGGAGCCGGGGAAGGAACCTGCTGGAGAGACATATGGGCCGCTTGCAGCAATTCCGGGCGTATCGCGAGAAGATGAACGAGCGCATCCTGTCCGCCGGTAACCTGGGGATCAACCGGTTCTTCACGCTGGACGGCAGGACGTACGAGGACGGAGCGCTGGACGCGCGAACCAAGGAGCTGGCCGGCCTGGCGGCCTCGCTGGTGCTGCGCTGCGACGACTGCATCGCCTATCACGTGATCCGCTGCAAGGAGCTGGGTGCAACGGATGCGCAGCTCATGGAGCTGTTCAACGTGGGTCTGATCGTCGGTGGGTCGATCGTCATTCCGCATCTGCGCCGGGCCGTCGAGCTGCTCGACGAGCTCAATTCGGCCGAGACGTCGGCGTGAGGGTTCCTGCACCTTGGCGCGTCAGGGCGCCGGCGCGGTCTGCGTCGCCGGCTGCGCCGCGGGGAGCTTGTGCTGCTCC
>CAZVRR010000069.1:0-8336 GCA_964629745.1 uncultured Planctomycetales bacterium | reverse complement strand
TATCGATCACCTTTCCGGTGATGTCGTGCTGCTGTAGCCGCAGGTCGACGCCGGCGATGTGCACCTGCGTGAAGCTGTGCCGGGCGTTGGACAACACGTCGAACAACGCCCGCTGCGTGGCGGCCGGCTGGGGCTCGTACAGCTTCGCTCCGCCCGCCCCGCTGATCACGTAGACGATGCCGTTTCCGTCCGGCGCGACGCGCCCGCCGCGCAGCGGCCGGCTGCGCTCGTACAGGTGGTCGTGGCCGGAGAAGACGATGTCCACGCCGCCGGCTTCGAAGATCGGTACGAGCGTGCGCTGGATCCGCAGGTCGGGCGAATACTTGCCGGCGGTGAAGGGCGGGTGGTGCAGCACGGCGAATCGCCAGGTGGGGCCCGGCCTGGCCAGCACCTCCGCCAGCCAGGGAGCGACGTTGCGGGCCAGCGCCTCCTCGGGCAGGTTGCTGTCGAGGACGACGAAGCGCGCATTGGCGAAGTCGAACGTGTAGCAGCGCTCCGGCGTGAGGTCGGCCGGACCGTTCTCGGGGAGCTCGAACACTTCGCGATACGGGTCGGCGTTGGGAGTGCGCAGGTCGTGGTTTCCCAGCGCCGGCCAGAAGGCCACTTCGCGCAGGAGCTCGGCGTACGGCGCGAAGAACGCGTCGCGGTAATGGCGCCGTTCACCGTCCGGGTAGACCAGGTCGCCCGTGTGCAGCAGGAAGTCCGGGCGCGGCTGGACCTCGACCATCCGCGACGCCAACTGGAATTGCGCTTGCTCCGCCCGCCCGCTGTCGCCGAAGACCAGGAACGAATACGGTGCGTCCGGCGACTTGGCCGGCTCCAGCGTCGCGGATACGAGGGCGGCTGACCCGATGCGGATCGCGTATGGGGTGCGGGTTCCCGGGCTGAGGCCGTCGACGCGCGCCCGGTACCGGAGGCCGTCCCGCTCGACGGGGATGTTGCGCTCGTTTCCGGCCGAGCCGAGCGAGACGCTGAACTGACCGAAGTAGGGTGGCCGGCTCGTGTACCAGATCAGCGAAGCGCCGGTCGCGTCGACGGACTGGACCAGCGGCCCTTCGACGATGCGGACCGGCAGGACCCACGGAGACACGACGTAAGCGATCGCGCAGGCCACGCTGAATACAAACGCCCCCACGAGCACGGCCCGTGGACTGGCGCGGCCCGGGCGCATCATGGTACGTCCGGCTCGGCGGCGGCCGGCTGGGTGGTCAGCGCGCTGCGCTCTGCCGGCGGTCGGGCGGCGTTCTGCTCATGCCACTGCGTGAACGCGCGCAGCGCCGCGTGGCGCGCCGACTCGTCGGCGAATCCCAGGAGCTCCTTCTGCGGCTCCGCGATGTAGAACCCCAGCGTGGCCGGTGGGATTCGGTAAATGCGTGCCAGCGACAGCAGCGCCACGTCGCCGGCGGTGAGCTGGACCATCTTGCCGGAACCGATGCTGCGGACGGCGTGCACCTCGGCATCGCTCAGGTGATCCAGCAGCAACGCGACGGCCCGCTCGTCCTCGAAGCTGCCGAGCGCCGCCAGGAGGGGGGCCAGGCCGAAGCGCTGCCGGTAGGGCGCGCGCCCCAGCAGCTGGATCGCCTCGAGTACCACGGGAAGGGCATCGCGATTCTGCGTGCGTCCCAGGAGCTCGATGGCTTCCCGGGCGTAGTCGCCGAGGGCTACCACGTATTCGGGCCGCGCCTTGACCTCGGCGCTGCGCAGCAGGCCCAGCAGGTCGGCCAGGTAGCGCTCGACGCCGCGCGCGACCGCCGCATCCTTCAACTCGGCCGCGAGCTCGAGCGCGATTTCCCGCACCGATGAATCGGGGTCGCCGATCTTTGCGGCAATCAGCACGCCGGCGCCGGTATCGGGCAGCAGGGGGAGCTGGTGCAGAGCCGCGGCCCGCAGGGCGGGGTCATCCGCGAACAGGTCCTCGACGAGCCGCGGATCGCCGGCCAGGGTCTGGTCGACCAGCGCCTGGTCGGCCGGCGGCAGGCTGGCCCGCAGCATGCGCGCCCGCAGCGCGGCGACCACGCGTGCGAGCGACTGCTCGATGCGTTGCCGCTCGGGCAGCGGTCGGCTGGCCGCGGCGGCCAGGGCGCGCTCGAGCGGGGCGGCGAGTTCCGCGATCATCTGTTCGCTGGCCTCGCGCGCGTCGTCGGCCGAGCCGGTGGCGATCTGCTCGATCAGCGCATTCCAGTCCGCCGCGGGCTCGGCGCCGTAGGCGGACCAGCTCGCGTTGGCCGCCAGCAGCAGGGCCCACAGCGTGCGGCGTTCAATGCGACCGGTCATTTTCGCCCTCCTGTCGGCCCAGCTTGGCCTCGAGGGCCGCGGCCACGTTGGGTGGAACCAGGCGCTCGATCCGGGCACGCCGCCGTCCGCCGCCCATTTCGAAGATCTGCCGGATGTAGGTGCTGGAGGTGAGCACGTGCTGGTCGCTGGCGAGCAGGAACACTGTCTCCACGCCGTCGATGGCCATGTTCACGTTGGCCTGGAGGAGCTCGAAGCTCAGGTCGGTGAAGTCGCGGATGCCGCGGACGAGCACGTTGCCGCCGACGTGTCCGACGAAATCGGCGGTCAGCCCGGTGTAGGCTTCGGCCCGCGTATTGGGCAGTTCCGCGAGATGCGGCGCGAGCAGGCCCAGACGCTCGTCCTGCGTGAACAACGCCTGTTTGTCGGGGTTTACGCCGACGCCGACGATCAGCCGGTTGAACAGGCGTGCCGCCCGGCGGATCACGTCGAGATGGCCGAGCGTGACCGGATCGAAGGAGCCCGCATAGACCGCCGAGATTTCGTGGTGTGGCGAAGGCATAGCTGTTGTCCGCGGCGGGGCGGGCGGCGTGGGGCCGGTCCGCGGCGCCGGGGTTATGCTAGCTGCGCTGGTCGGGACTGTTCAAGGTGCCGCGGCGCGAACAGTGGAAATCGGCTTGTTTTTCCGTAGTTTTGCGCGCGGCGCTCTTGACGGATTGGCCCGGGCGTGCGACAAGGGCGGGTGATGGATCCCCCTGACCGGCGCGGTCTGGGCCCTATGTGCAGTTGCGAGCCAGGACGGCGCCGGGGCGTGTACGGTTAGCGATACGCATCGAACGGTCAGGTTTTCACAGTCGGGCAGCGTCGGCTCTGAGCCCACGACTGTCCGGGAGGATGAACAAGGATGGCGAAAGCGAAGACCGTGAAGAAAGGTGGCCCGGGCAAGCCGCGCAGCAAATCGGAGATCTACACCGAACTGGCACAGACCGCCGGCATCAGCCGCAAGCAGGTCGTGGCCGTGTTCGGCGGCATGGCCGAGCTGGTGAAGAAGGACCTGAACCGCGGCCCCGGCGTGTTTGTCGTTCCGGGCCTGATGAAGGTCACCGTCATCAAGAAGCCCGCGACGAAGGCCCACCAGCGGCCCGATCCGTTCCATCCGGGCGAGATGATGATGGTCAAAGCCAAGCCCGCCCGCAAAGTGGTCAAGGTGCGACCGCTCAAGGGTCTCAAGGACATGGTGAGCTAAGCCTGCCCGGCTCGGCCCACGTCACGGTGCGCCGGACGTGGGCCCGGCCGCGGGCGATCGCGCGGTGCACGACCGCGGCATGCGTCCGTTGCGACAATCCGACGCTGCCGCGATGATTCGTGCGGCGACGGGTGGGGTTGGTGCCGACCCTCTCGACGGCCTCAGGCCTGCTGTGCATCCATCTCATCGCCGGGCGAGGGCTCGTTGCGACGGCGCAGTGCATCCTTGAGCTTTCGCGCCTCTTCGTAATCCTCGCGGGCCAGGGCGTCTTCCATCTGTTCGCGCAGGGTGCGCGGGATCTCGTACTCGCCGCGCAGCCGCACGCTCAGGCGACGCAGGAACTGCACCCCCGGGTCGTCCTGGCATTGCTCCGTGTCCAGTCCGAGTTCGGCCAGCACGCCGGCCAGGTCGTCCTGGCCCTGCTCGGCGGCCTCGATCGCCGCCTCGTACTGACCTTCCAGGATTGCCGCTTGCGCCCGCAGGCGTCCGCGGTGAAAGACGAGCGTGGGCCGCAGGGCCCGGCCGCCGGCCAGCGGCGTGTCGCGCTGCTGCGTCAGAAAGTCGATCCGCTCGAGGCAGGCATCGATATCGCGCAGGGCGCGTGCGACGTGCCGGCGCGCCGTCGGTTCGTCCTGCTCCTTCAGGGCACATTCCATCAGGCTGCAGAGCGCCAGCCGCCGGTAGTTGATCTGATAAACCTCGCGCTCGAGTTCGCGCCACTCCTCGGCGGGGAGGGTGGCCCCCTCCAGGCGCAGCTCGTGCTGGCAGAACTCCAGCACCGTCGGAAAGCCGCGGTACCGCTGCCCGTCGGGCCGGCCGTCCGGGAACATCTGCATTACGCCCAGGTCCACGCGCAGCTGGATCAGCTCGGTCCCGTCGCGTCCCAGAATCGAGCGCGCGCAGATTTCGCCGGGAACGAATGTCCAGTTGGCTGTCAGCGTGTGCAGGTCGAGCGTCATCGTGGTCATCTCATACCCGCGGGGTTTATCGACTGCTTTGCCGGCCCACTGAATCGCGGGGCAGGCCCGCTCAGGCGAGGAACTCGATCGACATGCGCAACAGGCGCACCCCGCGCCGACTCGGCCGCAGATCGTGCGTTTCAAACCCCGCGGCCCGGAAGCCGACGGCGGCATAACAGCTCCGCGCCACCGCGTTCTCGGGGAACACGACCAGGCTGACGCTGCGGGCCGCGTAGTGGCGGCGCGCCCGGTCGAGCAGCGCACGCGTGAGCGCTTTGCCGATGCCGCAGCCGCGCTGGTCCGGCGCCACAATCAGGTGCCCCAGCCAGTATTCGGCCCGCTCGCGGTTCAGCACGTTCAGCTCGCCATAGGCCACGGGCATCAGGTCGGGCTCCGCGACGAGTTGTAGCTGCTCGACGCCCGGCCTGGCCCAGCCGCGGACGAGCGCGGCGGTCAGGGGCGCCGGAGTTTTGGGCGCCAGCCAGAAGGCTTCCTGCTCGTCGACCGCCCAACTCGCGACCAGCTCGGCGTGCGCCCGCACGAAGGGCTGAAGCCGGTAGGCACGGGGGGATTCCGTTCGCGCGGGACGAAGTACCATGCAGCACGTGGACGTCCGAGAGCGGGCCGGGCAAAATAAGACGCCTTGCCCTCCGCCGCCCGCCGGATTCGGGTCGTGCTGGGCATGCTATCGCGCGCGGGTATGGATGTCATGTCGTCGCCGGCCGGGCAGTTCCTGGGTTATCCGCTGCGTCAGTTGCGGTTCGTGATCGGCGCGCGCGAGATCGAGTTGATCGGGCCGGCGAGCTTTGACGCCCTGCTTGACGATCCTCAGACCCGCGAGCGCTTCGAACAGGACGAGTACCTGCCCTACTGGGCCGAGTTCTGGCCGGCCAGCCTGATCCTGGCCGAGGCGGTCCAGCGCTGGGGGCCGGCCCAACCCGGAAATCCCGCGCGCGTGCTGGACCTTGGCTGCGGCCTGGGCCTGATTTCGCTCGTCGCGGTGCGGCTTGGCTACGTGGTGACCGCGGCCGATTACGAACCCGAGGCACTGGAGTTCGTGCGGGAAAATGCGCGGCGCAACGGCCTGCCGAGCCCCCAACTGCGCGTGCTGGACTGGCGCGGCTTCTATCCCGACCTGCAATTCGAACGCATCCTGGCCGTCGAGGTGCTCTACGAGCGGCGCAACCTGGAGCCGGTGGCCACGTTCTGTCGGAATCATCTGACGGCCGATGGCGCCGCGCTGATCTGCGACCGGAACCGCTCGACCGCGGACGAGTTCCCTGCCGTCGCCGCGGAGGCCGGCCTGGCCGTGCGGACCGAGACCGCCGAATGGCCGGAACCCGCCGGCGGGCCCGCGATCACCGGGCGAATCTTCCACCTGGTACGCACCTGACGGCACGCGAGCCGAATTCGCGCAAAACCGGCGCAACAGGCCGCTTTTCCGCGATCCCGGTGCAGCCCCGCGCAGTCGGCTGCCGATAACACCGCGTAGCAGGCGCAAGCCTGCGCGCACGTGTGCCACGGAGGGCACCGCAACCCTCGCGGCGCCGGCGGCCGGCCGCGGGCAGGGATGCCCGTGGTACCGCGGTTTCGGGGCACGGACGCCCGAACCGCAGTTCGGCCCCCGCGCCGCCAGGACCGCTGCATGCTCCGCATTTGCCAACCGGCCCCGCTGGCCGGTCGAGACATCCCGCTTATAATTTGTCCTTCCGGCGGGCGCCGGCCCTATTTGGGTCCGCCCGCCGAGCGCGTGGACTGGAAGCGGGAGTGCTTCCGAACGCCTCCACCTGGAGAATTGGTCGCCGGATGACCACCCCGGAGCTGGTTTCCCGTCAGGCCGAGCTCGACGACCACTGCGAGCGCTGGCAACGCAGCGGGTCACTCGCGTTCGATACGGAATTCATTCGGGACGACACCTACGAGGCCGCGCTCTGCCTGGTCCAGGTGGCGGCGGACGGGGAGGTTGTGCTGATCGATCCGACGGCGAATATCGACATGTCGCCGTTCTGGAAACTCGTGACGGACCCGGCCGTCGCCACGATCGTCCACGCGGGCAAGGAGGACTTCGAAGTCTGCCTGCGGTCGAGCGGCCGGCCGCCGCAGAACGTCTTTGACGTGCAGATCGCGGCCGGAATGCTCGGGTATGGCTACCCGCTCAGCCTGACGCGGCTGATGGGCGAGGTGCTCGGCAAGCGCATCAGCAAGGCGCAGACGTTGACGAACTGGCTGCGGCGGCCACTCACGGAAGCGCAGTTGCACTACGCGATCGAGGATGTGATTCACCTGCCCGAGGTGCACGGGCGCCTGAAGGCCGAGCTCGAGAAGTCGGGTCGCATGGCGTGGGCCGCGGAGGAGTTCCGCCGCTTCGAAGATGCGCAGATGTATGAGCCGCCCGTGCGCGAGCGGCTGTTCCGGTTGAAGGGGACCAAGCGGCTGGACGGGCTGGGGCTGGCCGTGCTGGAGCGGCTGGTCGAGTGGCGTGATCGCTGGGCGGAGATGCGGAACCGTCCGCTGCGGGCGCTGATGCGCGACGACGTGCTCGTGGAAATTGCCCGCCGGCGGCCGCGGAAGGCATCCGACCTGGAAGTGCTGCGCGGCTTTCCGCAGGCGCACAATCCGCGCGTGATCCGCGAGATCCTGACGCTGATCGAGGAAGTGTCGGAGACGCCGAAGAACGACTGGCCCACCCCGTTCAAGGAACCCAAGGAAGCGCCGATGGGCCGGATCATGCTGGACATCCTCTCGGCCGTGACGCGTGCCAGGTGCGAGGAGGAGCGCGTCAGCCACGACCTGGTGTGCACGACCCAGCGTCTGCGCGAGGTCCTGGATTTCCGCGCCGGCACGTTGAAAGAGCCGCCCGCCCTGCTGCGCGGCTGGCGCGAGGAGTTCATCGGCCGGCGGCTGCTGGAGCTCCTGGACGGAGAGAGCGAGCTGCACGTATCCGGCTGGCCGCATCACCCCCGCGTCAGCATCGTCACGCATAATTGCCAGTAGTACAGGTTCAGGAGCACCGCCGTGCGCTCCGGTGGCACGCCCACCCGGCGCGGCCGCGCCTCGATCTGGCGGCGGGCCCGATTTTCAACTGCTGGTCCCGTTCTCAACTGTGCACGTGTTCTCATCTGTGGCACCCGACTTCGACTGTGGCATCGGTTTCCAACCGGTGTCTGCATCGCTCGGCTGTGGCACGGGTTTCCAACCTGGCACCTGTGCCACCGGTTTCGAACTGGTGTATGCACCGCTGAAATGTGGCACCGGCTTCCAGTCGGTGTCTGTATCGCTCAGCTGTGGGACGGGTTTCCCCCGTCAACTGTGGCACCGATTTCCAACCGGTGTCTGCCTCCTCTGCAAAGCAGTGCCACAATCGGCCGTTCCGGGCTCCTGCAACATACTGGTCGACGGCGTGCAATCGCGCCACCGCTTCGAAACGGCATCGCGCGACAAACTATGCGTGTTCCCTGCCACGACGGGGCCAAGTCGAAGCGCACCCGTCGCGCGAGACCGTCCAGCAGGGGCGGCGCCACGGCCCGCTGCGCGGACCGTGCCACACACCCCGGGCCGACAGTTGAAAAGCGATGCGGACACCGGTTGGAAATCGGTGCCACAACAGAGGGTTGGTGCCACAATTGAGTAGTGCTGCGAACACCGGTTGGAAACCGGTGCCACAACAAATGGCTGGTGCCACAACAGAGGACCGGTGCCACAATTGAATAGTGCTGCGGACACCGGTTGGAAACCGGTGCCACAACAGAATGGTGCTGCGGACACCGGTTTAGAAACCGGTGCCACAACAAAGGACCGGTGCCACAATAGAGGACCGGTGCCACAATTGAAGACCGGCGCCACAGTTGAGAACCGGTTCCGTAGAGCGGGCCGGTGCGTGGTCTTCGCCAGATCCGCAC
>CAZVRR010000068.1:11365-15549 GCA_964629745.1 uncultured Planctomycetales bacterium | reverse complement strand
GCAGCGGCGGGCGCGATTGCTTCCGAGCCGATGGGGAGTACGTCCGGTGCTTCAAACGCCGCGGCCGGCTGCCCTGGGCCGACAACACGGCGATGGGTCACCCGCCGAAGTGGGCGCCCGGCGGTGAGATGTCCCACCGGCTGACGGACGGTACGCGCCGCAATCAGTGGGGCGGGAATTGCGGGCTGGCCGGAGCTCGGCGACCGGACGGCACGCGCGACAAGAAGTGGCGCCCCTCGCATCGGACACGCACGAAGGCCACGCCTGATCGGTCGGACGAAATTCAGCGTTACAGCGCGCCGGTGCTCGCGAATCCCGGCAACTGGATCAAGCTGAACGTCGGCGGCGGGCTGCTCGGCCACCCCCTCGCACACGAGAACGAGGCCCCCTTTCCCGTTGCGCTGGCAGCGTGGTTTCTCCGCTCGCTGTGTCCGCCGGACGGCACCGTGCTCGATCCCTTCTGCGGATCAGGCACGACCGGCCAGGCCGCGCTCGAGAACGGCCGACGGGCGATCCTCTCCGACTTGCGCGCGTCGCAGGTCCAGCTCTCGCGCAAGCGGATCGCGACGGTGACGCCGGTCCTGGAGAAAATCAAATGACCGCGGCCTCGCACGTCGAGCTCATCACGGAAGCGCAGAGCCTCGCGAAGCACCTGGCGGGCTACTGGAAGCGGCGGGCGCCGACCGAACAGGACTGCGTCGCGATTCTGCGGTCATTCAGGCGCTGGGGATTGGACACGCTGCTCGACGCGATCGACCAGTGGCGCGAAAGCAATCTCGACGCCGCCGGCCCCTCCTGGAGCGAGATCCGGGCGCTGCTGAAGTTCAAAGGCGCCAGGGGCGTTCGCAAGGGGGACGGCGCCGACTCCGAGCGAGCCTGGCTCAACACACATCGCAGCAACTACGCGGATTGGATGGCTGAGCTGCAGCGGCTCGATGTGGAGGGCGACGAGGTCGCGAACGACCTGCGCAACTGGGTGTGGGCGCGGCTGAAGTACCTGGACTTTTGGTTCTACGTCTACCGGCCGGCGCGCCTGAAGGCAGAGCTGGCTTCTGCGGCGGAGCACGAACTTCCCGGGGCCGAGGCCCTGGCGTTGCGCGATCGCGTCGCGCGCATGGCGACGAGCGCTGACGCCGCGCGGCGGATGATCGAGGACGCGCACTTCATGGTCCGCAACCTGCGCGTCCTGGGCGGGGCGACGAACAACGCGCGGCAGCGCTGGCTCGAAACGCTCGAAAGCGAGGCGCGGGGCCGCGGCATCATCCTCGAGCACGCGGACCCGCGGGAAGGGGCGCCGTTCTGATGCTACTGACGGCAGAACAGCTCGCGAAGTTGACCTCGGTCTATGACCAGCAGTTCGCCGACACGATTGAGTTGACGAAGGAGCTGGGGATCGACAAGGCGTACCGTGATCTGACCACGTTTGCGACGGCCGGCCGCGAACCGGCATTCGCCGAGCGACTGGCGCGGTTGGCCATCCGGGACCATCAGCACGGCTTTCTTGGCGTCGTCTTCTTCATGGCCGCGCTGGGCCTCGCGACGGCGCTACTGAGAGCGCACGAACAGGAATCCGCCGACCCGAAACCACAGGGGTGACGCCGATGCAGACAGCCGATCGAATGTGGGCCCTGCTCGTCGCGCAGAGCGATCAGATGTGGTCAGAGTGCGTTGATCACGTCCGCGGCGCCGACTCCGCACAACTGATCAAGTCTGCCAGGGACTACATGCACATGGCGCACTGCCCCAAGTGTGCCGCCAACGAGCTGCGCAAGGTCGTGCAGGATCCGGCGCATGCAGCATTGGTCTATCACTGGGTAGCCCTGGCGTTCTTCGAATGTTGCAACCGACTGAAGTCGCAGCAGGCCGGCGAGCAGGCCGAGAGCGAGTAACGCGCGAGGATTGTCGATGGCGAAGTCCACAAAGAAGACATCGCACAAACGGCCGAGACGACCGAAACAGGAGATGCTGCTCGACGTTCAGCATCCGGCGGAAAAAAAGCTGCTCGAGCTCGCGGAGCGCTATCGCGAAGCGCGCGACGCACGCATGGAAGCACAGAAACCCGAAGCGGAAGCACAGGCCGCGCTCCTGACCGCGATGCGGGAAGAGAGCCTGGAGCGGTTCCAGGCCGACGGCGTGCTGATCTACATCGCACGGGGCGAGGACAAGGTCAAGGTCAAGAAGGTCAAATCGCCGAACGGCGACGATGACGCATCTGGCGTGGCTGATGGCGACGGTGGTTGATACTCGCTGTTCGGACTTCAAGTGCCCGGCCTGCGGAACCGGGCGTCTGAAGGTCATCGACTCGCGGCCAGTGACGCGCGAGCGCTCCGGCCACCGGGCGCTCGGGCAGGCGTGCATCCGGCGGCGGCGCCGCTGCCTCTCCTGCGGAACCCGGTACACGACGTACGAACTCTTCTGCCCGCACACGAACATGGCGTCCGCCGCGATGGTGGGGGTCGAATTGCTAGATGGAGTAATCGAAGACCTGGAGCTTGGGCGAGCCGTCCGACAGCTATTCAAGGCGCAGTCGGCTCGCAAAGCGACCCCGGCCGATACCTGCGGAGACGCAACGTGACGGCCCCAAGCCCACGCCAGCCAAGCAGGACACGGAAGCGGCCCCCGCGGTACGCCGAGAAGTCGATGCGCTGGTATCGCAAGCGCAATTGGGATCCCTGGCCGTCCGAGCGGTTCATTCCGCGGACGAAGCAGCGCATCGACCTCTTTCACATGATCGACATCCTGGCGCAACAGCGCGGGACGGGTGAGCTCGTTGGCGTGCAGGTAACGAGTTTGAAGCACCTGGCGGATCACGTCGAAAAGCTCCTCGTTTGCGAATACGCCTTGGATTGGTGTCGTCAGCGCCGCCTCGAGGTCCACGGCTGGTATCAGGGTGGACGCGACGGACGGCGCTGGCTTGTGCGGCGCGTACTGATCAAGCGGTGGAAGCCCGACAGCAACGCGCTTGTGGCAACGGAGATCACGGAATGAGCCGCGTTCCGGACAGGGTAGTTATCGAAGGAGCGCGACCGGCGCCCCGCCGGCGGGTGTATCCCGGGACGAGTTCACGGGAGCGGAGACTGGGTCGCCTGTCCGACCTTTGCCAACAAGTCTACTGGTGCATCGTGCTGTGCGACGGCGACGCGGATATCGACACGCTTACCGAACTCACGCAAAGCGGCGTAACGCAAGCTCTCACGGAACTCGAGAAGCTCGGCATGGTCGAACATCGAGGTGGCAGGTACCGGGCGACGCGGGACACCGTGTTGAAGTCGACTCGGCCGATGGGAGGGCGCAATGGACAAGCGCTATGAGCAGTACGGCTGGCCTGGCAAACGAATCCCCGGCTCCAAGTACGTCCGAGCGTACTGCTGCGTCTGCGAGGCCCCGATCCGCGTGCCGCGCAACGTCAATCTCTCCACGCAGGAATGCGCCGAGTGCACCGGGCTGCTGGCAGCCAAGATTCTGCGACAGACGCACGGGCTGAAGACGGAGTATCGACCGGCGATTCAGTCGCCAGTGCCGGCGCAGCGTGCGAAGTGCCAACCGAGAGGAGCGTAGTCGTGGACCTGCATCAACTCGCCGTGAAGGTGAGCGAGACCGAAGGCGGCCGGGTGAATCTGCCCGTCGCACAGATCAAGGAAGTGCTGAGCATCGCTTTGGCGGAGCTTTGGTTGTTCGCGCCCGCCTGGCGCGAAAAGCTCTGCCGGCGCGCCTGGGAGAACCGCCAGCGGCTGCTCCGGAGGCGCGAGCCGCGATCGCGGCACCCCTGAGATTCAGGCCGGGCGCGCGAGCGAGCACGCGAACCCCGGCGAGAGGAGTCGTGCCATGGGTGACATCATCAACGTGATCACCAATGGGGCCACCGACCTGATCCACTGGTTCCTGAGCATGTACACATACGTCCTGCTCGGAGCCGAGTACGGGCCCGGCCCGTGGCCGTTCCCATGAACACGTGTCGGCGGGTGAGGGAGCTCGCGGACCGGCAGGCGCAGCTCATGTGGCTGGCGATTTTGGCCTGTCTGCTGATGACGGCGTTGTGGGCGTGTTAGACGCGCGTGCGGCGGCAGTGAGGTTGTCGATGGCGCAGGGCAGCAAGATTGAATGGTTCGCCAAGCCAGGCTTCTCGCGATGTTCATGACGACCGCGCAGGTTGCAGCACGTTGGGAGGTCGGGCCGGAGTTCGT
>CAZVRR010000068.1:8342-11355 GCA_964629745.1 uncultured Planctomycetales bacterium | reverse complement strand
TAGGCTCCGGGCTATGCGCCTGCGCGGCGTTGACGGGACCGGCCGATGCCCGCCGTACCGCTTTTTGCCTGAGACGATTTACGAGTACGAGCGGAAGCACGGCGCCGGCGGTCCAGCCCCGGTTCAGCCTTCGGAGTTGCTGGAGGAAGCACGGCGCGTGACAGCCCTCCTACGCTCTCGGCTGCGCGCTGACGGTGCGCGCGGGCGACGTCGCAGTAATGATCAACCATCCGCGAAGTCGCGTGCCCCATCTGATCGAGGATGACTTCTTTCGCGATGCCTGCGTCTGCCGCAGCCTGGGCCCACGTGTGGCGCAGCCGATAGATGCCGAACCCCTTTCGCCGGAGAATCGCTCCGAGCCCCTTCTCGCTGTACGGCTTTCCCAGCCTCGACAGGAACACCCACCGATTCACGCGCGGCTGATTCCGGAGGATCTCCAGGGCCTCGGCGCTTAGCCCGAAGATGCGCGGCTTTCCGTCGGCGCGGCGCCGTGCCGTCTTGTTCTCCGGCAAAACGACAACGCGCCGCGCGACGTCGACCTCGGACCATTCCAGCTTCCGCGCCTCACCTGGCCGGCATCCCGACTCCAGGATGAACCTACAGATCGCAGCCGCCCGCTTGCATCGGGCGCCGATCAGTTCGCCGGCGAGATCGCCGAGTTCGTCGCGGTCGATCGGCTTCGGCCTGAGCGGTGACACGTCCAGCTTTGGGATTGGGATCTTCAGCGGCCGACCGTCAGCGCCGAGCACCCATCCGCGGTCGTAACCCCAATGCAGCGCCGCCGCGGCATACGCCACGTGCTTGCGAACTGTCTCTGCGCTGAGCGGCTCACCCGTCGGCTTGATCTCCCACAACTGCCGCCGCTTGTTCCAAGTCCGGCGCAACGCGATCTGTGTGCGAAGGTGCTCGTGATAGTCGTCCAGAATTCGCGTTGAGACCGCAGACAGCGGGTGGTGGCCGGCAAACTCGTTGAACCGCAGGAGTTGGCTCGTCGCGTGTGCGCCGCGGCATCTGGCCGTGTACGACGCGATCAAGCCGGCGATACCCCGAGGCGCCTCTTGCGGACGTTCCGCGGCCTCGAGTTGCTCCAGGGCCGCAACGGCCTGAGATTCGGCGGGGAACCCGTACCGCCGGCCGTGAAACTGAAACCGCCACCGTCCGTCTTCGAAGTACGGCTTGCGTCGTCTCATGTTTCGCCCTCTGCGGGCACTACCGTAGCGGAGTCGGACAGTCCGTCAAGTGTTCCCCGCGGCCGAAAACCCCCGCTTAAGCCCCCAAACCACCCAATATGGATGACTTCACCCTCTTCTGTTCTGACATAAGATCATGATTTACCGAAGCTTGCGAATGGAGCCGATGAGATTCGAACTCACGACCTCTTGCATGCCATGCAAGCGCTCTCCCAACTGAGCTACGGCCCCGCTTGGGACTTCATCCTCCAGGTTTTCCAGTGGTCAGGGGCGGACTTGAACCGCCGACACACGGATTTTCAGTCCGTTGCTCTACCAACTGAGCTACCTGACCGGTGCCGACCGGCCGGGCCGATCGGGCCGGCCGCGAATGAGCAAATTTATTCGCGGCCCCCACCTTCGTCAAGCCCGCCACCCTCCGCCGCCTCGGCCTCGGCCTGCGCGCGCTGCTTTTCCTGCCGGCCCGCGACCAGCAGCCCGATCTCAAACAGCGCGATCATCGGACCCGACAGCAGGATGTGACTGAGCAGATCGGGCGGCGCCAGCGTGCCGGCGATAAACACGATCGCCAGGATCGCCGCCTTGCGATATTTCCGGAACGTCGCGACCGGCACGATCCCCGCCCGCGAGAGGAAGATCACCACCATCGGCAACTGAAACGCCAGCCCGAACGCGATGGTCAGCACGAGCACGAAATTCAAATACTCGCCGATCTTGAAGTGCGCCGTCACCATCCCGCGCTTGTCATCGCGCTGGAGCTGGTACGAGTAGGTGTCATTCTCGTGCCGCACCTTCAGCCGCTGCTCGGGCAGGTTCAGCCACACCGCGCCCGGCGGCGCCTCGGCGGGATCGCTGGACACCACCGGCACCGTCGGCCAGGCCACGGTCGACGGCTGGGACGTCGGCGCCGCGGGATCGGGCAGCCGCAACAGCGTCCGTTCGAAAGCCGTGGGCTGCGCCTGCGGCAACGGCAGCCAGCTGCTGAACCCCACCAGGAAATTCAGGCTCACCAGCAGCGCAAAGGCGTACATGAAGACGACGCCCGCGATGAACAGCAGCACGCTCGGCAGCGTCAGCCGCTGGACCCACTGCCGCTCGCGCGGATACAGCCCCGCCGCCACGAACATCCAGAGCTGCCGCAGGATGTAGGGCGCCGCCAGGATCAGCGCGAAGACCAGGACGACCTTGATGTAAACGACGATGCTCTCGACCGGGTTGGTCGCCAGCAACGTGTTCGGCTGCCCGTTCGCACGCAACGCCAGCACCAGCGGCCGTACCAGGATCTCGAGCAGGTACTTGGCCGGCCAGATGCAGACGACGCACGCGACCAGCAGCGCCAGCAGGCTTCGGAAAAGTGACCACCGCAGCTCCTCGAGATGCTCCCCGAGCGTCATGCGCGACGCATTCGGATCCTGGGCTGCGCGCCGGCTGTTCTTCGGCATGGGCCGGATCATACCGCCCGCTGGCACGAGCGGCACGGGCGGCCCCGTCCGGCGATCAAGGCCGCTGGTTATCCGCCGTCGGCCGCACCCCGCTGCTGATCCCGAAACGTACCGGGATCGCGCACGGAGACGCGCGACAGCGCGCAGAGGCGATGCAAGTTACGTTGTTATATGGACCTTACGATCCGTCCGCGTGAGTGGCCCGGGCTGCCGCCGATGCAACTTGCGACACCCCCTGTGTAAAACTTCGCTGTCCCCCGGAATATGATCGAGAGACAATACGGGACACGGGCAGGGATGCACGGAGGTCGCCGGAATGTGGTTCCTGGAAGCGATGTGCGATGAGTTCTACGTCGCGACTCGCCTCTTTCTCAAGCTCGA
>CAZVRR010000068.1:0-8242 GCA_964629745.1 uncultured Planctomycetales bacterium | reverse complement strand
TTCTCGCAAGCCCCGGCGCACCTGAGCCTGAGCGAACTCGACTACCAGAGCCTCGAGGTGGTCTACGGGTTCGACCTGGAGTACACCGGCAACCACGACGAGCTCGTGGCCGAAGCGCTGCTGGCGGAGAACCCGCTGGCCGCCGCGCTGCACGGCGAGGGCCGGCGCGTCATCGATTGCCAGCCGTCGATCGGGTTTGCGCTGACGGAGGATTGCAGCACGCAGGCGTATCTCGACATCCGCGGCCGCACCTCCATGTTCGAGCTGCGCTCGGGCAACTACGAGCCGCAGTTGCTCAGCGTCTACCTCACGCTGCGGCGGGATTTCCGCAACGCACCGCCCGCGGACCTCGCCGCCGCCCACGCCGAACTGCTCGAGACGGGCGAGGCGCTGGCCCAGTCGCGGGTGGTGCCCCAGGTGGTGCGGCGCTTGAGCGAGGCCATCGCCAGCCGGCGCTGAGCCGCGCGCGGGAGACGGCGCGGAACTCAGCCGCTCATTGCTGCCAGGATGGCGGCGGTCGCCGCCGATGTACCCCACGCCGCCAGGTAGGCCAGCGTGGTCATGCCGCAGAATGAAAGGATCGGCCAGAACACCGATCCCATCTCGCGTCCCATGGTGACCAGAGTGCTCGAGCACTGGGCGCAAAGGGCAAAGAAAACCATCAGCGAAAGACCGACCGGCAGCGTAAAGAGCTTGCGCGAGGTGTCGGTCCAGGTCGCGGTCTGAATGGCGGTGCGCAACTGGTCGGCCGACTCGCCGTCTCGCTCGCCGAGATTGAACAGCGTGCCCAGCGTGGCGATCACGACCTCGCGTGCGGGGAAGGATGCGAGCACCGAGACGCCGATGCGCCAGTCCCACCCCAGCGGCCGCAGGACCGGCTCGATCCCATGACCCATTCGGCCCAGGTAGCTGTCATGCAGGTAGGCGTGCGCCAACTGGGCCTCGACCTGCGGAGCGGTCCAGCTGTCGCGCGCGGCCTGGGCCTCGACGCGCTGCCGGGTAGCCGGGCTGCGGGGGAAGTAGGCGAGCGCCCAGACCACGAGGTTGACGAGGAGGATGATCGTTCCCGCGCGCACCAGGAAGTCCCGCGCGGAAAACGAGACGCGCTGCCACACCGTCCGCCAGCGGGGCAGCTTGTAGGCGGGCAATTCCAGGACGAATCCCGTGCTGGCGCCCGCGAACGCCGTCTTGCGCAGCAGCCAGGCGACCGGAATCGCCGTCGCGATGCCCACCAGGTACATGGCGAGCATGGTCAGTGCCTGCACCCGCACGACCCCACCGACGAACCGGATGTCCGGCACGAGCGCGGCGATCAGGACGAGGTAGATCGGCAGGCGTGCCGAACAGCTCATGAACGGAATCAGCAGGATCGTGACGAAACGCTCGCGCCGCTCGGCGATGGCCCGCGCTCCCATAATCGCCGGCACCGCACATGCGAACCCCGACAGCAGCGGGATGAACCCGCGCCCGCTCAGGCCGAGCATGCGCATGAGCCGGTCCATCATGAAAGCGGCCCGCGCCATGTAGCCGCAGTCCTCCAGGATCGCGATGAACGTGAACAGCAGCATGATCTGCGGCAGGAACGTCACGACCCCGCCGACGCCCCCAATCAGGCCGTCCACCAGCAGGCTCTGCACGAACCCCGCCGGCACGAGGGCGGTCACGCCCGCGCCGGCCAGCGCGAAGAGCCACTCGATGCCTTCCATCAGCGGCCCGGACCAGTAGAAGATTGTCTGAAAAATGACGTACAGCACCGCGAGCAGGAACACCGCGCCGCCGAGCTTGTGCGTGAGCACGCGATCGACGCGCGCCGTCCACGTGGCCACCGGGCGGCTCGGGCGGCGCACCGTGCCGTCCAGGACGCGCCGGATCCAGTCATAGCGGGCGCGAATGATCGCCGCCGGGTCACTCGCGGCGGCACATTCATGAATCGGCGGTGACGGCTGCGTGCGCGGCGCGAGGCGGCCGCACGGGAGCGCACTGCGCAGCGGCTCCAACGACTCCGGCAACGTGGCGGTCACCGGGATGACGGGTACGCCGAGCCGCTCGCTGAGCCTGACGGTGTCGACCTCGATGCCGCGGCTGCGCGCGACGTCGACCATGTTCAGTGCAATGATCACCGGGCGACCGAGCTCGAGTAGCTGGGTCACCAGGTACAAGTTGCGCTGGAGGTTGGAGGCGTCGACGATCGCGAGGATCGCATCGGGAGCGCCCGGCGCACCGGGCGGACGACTCAGCACGTTGGCAACGACGGCCTCGTCCGGCGACACCGGGGTCAGGCTGTAGGTACCGGGCAGGTCGACGAGTTCGATCTGGCAGTCGGATCGGCGCACCGCGCCGCGGGCAAGGTCCATCGTGACGCCGGGGTAGTTGCCGACCCGGCGGCGAAATCCTGTCAGGGCATTGAAGAGAGTGGTCTTCCCGGTGTTGGGGTTCCCCACGAGTGCCACGACGAGGGGACGCTCGACAGCCGGCTGTGGGGTGCGGTGCGACTCCCCGTCACAAGTGTGGCCGCCCATTCTCACCGGTTACGCGTGCGCAACCTCGACGAGTTCCGCCTCGGTGGCGCGCAATGAGAGCTCGTAGTCCCCGAGGCGCACGTGAAGCGGATCGCCCAGCGGTGCCCGGCGCAGCACTTGGACTTCGGCCCCCTCGATGAGCCCCATTTCCATGAGGCGATAGCCCAGCGGCGAGCGCGCCTGAACCCCCGTGACCCTGACGGTTCTGTTAAGCGGCACCCCGGCAAGCGACATTCACGTACTCCGTCGTGGCAAGGGCGGTGCACGGAAGCCCGCGCACCACTTGTTTGATATACCAAACGTCGGCATTGTCAGACAAACTCTTAAGCAAGTCAAGGTCCAGACCGGAAAATCCGCTGGCGGAACCACGCACAGGCCGTGCGGGTGGCGGGCCCGAGAAACCCCGGTGCTCGGCTTCCCTGCGTTGGCGGTTCGAAGTAGAGTGCCCGCTGTTCGGGTGTTCGAGGCTACATAAATAATCGGGTGTTTTATGTCTTCTATGCGGATGGAACGCGATTCCATGGGCGAGATGGAAGTTCCTGCGGGCGCGTATTACGGCGCGTCGACGCAGCGCGCGGTGCTCAACTTCCCGATCAGCGGCTACCGTTTCGGGCGGCGTTTCATTCGGGCCCTGGGCCTGGTGAAGTATGCCGCCGCCATGGCGAACGAGTTGCTCGGCAAGCTCGACCCGCAACTCGCCGGGCCGATCAAGATCGCGGCGCGCGAGGTCATGGACGGGCGGCTCGACGAGCACTTCGTCCTGGACGTGTTCCAGACCGGTTCAGGCACCAGCTCGAACATGAACGCGAACGAGGTCATCGCCCACCGGGCGACTGAACTCGCCCGTGGGGCAGCGTCCGGCGGCGCGGCCGCGAAGGACGGACCGCGTATCCACCCCAACGACCACGTCAACATGGGGCAGTCGTCCAACGACGTGATCCCCACCGTCATCCACGTGGCGGCGGTCGAAGCCCTGAAGGGCGACCTGATGCCCGCGCTCCATCGGCTGTGCACCGCCCTGAAAACCAAGGCCGAGGAGTTCCACGACATCGTGAAGATCGGCCGCACGCACCTGATGGACGCCACGCCGATCCGCCTGGGCCAGGAGTTCAGCGGTTATGCAAGCCAGGTCGCACACGCGGACCGGCGCATCATGCAGAAGATCGTCGTGCTGCGCGAGCTGCCCATCGGCGGCACCGCGGTCGGCACCGGTATCAACACGCACCCGGAGTTCGCGCGGCGCGTCTGCGAGATCCTCAACCACGAGACGCGCGAGAGTTTCCACGAGGCGCAGAACCATTTCGAGGCGCAGCACAGCAAGGACGCCGTCGTCGCCACGGCGGGCGTGTTGAAGACGGTCGCGCTCAGCCTGACCAAGATCGCCAACGATATCCGTCTGCTGGGCAGCGGGCCGCGCTGCGGCATCGGGGAACTGATCCTCCCCGCCACCCAGCCGGGCAGCTCGATCATGCCGGGCAAGGTGAACCCGGTCATCCCCGAAGCCGTGCTCCAGGTGTGCGCCCAGGTCGTCGGCGCGGAGGCCGCGGTCTGCCATTCTGCCGCCGTGCTGGGCAACCTCGACCTGCACGTCGGGATGCCGGTCATGGCGTACAACCTGCTCGAGTCGATCCGCCTGCTGGGCAGCGTGTGCAATGTCTTCGTCGACAAGTGCATCACGGGACTGCGGGCCGACCGCAAGCGCTGCGAAGAGCTGGTCGAGCAGTCGCTCGCGATGTGCACGAGCCTGGCGCCCGTCATCGGCTACGATGCGGCGGCCGCAATCGCGAAAGAGGCGCACGAGACCGGCAAGACGGTGCGGCAGGTGGCGCGCGAAAGAAAGGTGCTCGACGATGCGCAACTGGATCAGTTGCTCGATCCGCGGGGCATGACCGAGCCAAGCGATGGCACGCTCCCGGTCGCGGGGTAAAGAGCCGGGTTGCAGCGCCGCGCCGCGCGGCTCAGGGTTCCTCGGATGGATCGGAGTCCGCGCGGCTCCGCCACGCCGACGCCAATTCCAATCTCCCCCAGCGCTCGTACAACGCGACGATGTACTCGCGTGCCTGCGACCGGCGGTCGTCCGGCGCGGCTGACGGTAACGCCGCATAGCCCCGCAGCAGCAGTCGCTCCGCCTCGTCGAATTCGCCCGTCGCGGTCAGCGCGCGGCCCAGCAGGATTTCACTCCACGCCTGCTGCGCCGGCTCGCCGCCGCTGGCCCGGCGCACGCTGAGGCATTCGCGCAGCAGCAGGGCCGCCGCTTCGAAGTCGCTGGTCGCCAGCAATTGTGCGGCAAGCCGCTCGAGCGAGTCGGCGACCTCGGCGCGCAGCGCCTGAAGTTCCTGCTTCTGCCGGGCGCGCTCCTTGGCCTGCCACTCCGCGACGCTCCGCTGACGCTGTGCGTCATACATCTGGCGCTCGAGCTCCAGTGCGTTCTCGCGATTCCACCACGCGACAAAGCTGATCAGCAGGCCGGCCGCGGCCGTCGCGTAGATCGGCAGCGCCTTGTGGCGGGCCAGAAACTTGCGGAACTCGTACGCGGCGCTGCTCGGACGAGCCAGGATCGGTTCGTTGCCCAGGTAGCGGCGGATATCCTCGGCGAACGCGATCGCGCTGGGATAGCGCCGGTCCGGGTCCTTCTCCAGGGCCTTCAGGACGATGAGCTCGACGTCCCCGCGCACCTCCCGCCGGAGGTCGGACGGCGGAACCGGCGACGCGGTGCCGATCGCGCGGCGCGCGTCCGCCTGCGTCAACAGTTGCATGTCGTAGGGCAGCCGTTCGGTCAGCAGCTCGTACAGGATGATGCCCAGCGAGTAGATGTCGGACCGCACATCGACCTCATCGTGCCGGCCCTGGGCCTGCTCCGGGCTCATGTAGGGAAGGGTCCCCATGATCTTGCCGGCGTCGATGGCGTCCTGCGTGGATTCCTCGGCGTCGGTGATCCGCGCCAGGCCGAAATCGAGGATCTTCGGGTTGCCCTCCGCGTCCACGATGATGTTGGATGGTTTCAAGTCGCGGTGAATCACGCCGCGCTGGTGCGCATAGTGCACCGCCTCGCAGACGCGCCGGAAGAGCTGGAGTTGTTCGCGGGTGGAGAGCTGCTTCAACCGTGCGTACTGGTTCAGCGAGACTCCGCGAACCAGCTCCATTGCGAAAAAGTGACGCCCGTCCTCGGTGGAGCCGGCCCCGTAGATGGCGGCGATTCCCGGCGAGCTGAGCCGCGCGAGTGTCTCCATTTCCTGCCGAAACAGGCGCAGACGGCGCTGGTTGCGTGACCGGCCGCGCATGATCTTCAAGGCGACGGGGCGCGGCGGCTCCTTCTGCTGGGCTTCGTAGATCACACCCATGCCCCCGCGACCGATCTCGCGGATCAGCGTGTAACCCGGGATCGAATCCACGGGGAGATCGGGCAGTTGCTGGAGCTGGGATAGTTCGCCGGCGGCCTGGCGCGCCTGGATTATCAGGCTGCGCTCGCTCTGGAGCTCGGCACCGGGGGAGTGCGGCGGCGCGGGTGGCGGCACGGTGTGGCGCGGTCCGCGCGCGACACGATGCCAAATTGCCTGGAAGCGCTCTCGGACGATCAAGCCGTGTCGCTCATATAAAGTGAAGCAGTCCCGAGGTTTGCGCAGAGAATCCGGTGGGCGCGGCTCCGCAGCATGAACACCGCTCCAACAGTGCGGCTCAGCGAGGTGGCCACCTCCGCGGCGGTCCGGCCCTGGAGGTCGTACATTTCCACGACGCGGCGGTACGTCGCCGGCAACTGGCTGATCGCGCGCGAGAGGCAGTCGCGTGCTTCCTGTCGCGCCGCGTGGTGGCTGGGCGTGCTATGTGTCCAACCCAGCTCATCATAAAGTGCGGTGAGCCGCTGCTCGCGACGCCGGCCGACCATCCGGCGGCTGCCGCGTTTCTCCGCCTCGAGCATTCGCAGTGCGTCGACCAGGTTTCGCTTCGCCAACACGGTCAGCCAGGCCAGGAACGAACCCGAGCCGCGTGGATGGAAGTAATGGATGTCCAGGAAGGCGTCGATGTACGTCTCCTGCATCACGTCATCGACAGAAAGAATGGAGCGCCAGCGCGGGGGGATTTCCGGGGCCAACCGGCGGCGAAGCTCCGGGCCAACCTGTTCGAGGAGCAGGCTTAGCGCAGTCGCATCACCCGCGACGGCCTTGTCCAGCATGCTGTTTTCGTCGGTTGGAGGCATCTTCATCGCCCGTCGGCGGCGCTTTCCGTCCACCAGCGTACCCGGATCGAGCGTTCCGGACAAGGTGCTCGACGGCCCGAATCTCGCGTAACCGCTTGTCCATCTGCGGCTTAAGCGCATCCGCCCCGGCGCGAGGATATTCATCGAATCTCGCGCCGTGCGCGTGAGTCAGGTGTTCCCTTTCCGCTTACACCATTGAGAGATTGTGTTCGAGGAGCAGACGGCCCGTTGGGGGGCCGTGCCGGCGGATGAAGTGGGCTCCTCGTGACGAGGAATGATTTGGACAAGGAGAAGATCATGGCCAGAGCTCCCGCAAAACGAGCGTTCACGCTGATCGAGCTGCTGGTGGTCGTGGCGATCATCGCGCTGCTCATCTCGATCCTGCTGCCGAGCCTGCAAGGCGCACGCGAGCAGGGCAAACGCGCCGTGTGTTTGGCGAACATGAAGTCGGTGGGACAAGCCTCCCAGTCGTACGCGGTGGATGATCCCCGCGAGCTGCTGATCCCAGGTCACAAGTTCAACTACTACATGGACCACGGCATCGGATTCGGCGGCATGCGTTGGGGCTGGCGTACGGCCCTGCCGTTCTCCTACGGCGGCCGAACGGCGCAGGTGCACATGCCCACGGAAAACGGCTACGTCGAGATTCTGATGGACGACTACACATGGGGTGCGCCCACGCGTCCGCTGAACCGCTACGTCTACGGCGAAATCGACGACTCGGAATCGGACAAGATGCCGCTCTTCCGTTGCCCGGCCGATACGGGCTACCCGGATTGGGATCCCTCGACGTATTCGGAGTCGCAGGATGACTGGGACGCGCCGCCGCAGTGTGCCGGCGTTCCGCTGTACGACTTTTTGGGCAACAGCTTCCGCATCAATACGTGCGGTCTCGTGTCGCTGTCGGGTGAAACGACGGAGGCGGCCGCGCTGTCCGTCGGAGCGGAGGGACACTCGAGCTCTTCGATCTCGTTCCCGGCCCGCGTGCCGATGTATTGCGAGGCGCTGTTCTACTGGTGGAGCCGCCAGAACCCCGCCTCGACCGTCGACCCGGAAACGCTGCTGTTCCCCGGCTGGCACAAGAAGGTCATGGCGGACGATGTCGTGTACTGCGACGGGTCCGCGCGAAACACCAAGGTCGAGAAGCTGGATTCCTGGGATCCCGAAGACCTCGAGAACATGGGTGTGACCCAGGACTTTGAGTGGCACTACTTCCTGCGTCGCGGGCGCACGTGGCAGACGGACTGCTACCCGTCGCCGGGGGCGGCGAAGGCGACGTACGTCTGGAATGACGGCTCCTGCAGCATGCTCAATCCGGATGCCGTCCAGAACTTCAAGACCTACAAGGGCTGGCCGTTCGACAACTACACGCTGAACAACCCGCCCTGTAACTAGTCGAACCTGAAATTTCAGACCCGCGCCGCACGAGGCAGCAGTGCCTCGTGCGGCGTCTTTCTTTGCCGCCAGCGGGGGATCGGGTAGGCGGGGGCCTTGCGGCCCCTGCCTCCCACACCACCGGACATGCGGA
>CAZVRR010000067.1:0-15555 GCA_964629745.1 uncultured Planctomycetales bacterium | reverse complement strand
TTCCGGTTCTTCTCCGGCGGCTCGGTGGGCAACGTCATGGCCTGGGACAACTTCAAGATCATCCCGGAGCCCGCGACCATCGGTCTGCTGCTGCTTGGACTAGCCGCCCTGCGTCGGCGCTGATTCAGGCATCCGCTCGAGTTGGAAAATCGACGAACCATCCGGCGGCCGCCGGGTGGTTCGTCTCTTTTTAGGCGGCCCTGCTGTCCCGCCACGGCGACGCGTGCTGCCGCCGTGGTAGCATGTCGGCATGGACAGCCTGCGCCATCGGCTCGACGAACTCGCAGCCCGCGCCAAGCATGTGCCGTCCGCGCCGTGCGCGCCCGTCCCGATGCGCGCCAGCCTCTCGGATGCCCTCGGCGGCCGTGTGCGCCAATGCGGCGAACTGACCTGCTGGGAGGTCGCCACGTGCTTCGGCAGCGCCTGCGGGGACCAGGGATGGACGCTGCCCGCATCGACACAGCGCTTCGAAAGCACTCCCCCCGCTCCATGCGCGTCACCCGACGGGACGACACCGCTTGACCCGGCCGGCACTTTGGTGATCGATATCGAGACGGGTGGCTTCGCCGGGACCGAGGTTTTCCTGGTCGGCTTCGTCTGCCTCGACAGCCGCCCACTCCAGACAGTGCAATGGCTTGCCCGTGATTATCCTGAAGAGCTCGCCGTGCTCCGTGCCCTGGCGGAACTCGCATCCCGCCGGAATACGTGGATCACGTTCAATGGAAAGAGTTTCGATGGCCCCTTCCTGCGTGATCGCGCGGTGCTGCACCGCGTGGAACTGGCGCCGCCCGCCCGCCATCTCGACCTGCTCCACCTCGCCCGCCGGCGCTGGCGCGGCCGCGTACCCGACTGTCGCCTGCGCACGCTGGAACAGCACGTGCTCAACTGGCGGCGCACGGGGGATGTGCCGGGCAGCGACATCCCCGACCTGTTCCACCATTTTCGCCGCACTGGCAACGCTGCCCCCCTGCGCCCGGTCCTCCGTCACAACCAGCTCGACCTGATCGCGTGCACCGAACTGCTCCTGCGGCTGGCGGAGCAGCCGGCGGAAGGCGACGGCGCGTAGGCAGCGGCCCTTTCTTCCCCCCGCGCTGCTCGACTACACTCGCTGCACATGCTCTGGCTCATGGGGTCCAGGATGCGCGATCGAAATCGTCCGGTAGTCCTGCTCACGCTCGTCATCGTCGCCGCGTGCGCCGCGTCCGCTCCGGCGCGCGACGCGCCGGCCCCGTTCAGCGCGGACGCGTTCCTCGACCACGTGAAGTTCCTGGCCAGTGATGCGCTGGCCGGCCGCGCCACCGGCACGGCGGGCGCCGAGCAGGCCGCGGACTACATCGCCCGGGAATTCAAGAATGCCGGTCTTCGGCCGGCCGGACCGGACGAATCGTGGTACCAGCTCTTTGAAGTCGTCGCGGGCCATCGACTGAACGCCGCGGCGGCGCACCTGGAGGTGGTCGGACTGGCGGAGTCCTGGGCGCCGGAGCGCGACTGGACCCCGCTGCCCTTCAGCGCCCCCGGCGACATCACCGGCCCGCTCGCTTTCGCCGGCTACGGCATCCAGGCCGCCGACCACGACTGGGACGACTACGGAGAGTTCCCGCTGACGGACAAGGTCCTGCTCATTTTCCGCTACGAGCCCAAGGCCGATGACCCGGCCGCAGACTTCGGCGGAAGCACACCTTCGCCGCACGCGCTGTTCTGGCGCAAGGCCGACAATGCGCACCGGCTGGGGGCACGGGCCCTGCTGATCGTCAATCCGCCCGACCGCGACACCGACGACCGGCTCTTCGCTTACGACTCGTTCCGGACGCGACAGCCGTATGCACTCCCGATGGTGCACGTATCCCGCGCGCTGGCGGACGCGATCCTGACCCGCGCCGGGCAGCCGAACCTGGCTACGCTTCAGCGGCAGCTCGACACGCAGCGCACCTCGCTGGCCCGCGACCTGGGCGTCGAGGTGGATATTCGTCAGGGTATCGAGCCGAACCGCCTGCCGGCCAGGAACGTGCTCGGTCTCGTCCCGGGCACAGGCGACACGCACGACACCATCGTGGTCGGTGCGCACTATGACCATCTGGGAATCCGGCCGCCAATGCAAGGCGCCGATCCCACTCCCCGCATTCACAACGGTGCGAACGATAACGCCTCCGGTACGGCGGGGCTGATCGAGTTGGCCCGCGCCGTCACGCAGGGCCCGGCGCTGCAGCGCGACGTGCTGTTCGTCGCGTTCGACGCCGAGGAACTGGGCCTGCTCGGCAGCAGTCATTTCGTGGAACACCCCACGCTCCTGCTCGAGAATATCCGCGGCATGATCAACCTCGACATGATCGGCCGACTGGACCTGGACCAGTTCGTGGTCCTCGGGACGGCGACGGCGCAGGAGTTCGGGCCGCTGGTCGAGCGGGCGGCGGCGGATGTCGGACTCGCATGCCGCACGCCGGGCGGCACGGGCGGCGGCGGCAGCGATCACGCGCCGTTCATCCGGCAGCACATCCCGTCCCTCTTCCTGTTCACCGGCACGCATGTGGAGTACCACCAGCCGGAGGATGACTGGGGCACACTCGATGCCGAGGGCGCCGTGAAGCTCCTGCAGATGAGCCACGATATTCTCACCGAGCTGGCCAACATGCCGGCCGGCCCGATATTTACCGAGCCGGTGCGGCAGCCGGAGGAGGAGCCGCCCATCAAGCCCGGGATCGAGGAACGCAATGAGGCAGCCGGCGAGTTCGCGGCCGCGGCACAAACACAGCCCGCCATGGACGCCGCGCCGGCCGGGCCGGGCATGCGTTTGGGGATCGTGCCGCGCCCGGTCGGCGATGGCACGCCGGGCCTGCTCGTCCTGTCGGTCGTCGACGGCGGACCGGCGAAAGCGGCTGGCCTGCAGGACGGCGATCGGATTCTCAAGATCGGCAGCGATGAGGTCGTTGATCACTTTGCCTACATGCGCATTCTGAAGACCACCAGGCCCGGCGATGAGGCGGAAGTCGTCATCCAGCGGCGCGGCGAAACGAAAACGCTGCGCGTGAGATGGCCCGCAGCGGTGAACCCCGACGAAACGAAGTGATCGTGCCACGGCCGTCCCGGCTGTGTCGGCCCGGCGTCACCGAAGACACGGCTCACAGAGCCGTGGCACAAGACTGGTGCACTGCTGCTGGACGTGGGAAACGCCACGGCCCGCTGCGCGGACCGTGCCACGCGCCGCCTGGGCAACGCCACGGGGTGCCACTGTCTTGGTTTGTTCGCGCCAGCGGGCCCCGGGGTGCACTGTCTTGGTTTGGTCGCGTCAGCAGTCCCCGGGGTGGCACTGTCTTGGTTTGTTCGCGCCGGCAGGTCGAGAGAGGTGAGTCAGCCCGCCCGCGAACAAACCAAGGCAGTGGCGCCACGCACATCGCAGAGGCAGTTCCCACCAGATGAGTGAAAGTGCCACGGCCGTCCCGGCCGTGTCTGCCCGGCGTCACCGAAGACACGGCTCACAGAGCCGTGGCACAAGACTGGTGCACTGCTGCTGGACGTGGGAAACGCCACGGCCCGCTGCGCGGACCGTGCCACGCGCCGCCTGGGCAACGCCACGGGGTGCCACTGTCTTGGTTTGTTCGCGCCAGCGGGCCCCGGGGTGCACTGTCTTGGTTTGGTCGCGTCAGCAGTCCCCGGGGTGGCACTGTCTTGGTTTGTTCGCGCCGGCAGGTCGAGAGAGGTGAGTCAGCCCGCCCGCGAACAAACCAAGGCAGTGGCGCCACGCACATCGCAGAGGCAGTTCCCACCAGATGAGTGAAAGTGCCACGGCCGTCCCGGCCGTGTCTGCCCGGCGTCACCGAAGACACGGCTCACAGAGCCGTGGCACACGCGCCGGCAACTACGCGTAGCTGTGCAGCCCGACGATGTAGAAGTTCACGACGCACCAGTTGAAGATCATCATCAGGCAGCCCAACACCGACAGCCACGCCGTCCAGAGCCCCTTGCGCTTCACGACGAAGCGCGCGTGAATCAGGATGGCATAGATGATCCACGTGTTCAGCGCAAACGTCTCCTTCGGATCCCAGCCCCACGGCCGGCCCCACGAGTAGTCCGCCCACGCGGCCCCCAGCACCACACCGCCGAAGAACAACAGCACGAAGGCGATGTTCAGAATGATCAGATGCGCAAAGTCGATGTCCTGAAGCCAGCCGGGCAGCCTGGTGCCGGTCGGGTCATCCAGCGCCGGCGCACCGGCGAGCAGCGGCGCGGTGACGCGCGGGCCACCGCCCGAACCGCCTGCACCCGCCCCGGCCGCCGCGGGCACCAGCGCGGGCTGGCGTGCCATCAGCAATCCGAATCCGTTGAGCAGAGCCCAGACGATCCCGCCGCCGAGCATGACCAGGCCGGTCCCCGTGGCGAAGCCGATGTGGCCGACGGCGACGATCGCGGTCGACGTGAGCAGCAGCAGCACGCCCGCCATGGTGAACCCGCCGACGCGCAGGTACCACAGCACGAACACCGCGACGAGCACGGCCAGGGCCGCCCCGCGCGCGCCCCACAGCAAGGTACTGGCCATCGCGAAGCCGCTGGGCTGAGCGACGGCGTGCTCCGTCCCCACGGTTCGCACGGCCAGCCAGATCGCCGCCCCGAGCACGGCCGTCCACAGGCCCGCCTGCGCCGAGGCCGCGCGGTATTGCGTGAAGTAGTAGCCGAACAGGTAGAGCACCGCGATCACGGCGGCCAGGAAGATCATGGCGTACGAAATGATGATCATCACGGTGTGAATGCGCAGCATGATGTTGTCGAGGATACCCATCACGCTCGTGATCGTCCCGCCCCCGGGCAGCACGAACCCCGCCACGACCAGCCCCGCGAAGCCGACGACGTGGCAGGCGAAGAGAATGACGCGTGTGCGGTAGTACAGCTCGATCAGCAGGCCCAGCAGCATGCCGGCCCACGCGGCCGCCGTGATGGCCTCGAACATGTTGGCGACCGGGATGCGTCCGATGATGTACCAGCGCAGCCCGACGGCGTAGCCGTGCCAGGCCAGTGCGCAGAGCAGCAGCACGAGCGAGATCCACCACGGCTTCGGCCAGCGCGTGACCACCGCCGTGATCGCGAACATTGCGCCGACCAGGTAGAGGAACCAGCCGAGCGAGGCCTTCGAGAACACGGACGAGGAGATGAACCAGCCGTAGTAGCGGTCTTCCGCGACGCGCTGCGGCACACTGGGATAGACGTCGCGCGCCGCCAGGGTGGGAAGTTCCTGCGCCAGTCCATCCAGCGCCTGCTGAAAGGCCGCGGCATCCCCGCGCCGCCAGCCGTCCTGCGCCGTCAGCCAAAACTCCAGCACACGCGCCGCCTGTGCCGGCGTCACGTCCGGCGCGGGCGCGCCGAACCGCTCCGCGAGCTCTGCCGCACTGAGCTGCTGTCCCTCGGGCAGCGCGAGGGCCGCGTTCGTGCGCAGTTCATCGGGGGTGAACCACTCCGCTTGCCGATCGGCGCCCGGTCGCGGCACGATGCGTATCATTTCGTCGAGAAACCGCACCGTCTGCTCGCCGTTGCGGACGCGATTGATAGCGCGGCTCATCTCGAATCGCGGCGCCAGCTCCTGCATCCGCTGGCGAAGCTTGAGATCCATCAGCTCACGTGGCGTCAGCAGGCCCGTCTCACGTACCCGGCGCCGGGCCTCGTCGGACATGTGTTCCGTAAAGTGGATCCGCAGGCCCTCCTCCTTCACGCGCAACAGCGGCGTATCGAGGTAGGCCTCTTTGTTAAAGAGCATCTCGAAGAACGAGGCCAGGGGTGAGAGTCCCGGCAGCGCCGCCTGCCCATACATGGCACTGATCCGCTCGCGGGCGAACGACTCGAGCGTCTTGTAGCGGCCGGCGTCCTGCACCACGATCAGCCTGGCCTGTCCCCAATTCACCTGGCCATCCAGGCGCGCGGCCGTCTGCGACGGCGGCAAGGGCGTGCCGGAATCACGGGCAGCCGCGGCGGGAACCAGGAACAGCGCAGCGCTCACGACAGCGGCCAGTTGCGACACGCGCGGGCTGGTCGACATGCACGAACTCCTGTTATTTCACGAGCACCGGGTGCTGAACCGGACGCGCGGACGGCGCCGCGTCGCTGGCAAGCTGTGCGGCCAGCGCGGTACGCATCCGCTGTTTCAGCACCGGCTTGATGTAGAAGGCGAACAGGCAACCCAGCGTGATCAGGCCGGAACCGAGCATCATCGGCCACATGCCGCGCCGATTGCCGACTCCCAGCCCGGTCCAGCTCCAGTGATCCCCCGACGCGTTCGCCTGGAACAGCGTCCAGGGCCCCACGGTGTACGTCTGGTTGGTGTAGACCTCCGCCGGCTGCGCTACACCGTCGCGCCCCGCGACAAAGAAGTCTGAGCGCCAGGTCTCGACGTTCTGCGCGCCGGGCATGAAGTTGACGGCCAGGCGACCGGGCACGAGCGTCGTGTCCAGGCGGTGCGGCCAGCGCGAGTACACCAGTTCATAGACCTTGTTGTCGGGCATGCGGACCAGCTCCGGCCGCGCGGCGCCGATGACGCCCATCGCCGCCGGCTCGACCCGCGGAACCGGGCTGAACAGTGCCCAGCGCGTCTCGCTCCAGCCCTCGTACTGGTCGCGTCCCGTCAGCTTGAGCCGGATCGCGGAGAGCATCCGATCCTGCCCAGGCCGGCGCAGCTCCAGCGGTTGGATGATCGGTACGCCGCCGCGCAGGTCGGCCAGGTACGGCACGTAGCCGGTGATCTCGACGTCGAACGGCAGGGTCGGCGTCGGCACGTGAATCGGCAATCGCCAGCGCTCGAACCAGCCGGTCGGGATGCGGAGTGCGCCGAGTGCCAGGTGGGGCCAGGTGCGCTTGCTCGGCACGACGTTACCGCGGACGTCCTTCAGCTCGCCCTCGTCCGCCAGGTAGCGTTCGCGGTGCAGCGGCAACTCATGCAACGGGGCGGCTTTCAGCTCGCCGTTGAATTCGCCGTAGTACAGCGTCGGCAGGTCGTTCTGGAAGAACATGTCCTGCGCCGCGTAGGTCCGCAGCCGCAGGCCCAGCCCGCTGCCCAGCATCGTGGGCTGCGGATCATTCGCAGCCAGCGTCACCGATTGCGGCGCGGCGTCGCCGAAGCGCACGCTAACGACGGCCTGCTCGACGGGTTGGTGCGGCGGAAGCGTCTGGGTCACCTCGAAGCGCACCATGCCGCCCAGGGCCGGCGCGAACTGTTCCCAGTGGCCGCCTTCCCAGGCCACGAAGTCCGCGTCGTTGCCGAGCTTGCGGCCATCGGAGCCGACCAGCTCGACGCGCGGCGAGACCAGGACCACGTCGCCTTCGACCTTCGTCGCGAAATACCACCAGGCGCCGCCGATCAGCAGGAGCAGGCCGGCGTGAGTGAGCAATGCGCCGGCATTGGTCCACTTGAACTTGATGCGCGTGAGCGTGGCCAACACGAGCGAGACGCAGAACAGGACGATCAGCGTCAGAAACAGCCAGTGCTTGAAGACCTGCATCTCGCTCAGCTCGAGCGCGCCGCGCACCGGGGCAAGCGCCGATCCGATCGAGGCGTAGACCAGGATCAGCACGAGCGTGGCGATGCCGAACCGGATGCTCGCGAAAAAGCGGATCAGCGGGTTGCGGCGCCACGTCGTCGGGCGAACAGCGTCAACATCCATGCGGTCAGGTTCCCGAGTGGTCCAACGGAGCAATCCGGCCCAGCACCCCTCACGAAACGATTATATCAGGCGCCGCCGCGTCGTACGTCCCGGTCGCGCCAGGACTTCAGGAATTCACAACTGGCCCGGCGCAACAGTGCGGCGGTCTGGGATAACGCCGTGGCGAGCGGCATTCCGGCCGGGGTAATCTCAATGATATCACGGGCCGGCAGAGCGGCGAGCCAGTCGGAGCGCAAGCTCGGCTCCGCGCGCTGCACCGAGCCGGCCAGGACGACCAGCGGCACGCCCGCGCCGCCGGCCACACGCGCGACCCCGCCCACGACTTTCCCGCCGAGCGTTTGCTCGTCGAGCCGGCCCTCACCGGTCAGGACGAGTTCGCACTGGGCCAGGCGCGCCGCGAGTCCGGCCACGTGCGCGACCGTGTCAAAGCCCGGGCAGAGCCGCGCCTCCAGCGCCGCCGCCAATCCCGCCGGCAGCCCGCCCGCAGCGCCGGCCCCGGCGTCGTAGCGCAGGTCACGCCCGGTGACGCGGCGCAGCAACGCGGCCCAGTTTTCCAGGCCCCGCTCGATGCGCGCCAGCTCGGCCGAGGCGACGCCTTTCTGAGGTCCGAACACGCAGGCGGCGCCGCGCGGACCGGTCAACGGGTTGTCGACGTCGCACAGCACGTCGATCAGCACGTCCGGGCCGCCGCCGGGCGGCGGGCGCACGCCGCGCACCTGGTCGAGCAACTCGCCGCACCCATGCGCGAAGATGACGTTCCCCGCTCCATTCAGCAGCTTCCAGCCGAGAGCCTGGAGGCAGCCGGAGCCGCCGTCGACCGTCGCCGAGCCTCCGACGCACAGCAGCACGCGCGCGGCGCCGGCCTGGATCGCGGCGGCGATGAGCTGGCCCGTGCCATAGCTGGTGGTACGCCCGCCCTGCCGCTCCTGCGGGGCGAGGCGCCACAGTCCCGAGGCCTGCGACATCTCGACGATGGCGAGCTGACGCCGCGGCGCCCACCACCAGTGCGCCGCGACCGGTCGGCCGAGCGGGTCGAGCACTTCGGCCGCGCGTCGTTCGGCCTCGAGCGCCTGGGCCAGGATCGCGCCGGTGCCCTCGCCGCCGTCGGCGAGCGGGCACTGCACGATCTGCACGTCCGGGCACGCGTCGCGCAGACCGGCCGCCATCGCCGCGCAGACCTGCGCCGCGTCCAGCGCGTCCTTGAACTTGTCCGGAGCGAGCAGGATCCTCACTCGGCGGCCTCGTCGGGTCCTTCCCTGCTGCCGGTGTAACGTGCATAGCCGCGTTTGGACGGCGCCTGGAGAAACGCCAGCAGGCGCCGGCCGGAATCGGTGCGCACCGTCTGCGCGATGCGTTCCACCGCTGTCGAAAACAGCAGTCCGCTGCGGTACAGCAGCCGGTAACAGGCCCGCAGCTCGGTCCGCGTTTCCTGCGGATAGCCGGCCCGGCGCAGGCCGATGACGTTCACGCCGGCGGGGCCCTGCGAACCGACCAGCATGAACGGCGGCACATCCTGGATCAGCCGGATCACGCCGGCGACCATCGCCATTTCGCCGACCCGCACGAACTGGTGCACGGCCGCATTCCCGCCGACGAATGTGCCATGGCCGACCGTGGCGTGACCACCCAGCATGGCCCCCTGTGCCATCTTGACCTCGTCGCCCACGCAGCAGTTGTGCGCAACGTGCGAGGCGCCCATCAGGAAGCAGCGCGCTCCGATTGTGGTCGTGCTCTCCGGCATCGTGCCCCGGTGGATGGACACGTGCTCACGCAAGATCGTGTCGTCGCCCACCTGCACGTAGCTCGGCGTGCCGCTCCACTTCAGGTCCTGCGGCGGGTGACTGACGACCGCGAACGGGTGAATCTGGCAGCGGCGGCCAATCCGGGCCCCGCAGCCGACGTGGGCGTGATGCCAGATCCGCGTGTCGGCCTGGATCTGTGCCCCCGCCTCGATGATCGCATACGGACCGACTTCCACAGTCGGGTCGAGTTCGGCGTGCCGGTCCACAATCGCCGTCGGATGAATCGCCATCGCACTCCTCAGGTTCAGGCTACGGTTCCGGCCACAAGCTCCCCGCCGTGCAGTACGGCACGCGGCAGGGGGCGCCGGCGCACGAGTTCGCGTGCATCGGCCAGCGGGTGCACGAGCAGGTTGGCCGGCGCATGGACGTCGACGCGGTGTGTGCCCAGGCCGAGCACTTCGCCCGCCTGGCAGCAGATCATTTCGCAGGCCTGCCGCAGCAGGGCCGGGCTGTCCATGTGCTCCGCATGCACCAGCAGGAACACCTGCTCGAGCAGTTGCCCCTGGCCCAATGGATAGAACGGGTCGTTGATGCAGTCCTGGCCGGCCGCGCAGCGGATCCCGCGCGCCAGCAGTTCGCGGACGCGCGTCAGGCCGCGGCGCTTCGGGTAGCGGTCGTGCCGACCTTGCAGGAACAGGTTCACGCCCGGGTTGGTCACCACGCTGATCCGGGCCTCGGCCAGCAGGTCGATCACCCGGGCCGCGTGGACATCCGGGTAGCTCGCCAGGGCACACACGTGCGAGGCCGTGACCCGTCCCTGCCAGCCGCGCTCGATCGTCAGTGAGGCCAGGTGCTCGGTAAACGTGCTGTACGGATCGTCGGTCTCATCGATGTGCACGTCGATGGCGGCGTCGAACTCGGCCGCCAGGTCAAAGACGAGCTCCAGGTGGCGCCAGCCTTCGCGGGGCGTGCGTTCGACATGCGGAATCCCGCCCACAAGATCGACCCCCGATCGCAGCGCTGCCCGCATGTGATCCAGCGCGCCCGGATCGCGAATCAACCCATCCTGCGGGAAGGCGACCAGCTGTGCCTTGCAGAGCGCGCGGGTCGCCTCGCAGGCGGCCAGCACGCCCTCGCACAGGCGCAGACCCGCCGCCGACGAGACATCGACGTGCGACCGCACGAACCCTGTGCCGTAGCTCACCTCGGCGCGCAAGGCCCGCTCGGCACGCGACTGGGTGTCCGCTGCCGTGAGCGTGGGCTTGACCTGCTGCCAGAGCGCGATCGCTTCCGCCAGGGTTCCGGACTGGTTGGGCGGGACCTTGTCGAGCGTGTAGGCCAGGTCCAGGTGTACGTGGGCGTCGACGAGCGACGGAGTCACGAGTCCACCGGCGGCGTCCACGACGTCCGGCGCCCGCACCAGGTCAGGACCCGGGGCGGCCGCCTGCGGCTGCAACGCGGTGATGCGCCCCTGCTCCAGCCGAAGGGTGTACAGCCCTGCGCGGTCGCGCAGACTCGCGTTGACGATCGCCTTCGGCTGCATGCTTGCTCGCTACTGAGCCGGCGGCTCCAGCATGGCCACCGCGTGGGCCGCCTGGTTCAGGAGGTCTTTCATCTCCCGGACCGCCGCCCGAATTCCGGTGAACACGGCCCGGGCCACGATGCTGTGCCCGATATTGAATTCCTCGAACCCCAGCGCCGCTACCGGCCCGATGTTCCGGTACGTCAGGCCATGCCCCGCATGCACGACCAGGCCGTGCTCGGCCCCCGCGTCCAGCCCGCGCAGCAGCGCGCTCAGCTCTTTCTCGCGTGCCGCCGCGCTTTTCGCATGCGCGTAACCCCCCGTCCACAGTTCGACCGCGGCAAACCCGATTTCCGCCGCGGCGGCGATCTGGTCCGGCAGCGGTTCGATGAATGCGCTGGTCTCGATGCCCGCGTCGCGCAGGCGCCGGACCACGGGCCCCAGCCGGCGGCGCAGCCGGATCACGTCGAGCCCGCCCTCGGTGGTCAGCTCCGCCCGGTGCTCCGGCACGAGCGTGCACTGCGTGGGCCGCAGGCGGATCGCGATCTTCACGATGCCCGGATCGGCCGACATCTCCATGTTCAGCTTGGTCGCCACCGTGGCTTTCAGGAGTTCCGCGTCGCGATCGTTGATATGCCGCCGGTCTTCCCGCAGGTGAAAGGTGATCCCGTCCGCGCCGCCCAGTTCCGCCTCGACCGCCGCCCACACCGGGTCCGGCTCATCCGCCCGGCGGGCCTGGCGCACCGTGGCCACGTGATCGATGTTCACACCGAGCTTGTTCATGCGGGCTCCGCGTCCTGAATCAGGGCATATTACCGGATCCGCGGCCGGACCGCGACCGGCCCGCAGATGGCACGCCCACACGCTAAAGCGGGCCCCGCAAAGCATTCGAAGAATTCAATAAGAGCGGGTCAGCCCAGAGAGGATCTGCCATGTCGGGATCGCTTGCCGCGGCAGCGCCGCCGAGCCAACGCATCAACCTGTCACAGGCAAGCTGCCTGTGCCTGGGAATCGCCCTGGTCATGTGGGGGCTCGCACCGGTCATCCTGGACCGGGTGGTCACCCGCGACGCGCCGCGCGGGCAGGCGCTGGTGGTGAGCAGTTTCACCGTGTTGATCGGCTTCGTCTTTATCGGCCTGCAACTGCTGATCCGCCGGCGCATTCGCTGGGCGATGTGGACGGCGTTCGCCGGCTCCCTGATGCTGTGCACGCTGGCCACCGTGCTGGCCATGGCGCCCCTGGCCGTCCGGCCCGGGCTGTTCGCGATCGTCCTGCCGGGCGCCACCACGGTCACGTCGTGGATGGCGCTGAACGAGGTGCGCAGCAAACCGGACGTTTGACCACCCGGCGCGCGGCCGCGCCGCCGCGCATTCCACAAATAGCAGTGAGACCGGCGGGCTGGTCCGAATCCTATCGGACGAGGGGGAAATCCGGCGCGCCCGTGCAGCCGGCGACGCCCCGGCCGATAGCCCTGTGGGACGTCAGCGTCCCCGCGACTGGATGGAGGCACCATGGAAGGACCGCTCGCCAAGTTCGAACTGCACGAGCCGCAACCCGGCCTGCTCGTCCTCACGTGCCGCGGCCGGCTGTCCTGGGAAGATCGTGAACTGCTGGCCGCCACCGTCGAACGTCGACTGGTGGGACGAACCGCGCTGACCGGCCTGGTGGTGGACCTGGGCGGGGTCGAGTTCCTGAACTCGGCGGGCCTGGGTGCGCTGCTGCAGCTCCTGCAGCGCGTGCGCGGCCGCCAGGGCCGCGTGGTCTTCGCCAACGTGCCGCCGCTGATTCACCGCGTCTTCCTGGCCGTCGGCCTCGACCGCCTGGCCCCCTTCGTGGACGGGGTGGACGACGCGGTCACGCGGTTGAGTGATCCGGCGGCGGTGGAAACCATCACGCTCGAACCGCCGCGCCGTTCGTAAGGACGCATTCCCATGCCGATGACTTTCACTGCGGCGCCGCAGCGCGGCGAGCTGCCCGCGGGGCGCCTGTTCCATACCGGAGACTTCGTGGCCGCCGGTCTCGACGCGGCCGCGATCTGGGAGCGCATCGTCACCGCCGCGGTCCGCAACCGCGGCAGCGACATCCACCTTTCGTTCCACGACGACCTGCTCATCGCCGTCCGGCTGGACGGTCGCCTCCTTCCGCAGGGACACCTGCCGCTCGAACTGGGCCAGCGGCTCCTGAACCACGCAAAGGTCAGTGCGCGCCTCGACCCGGCCGAGAAGCGCCGGCCGCAGGACGGCCACATCCGCGTGACGATCGACGAGCGCCCGATCGACCTGCGCCTGTCGCTGTTTCCCACCAACCACGGCGAAAGCGCGGCGCTGCGCATCCAGGATCGCGCGACGTCGCTCCTCGCACTCGAGGAACTCGGGCTGAGCGAACGGCAATACGGCGCGCTCGCGGCGCTGGTGGAAGCGCCGTCCGGTCTCGTGCTCGTCACCGGCCCGACCGGCACCGGCAAGACCACCACGCTGTACGCGATTTTGCGCCGCCTCGCCGACGGCTCGCGCAAGATCGTGACGATCGAAGACCCGATCGAGTACGACCTGCCCGGCGTCGAGCAATCCGAGGTCCACCTGAAGATCGGGCTGGACCCTGCCACGCTCATGCGCGCAGCCCTGCGGCACGACCCGAACGTCATCATGATCGGCGAGGTTCGCGACGCGGAGACCGCGGACGCCGTGGTCCGGGCCGCGAATTCCGGCCGGCTCGTGTTTGCCACGACGCACGCGGTGAACAGCGCCGCGGCGGTGGAGAGCCTGGTCGCACTCGGCGCGCATCCTCACTTCGTGGCGCGGGCCTTCCGCGGCGCTATCGCGCAGACGCTCGTGCGGCGACTGTGCCGGTATTGCACCGTTCCGCTGGCGGAAACGGCGGAGACGGGAATCCTGGACGACGTGCGACACCTGCTCGGGCCGCACGAGCGACCCGTGCTCTCGCTGGGCCGCGGCTGCCCGGATTGCCGGCATACCGGCTACCAGGGCCGCACGGGATTGTTCGAGATTCTGGTGGCCAGCGACGAAGTGCGGGAACAGATCGCGCACGGGGTGCCCGCGCGCGAGATCCGCGCCCTGGCGCGCCAGGCGCGGATGATCTCGATGGACGAGGCGGGCAAGCTGGCAGCACTGCGCGGACTGACCACGGTCGAGGAACTGGTCCAGAACGTGAGCGAGCTCTGGACCGGCGACAAGTAGCGCTGGCCCGCCCGCGCGGCCGGCTCATTCCGGAGCCGACTCCGCGCGGGACAGGCCACATCCGGGCGTGCCGCAGGCGATTTACTGCCTGCCGGTCAGCAATTCGATGAACGGGTCGATGTCAAACGCGTTCACCACGCCATCTTCGTTGCAGTCCGCCAGCATGATGTCGCAGCCCGGGTACGTGGCGGCGTAACCGTCCGGATCCGTCAATGCCAGCACAAACGGGTCGATGTCGAATGCGTTGATGCTGCCATCGCAGTTGAGATCGCCCACGTCGACCAGCAGGCGCGCGTACGTACCGGTGGTCGTGGCCAGCAGCAATCGCGGCGGGTTGCTGGCATACGCGAGCCCCTGGCCCCAGCCGGCTGACGCCAGGCCCTGGCCGAAGGGCGCGAACGTCACGCCGCCGTCGACCGAGCGATACACGCGCTCGGTGGTCGCACGCATGATGTACAGCACCGCCGGATCGAGCGCATCCCACACCAGGTCATACACCGGCCCCACGGTGGCGACCGGCGACCACGACTGGCCGCCATCCGTGCTCTTGTATACGCCGCCGCCGGTGCGTCCGTCCGCCAGGTAGAAGGTCCCGGGCACCGCCAGCGAGCCGGCTACTGCGTAGCCCTGCACCTGCGGATCCAGGCCGGAGGACGAGGGCGTCCACTCGTAACCACCGTCGACGGAGCGCAACACGCCACCGGACCCCGAGCCGCTCAGGTCGATGAAGGAGGCCACCATCGTCTGGTCCGTGCCGTCCTCCAGGATCTCCACCGCGGTCACGTCGTCCATCGTGCCCGCGGCGCCCTCGTACTCCTTGAACCAACTGTCGCCGGCGTCGGGCGAGCGCCAGATCGTCGGCTCGTGCCCGGCCAGGCCGAAATCCGAACCGGCGACCAGGAACAGTCCCGGGTCGTTGCGGCTGAACCGGACGACAGGCACCTCTGATTCGAAGTAAGGTCCCTGGTCTGGTCCCAGGCACACCCACGTGCCGTCGGTGTTCCGCCGATAGAGCCCCTCGGGCGCAATACTCGTGGGGCCATCGGAGATCGCGTACAGCGTGCCGTCGAAATGGAAGATCACGTTGCTCCACCGAGTGCCGGGCACGATTTCCGGCGTCCAGGTGACCCCGCCGTCGAGCGAGCTGTAGACCCCGCCGTTGTTCAGGCCCTCATAGGCAATGGCGAGTTCGAGGGGATTCGCCGGGTTGGCGGCGACGGCATTCACCGTCAGCGCCCCGATCCCGGTGGATGACGGCTGGAAGCTCACGCCGGCGTCGCCGCTCTTGAGCACGCCCGCGGCGCTGGCGCCGAGGAACAGGACCATCGGGTCAGCCGGCGCGAAGCGCACCGAGTTAAGGGACAGGATTCCGGTGCCGCCGGCACCGAAGGCCCAGGTCGCGCCGCCGTCGTCGGAGTAGTAGAGCCCTTCGCCGCGACTGGCCAGGTAGATCTTCT
>CAZVRR010000066.1:0-15637 GCA_964629745.1 uncultured Planctomycetales bacterium | reverse complement strand
AGTAGCCGCCGTGCTGCGTGGCGATGCGCGCGATGAGTTCCTGGATCACGACCGTCTTGCCCAGGCCGGCCCCGCCGAACAGCCCGATCTTGCCGCCGCGGACAAACGGCACGAGCAGGTCGATGATCTTGATGCCGGTCTCGAACTGCTCGGTCTTGGGGGTCAGGTCGGCGAAGGGCGGCGGCTCGTGGTGGATCGGCTTGCGCTCGTCGGCGGCGACCGGCCCGCGCCCGTCGACCGGCTCGCCGACCAGGTTGAACACGCGGCCGAGCGTGGCCGGGCCGACCGGGACGGTGATGGGCCCGCCGGTGTCGAGGATCTTCGACCCGCGCACCAGGCCGTCCGTGCTGCCCAGCGCGACGGCGCGCACGTGGCCGCCGCCGAGGTGCTGGGCGACCTCGCACCACAGCGTCTCCTCGACCGCGGTCTCGCCGACCGGGCGCCGGACCTGCACCTTCAGCGCGTTGTAGATCTGCGGCATGCGGGCGGCGTCGAACTCCGCGTCGAGAGTCGACCCGATCACCTGCGTGACGCTGCCCCAGTTTTCGCCGTTCTTTGCCATCTTGCACCACTCGTTCCGAACCTGCGGCCCTCGGGGATCCGCTTTACGTCTTTACCGCGTTCGCCCCGCCCACGATGTCCGCCAGCTCCAGCGTGATCTGCGTCTGGCGCGCGCGGTTGTATTCGCGCGTCAGGTACTTCAGCATGTCGCCCGCCGCATCCGTCGCGGCCTTCATCGCCACCATCCGCGCCACCTGCTCGCTGAGCAGCGCGTCGTTGAAGCACTGGTACAACTGGATGCGGACGGTTTCCGGCACCAGCCGCGCCAGGAGCTGCTCCGGCGCGGGCGAGAACTCGAACTCGACCTGGCGCGCGCCGTGCGGCTCCGCGCCCGCGGGTTGCTCCGGCGGCGCGATCGGCAGCAGTTGCACGACGGTGGGCCGCTGCACGGCCATCGAGACGAACCGCGTGAAGGCCACGTCGACGCGGGCCAGCTCGCCGGCCGCGTACATGCGCATGTAGCGCTCGGCCAACTCCGCGACGCGCGCGAACGGGATGTGGTCTTCGATGTCCGTGACGCGCTGCCCCAGCTCGAAGCCCAGGAACTTGAAGTAGTTGATGCCCTTCTTGCCGACGACGTCGAGCACGGGCGCCAGCCCGGCGGCGACCAGGGCGCGGCGCTTCTCGAGCGCGGCGCGCAGCACGGCGGCGTTGTAGGCGCCGGCCAGGCCGCGGTTGGACGTGATCGTCAGCAACACGCTGCGCGTCGCGCCCTCGTTCGGCTGCAGCAGCGGATGGGCCACCGTGGTCACGTCGGCCAGCGTCTGGAGCATGCGGGTGATGCCGGCGGTGTAGGGCTTGCTGGCCAGGGCGCGCTGCAGGGCCTTCTGGTAGCGCGCGGTGGCGATGAGCTGCATCGTCTGCGTGATCTTGCGGATGTTCCGCACGGCCTTGCGGCGTTTGACGATGATCCGCGCCTTCGCCATGCCCTTCTCCGTGCCGCCCCGCGCGCGGGGCGCGACCGGCCGCCTACTTCTTCACGAACCCCTTCTTGAAGTTCGCCACGATTTCCTTGAGCTTGCTGTCCAGTTCGGAGGAGAGCTGCCGTTCGCGCTCCAGTTGTGCGCGGATCTCCGGATGCTCGTCGCGGTAGTGCTTGAGCAGCCCCTGCTCGAACGCGCGGACCTGCGGCAGCGGCACGTCGTCGAGGAACCCGCGCACGCCTGCGTGGATCGAGAGCACCTGGTCCCACACGTCCATGGGCTCGTACTGCGGCTGCTTGAGCAGTTCGACCATCCGGCGCCCGCGATCGAGCGAGCGCTGCGTCGCGGCGTCGAGCTCGGTGCCGAGCTGCGCGAACGCTTCCAGTTCGCGGAACGCCGCCAGGTCCAGGCGCAGCGAGCCGGCGATCTTCTTCATCGCGGGCACCTGGGCGTTGCCGCCCACGCGACTGACGCTGATGCCGACGTTCACCGCCGGCCGCACGCCGGCGAAGAACAGGTCGGGCTCGAGGTAGATCTGGCCGTCGGTGATCGAGATCACGTTCGTGGGGATGTAGGCGGAGACCTCGCCTTCCAGCGTCTCGATCACGGGCAGGGCTGTGAGGCTGCCGCCGGTGCCGGGCAGCTTGCGGATCTCGTGGCTCTCCTTGAGGGCCTGGAAATCGTGCTCGAGGGCCTCGCGGTCCTGCACGCCCTTGTAGACCTTGCCGTTCACGCCCTGGCGCGCGTCCGCGGGGGCGCCCTTCTTCACGATCACGCGCTGCTCGGCCACCTTGCAGGCCCGCTCGAGCAGGCGGCTGTGCAGGTAGAACACGTCGCCGGGATATGCCTCGCGGCCGGGCGGGCGGCGCAGCAGCAGCGAGAGCTGCCGGTAGGACTGGGCCTGCTTGGACAGGTCGTCGTAGATGCACAGCGTGGCCCGGCCATGCTCGTACATGAAGTACTCGGCCATGGCGCAGCCGGCGTACGGCGCGATGTACTGCAACGGGGCCGAATCGGCGGCGGTCGCCGAGACGACGATCGTGTAGTCCATCGCGTCGTGCTTGCGCAGCGTCTCGACGATGGAGGCGACGGTCGATTCCTTCTGGCCGATCGCCACGTACACGCAGATCACGTCGCCGCCGCGCTGGTTGAGGATCGTGTCGAGCGCGATGGCGGTCTTGCCGGTCTTGCGGTCGCCGATGATCAGCTCGCGCTGTCCGCGGCCGATGGGGATCATGCTGTCGATGGCCTTGATGCCGGTCTGCAGCGGCTCGTTGACCGGCTGGCGCTCGGCGATGCCGGGGGCGATGATCTCGAGCGGTCGGCGGTGGGGCGAGACGATCGGGCCCTTCGCGTCGAGCGGACGGCCCAGCGGGTCGACGACGCGGCCGACCATGGCCTCGCCGACGGGCACGCTCAGCAGGCGCCCGGTGGTGCGGACCTCGTCGCCCTCCTTGATTTCCAGGAAGTCGCCCAGGACGACGGCGCCGATCGAGTTCTCCTCGAGGTTGAAGACGAGGCCGATCGCGCCGCGCTGGAATTCCAGCATCTCGCCGGCCATGGCGTGCGAGAGCCCGAAGATGCGGGCCACGCCGTCGCCGACCTCCAGCACGCGTCCGACCTCCGCCACGTCGAGGGCGCTGCGGTACTGGCTGATTTCTTCCTTGATGACACTGACGATTTCGTCGGCTTTGAATCGCATGTCGCGCTCACTGTCCGCTCGGGGCGGAAATCCGGTCGTCCACTACGTTGCGGCCCAGGCCGCGCGCGCTGCGCTCGAGCAGCCGCCGGCGCGCCGTCCGCAGGTGCCAGCGCACGGAATTGTCCAGGCGCTGATCGCCGATCTGCAGCACCAGCCCGCCGATCAGGTCCGGGTCGACCCGGAACTCGACCAGCGGCTTCTTGCCCGCGAGTTCCTCCGCCAGGACGGTTACCGCGGTCCGCTGCTCCGGCGTGAGTTCCACGGCGCTCGTCGCCTGGATCTCGATCTGCCCGCGGGCATCCTCGATCCGCAGGATGAACGTCCGCAGCAGCGCCGGCAGGCTGTCCGCGCGGCCGTGGCGGTTCATCACCTGGAGGGTGTTCAGCAGCAGATCGTCGATCCGGCCGCGCAGGATGCGGTCCAGGCTGCGGGCGCGGGCGTCCTCGTCCACGGCCCGCGCCGCCAGGAAGGCGGCCAGCGCCGGGTCGCGCTCCTGCAGGCCGACCAGCTCCTCGAGCTGGGCGCGGATCTCGTCGACCCGGTTCGCCTGGCGCGCCAGCTCGAACAGCGCCCCGGCGTACACGTCCGCCACTTCCATGCCCTTGAGCGTCACGTCCGCCATTCGCCGCCTGCCTAACCCGGATCGCCGTGCCGGCCGTTGCCGCGCGCCGCCTGCTGTCCCTTCATCTGCTCGAGCGATTCGCTGATCAGGCGCTTGTGATCCTCCGGCCGCAGCTCTTTTTTGAGCACGCCGCCGGCGACCCGCACCGCCAGCTCGGCCGTCTGGTCGTAGATCTCCTTGAGCGCCGTGTCGGTGGCCAGCTTGATCTCGCGCCGGGCGCGTTCGAGCATTTCCTCCGTCTGGCGGCGGGCGTCCTCCTGGCCGCGGCGGCGGACCGCCTCGGCGTCGCGCCGGCCTTCCTCGACGATGGCGCTGGCCTCCTCGCGGGCGCGGGCCAGGCGTGCCTCGTGCTCGGCGCTCAGCCGCCGGGCTTCCTCGCGCTCGCGCCGCGCGCTCTCGAGCGACTCGCGGATGTCCTGCGCGCGCTCGTGGAGCACCTTGAGCAGCGGCTTCCACGCGAAGCGGCCCAGGATCACGATCACCAGGCCGAAGATGATCAGCGTGAGGATGAAATTGCCGATGTCGGCGTTGAACAGGTTCGGCTGTTCCTCCTGCGCACCTGCCGCCTCGGCCGCCCAGGTGGACACGGCCGTCGCCGCCGTCAGCCCGAGAGCCGCCGCTGTCCGTGTTCGCAAACCGACTCTCCTTTCGCCGGAGCCAGGCCGCGGGCCGCCCGTGCGCCCCCCGGCCACGGATTGCCCGCCCGGACTACAGGATGATCGCCAGCAGCGCCACGACCACCGCGAACAGCGTGGCGCCTTCGATCATGGCCGCCGTGATCAGCATGGCCGTATTAATCGTGCCGGCGGCCTCCGGCTGCCGGGCCATCGACTCGACGGCGCTGCCGCCGATGCGGCCGATGCCCGCGGCGCCGCCCATCACCACCAGGCCGGCGCCGATGCCGGCCCCGAGGGCCTTCAGGCCGGGGTCGCCGAACACGGGCGCCGCGACGGTCTCCTCGGCGTGCATACCCTGCGCCAACGCGGCGTCGGCGCCCATCAGCCCCAGGCCGAGCGTGATCAGGCCCAGGGCGATCCAGGAGCGAAGCTTGGTCATGCTGACTGTCCTCTACACTTGCCGCCGGTGGGGTGAGGCGGCGTTGTCCACACGCCATCGCGTATTCCAGCCTTGCGGCCCGTTACCCCACGTACCGGGCATGGCGTTGGGTCCGCCGCGCGGACCCGTTCAGTTCCTCCCGTCCGCGCCAGTGGCGGGCAGCGGGGTCGCCAGTGACAGATCTCCCGGGTGGGCGGGGGCATTCAGCTCCAGGTGCCCCTCGGCCGCCCCGTGTTCCTCGTCCCCGTGTTCGGGGTGCAGATTCACGGCCTGTCCGATGAACATGGCCGACAGGAACGTGAAGATGAAGGCCTGCAGGAAGGCGACGAACAGCTCGAGGAAGTTGATCGCGACGCTGCCCAGCACGACGGGGATCGCGATTCCCAGGCCGCCCAGCGAGCCCAGCGCATTCCAGGCCATGCCGACGAACGTCAGCAGCACGGCCAGCAGGATGTGGCCCGCGACCATGTTCGCGAACAGACGCATGGCCAGCGCGAAGGTCTTGGCCAGCAGCCCGATCAGCTCGAGCCCCGCGATCATGGGCGCCAGGAAGGCGGGGCCCATGAAAAAGTGCTTCACGTAGTTCAGCCCGTGCAGCCGCAGCCCGTTGATCACGATCATCGAAAGCGTGGTGATCGCCAGGGCCGCCGTGACCATGATGTTGCCGGTGGAGGTGCCGCCCAGGGCATGCCCGGGCACGACGCTCTTGGTCCAGTCGGACAGCGGGATCAGCCCGAGCAGGTTGCAGGTCAGGATGAAGAAGAACGCGGACCAGATGTAGCCGATGAACTGGTCGGTGTAGCGGCCCAGCGCCGGCCGGGCCACGTTTTCGCGCAGCGCTTCACAGATCCACTCGAGCAGGTTACCCACGCCGCGCGGGACGTACTTCAGCACGCCGCTCGCGCCCGCCCGCTGCCGCAGCAGTTGCGGCACGAGCACCACCACCAGGATGGCTGCGATGAGCTGCATGATCGTGTGGTTGCTGACGAGCGTGAAGTGATCGAACGGCCACGGTCCGCCCAGGGACGGCGCGACGAGCTTGTGCTGCACGACGTGCGTCAGCGGATTGGCTGCCGCCAGGAGGCCACTCATCACGGCGCTGTCCTCGACCCGCGGCTCCTGGCCCAGACCACGCCCGTCGTATCCACGGCCAGAAGCAGGAGATATCCAATCACCGTCCACATCGCCAGCGGCAGGCCGGCCAGCCGCCGGGTCAGCAGCAGCGCCAGCAGCGGCGCCAGCGTGAGCATGAAGCGCAGGCCCATGCCCGTCAACAGTCCGTTGAGCCGCGCCTGCGCGTCGCGGCCGGGCAGGAGCACCAGCGGCACCAGGCCCGCCAGCGACGCGACCAGCGCGATGCCCAGGCCGACGGCCATCGCGACCAGCCCCGGGATCCCGGCCAGCACCTGCGTCGGCCAGGCCCCGACGGCCGCCGCCAGCAACACCGTGAGCAGCGACAGGCCGGCCAGCAGCGCGAATGTGCGGCCGGGTCGCGTCTCAGGTTCGTGGGTTGCGGTCATCGTCCGGCTCGCCATCCACAGGTCCCCGGCTGGCGGCTCTGGGCCCGATGCGCAGGGCCGCGCGGAGGAAGTTGTACAGGCCGCCCACGATGCCCAGCCCGGCTCCGATCAGCACGCCGACGGGCCGGGTCTCAAAGTGGTAGTCGACCCACAACCCTGCCAGTGTCAGCCCGACGATCGACGCCGCCAGCTCGAAGCCCATGCCGGCGTAACGGATAACGACGCGCCGGCGATCACCATTGGTCGACGGCTGCTCGTGTTCCGGCTCCGGCTTCACGCGGACGCCTGTCTGGCCCGAACCATTCCGGGGGGGCGGACCGCCGCCCGCGTACGGAACGATCATCCACGACACCGCAGGGCCCGCGAATGTAGCGCCAACCCGGCGCAGCGTCAAGCGCGCGCCGCCCGCCTCACCGACCACGGGACCCGGTACGCACGCTCCGAGGCCAATACGTTACGCAACCAAGTGTGCCATGGTCTGCTCTCTCAAGTGTGCCACGGTTTGCCTTCTCAAGTGTGCCACGGTCTCTTCTCTCGAGTGTGCCACGGTCTGCTGTCGCGAGTGTGCCACGGTCTGGGAGCGCTCGCGTCGCACGCGGGCGATCACAGGCCGTGCCACCCCGGATTCGGGTCAGGCCGTGCCGCCCCGACGACGACGGGCTGCGTGGTGCGCGGTCCCGTGCGTTTACGATTCTGTGGCCACGATCTGCGGTCTCGAGCGTGCCACGGTCTGCGATCGCTCGCGTCGTACGCGGGCGATCACAGGCCGTGCCACCCCGGATTCGGGTCAGGCCGTACGACCTTCTACCACCCCGGGATTCGGTTCAGGTCGTGCCACCTTGCGCTGGGTTCCGACCCCAAGTGTGCCATGGTCTGCTCTCTCAAGTGTGCCACGGTTTGCCTTCTCAAGTGTGCCACGGTCTCTTCTCTCGAGTGTGCCACGGTCTGCTGTCGCGAGTGTGCCACGGTCTGGGAGCGCTCGCGTCGCACGCGGGCGATCACAGGCCGTGCCACCCCGGATTCGGGTCAGGCCGTGCCGCCCCGACGACGACGGGCTGCGTGTTATGCAATCCCGTTCAGTCAGCTTCCTGCGGGCATGCTGCACGAAGGCGCGGCGCGCGCGAGATGCGCCACGGCACCCGCGACTCCGGCCGTCACGCGCGCCATCCGCGCATAGTCCAGCGTCGCCGGCGTATCCGTCGCGCGGTGATAGTGCGGGTTGCGCAGGAAGCTCGTATCCGTCAGCATCAGCGCGGGATAGCCGTAGTCCCAGAACGAGCTGTTGTCGGACAGCCGAATCGAGAAGACCAGCTCGGGCAGCACCATCGCATAGAGCGGAAACCTTACGGACCGCTTGAAGCCGCGGCGAAACGCCCAGGCCAGCCGCCACGAACGCAGGTTCCCAACCGCCGCCAGGAAATCGCCGCGCCGCGGAAACGTCCAGCGCAGGCCGCGCCACACTTCCGGCGGCATGTGCTGGCTGCCGGGCTGCGTCGTGTAGTACCCCACCATCTCGAGGCACAACACGGCCCGCAGCGCCTCGCCGTTTGCGTGGCAGCGCCGCGCATACACGTCGCTGCCCATCGCCGGCGTGTGGAAGTGTGGCGGCTCTTCGCACGTGAACGCGACGAAGCGCACCGTCCGCCGGGCGGGGCGGCCACGCAGCAGGCGCGCCACCTCGAGCAGGACGGCCACCGCGGACGCGTTGTCATCGGCGCCGGGCGAGCACGAGACGGTGTCATAATGCGCGCCGAGCACGACGATTTCGCCGGGGGCGCGCGTGCCTGCGCGCTCCAGGATCAGGTTCGCCACCTCGCCGTCCCCCGCGACATAGGTCTGGCGCTCGACCCGTTCGCCGCCGGCGCTGAGTTCGCGTTCGATCAGCGCCGCGGCGGCGACGAGCGACCCGGGACGACCCGTATGTCGCTCGCCGATCAGGCCGGCCAGCCGTTCGACGTGCAGGCGCAGGCGCTGCGACAGCTCCTGTTCGGCGGTCGTCAGCGGCGGTTGAAGCGGATCCGGCAACGATGCAGCTCCCCGAATACCGGTGCGGACACGGCTTCACCGGTTGGAAACCGGTGCCTCAGCGGACACCAGTGACTCACCGGTTGGAAACCGGTGCCACAGCGGACACCAGTGCCCACCGATTGGAAATCGGTGCCACGCCGGACACCGGCGCTACACCGGTTGCAAACCGGTGCCACCCGGGAACCGGTGCCACATCGGGAACCGGTGCCACATCGGGAACCGGTGCCACATCGGGAACCGGTGCTACAGCGGAAACTTGTGCCACACCGACTGGCGCCACAGTCTTCCACGCCGCGACATCGTACGGTATTCCCGACGTCGGGCAGCCCTGCAACCGCGGAAAATCGCCGCCGGGGGCCGGGCCGTGCCCATAGGCACCCCGGCCGGCGGCGAGTATCATTCCCAACTTTGAGGAGGAGGCGTCGCGGAACGCTGACCGCGACAAGGATCTCGCGTATGTCGGTGAACCCGACGGCCCAGTCACAGCGCAGCATACTCGTCATTGCGCCCGACGCGACGGACCAGGAAACCTGGATCAGTGCCCTCCGTGCGCATGGACACGTCCGCACGGCCCGCACCGCCGAAGAGGCGCTCACGCTCCTGCGTTCCGAGCGCTTCACCCTGGTCATCAGCCGCCCGCGGGAGCTCTTCCCGCTGGCGCGCGCCGAGGCCCGCCAGCGCGGCGAGCTGATCCTCGACAAGATCGGCCAGGGGGTGTGCATCGTGAACCGCGCGGGCGAACTGGTCTGGGCCAATCCCAAGCTGAATTCCTACCCGCCGGCGGCGATTGACGCGATTCGCACCCACTGCGCCGAAGTCTGCGCGCAGCTCGCGGCGCAGCGCGACACGAGCGAGCCGGTCCCGAGCCGGCGGCGCACGGTGCGCGTCGCACCGGACTACGTCTTCGACCTGACCGTATCCCCCCTGCTCGCACAGTCGGACAACGTCGAAGAAGTCGTCGGGCTGGTCTGGGACATGTCTGCCGCCCACAAGATGCAGGAGCGGCTGGACACGATCGATGCGGCAGGGCGTGACATGGTGCGGCTCGACGCCGACGCACTCACGCAACTCGATGCCATCGAACGATTGCGGATCCTCGAGGAGAAGATCCATCGCCATGCGCACGACCTGCTGGAATTCGACCATTTCGTGGTGCGCATCATGGATAAGAACACACGGCGCCTCGATGCGGTTATTTCCAGCGGTCTGCCAGATACGGCGCCCGACATGCAGCTTTACGCGGCGGAGGAGGGCAACGGGATCACCGGCTACGTGGCGGCGACGGGCCGCTCGTACATCTGCCCCGATGTCAGCAAGGACCCGCGTTACCTGCCCGGTCTCGAACGGGCCGGCTCGTCGCTGACAGTCCCCCTGCTGCTCAACAACGAAGTCGTCGGCATCTTCAACGTCGAATCCACGGAGCTGGCGGCGTTCGACGAGGACGACCGGCAGTTCGCAGAGATCTTCGGCCGCTACGTCGCGGTGGCGCTGCACATCCTGAAGCTGCTGGCCGTGGAGCGCTCGACCACTACCGGTCAGATCACCGCCGACGTGGGCACCGAGCTGGCAGCCCCGCTGAACGACATCCTGAGCGAGGCCACCGGCATCATCCAGGATTTCATCGGCCAGGAAGACCTGCGCCGGCGGCTCCACACGATCATCGACAACGTCGACCGCGTGAAACGCTCGCTGCGCGCCCTGACCGAGGTACACGGCGTGCGCGGGTTGACGCCTACGACGACCGACACGGATCCGCTGCTCGACGGGAAGCGCGTGCTGATCGCCGACGACGAGGACATCATCCGCGAAACGGTCGCCGACGTGCTGACGAAGCGCGGCGCCCTGGCCGTTTCGGCGCGCGACGGGCAGGAAGCCATCGCGATGGTGCGCACGCAGCACTTCGACCTGGTGATCTCCGACATCAAGATGCCGCATCACAGCGGGTACGAGGTCTTCGCCGCCACGCGCGGAGCGCTCCCGAATTGCCAGGTCATCCTGATCACCGGCTTCGGCTACGACCCCGAGCACTCGATCGTGCGGGCCAGCAAGGAAGGGCTGGCCGGCGTGTTGTTCAAACCGTTCAAGGTGGACGACCTGCTTTCGCGCGTGCGCGAGGCGCTCAAGCCGAAGGCGGATTGACGGCCGCGTCCGCCTCCCGCGGCGCGAACTTGCCGTCCGCGCGCGCCTTCACGCGGCCTGCCTGCCGGATCTCGGCCCGCACGTGCAGCAAACCCGGCTCGCGCCCCACCAGCCAGGCGCGCAATTCCGCCGGCGTCCCGATCGCCAGCGGCTCGCGATACCCGACGTTCAGCCGCCCCGTGACAGCGGTCAGCCCGTGGTGAAACAGGCAGTGAGCCATCGCCGCATCCATCAGCAGCGCCACCATTCCGCCGTTCACACGGTCCTCGTAGCTCCGATACACCGGCGTGCAGTCGAACGGGGCGGACACCGCGCCTCCCGGCTGCACCTGGAAGTGCAGGCCCAGGCCGCCCTCCGCCGTGCTGCGGCAGGCCACGCAGGCGGGGTGGCAGCGCGTGGCGGCGGGCGGTCGCTGCGACCCGAGGGTCTCGGTCGGTCGGGCGGATCGATGCTGCTGCATCATCACTCCGGGCGGTTATCCACAACGGCCCCCGCGCCTGGCTACGACGCGGGAAGGGTGCGCATGTCCTGTCCGGGCTGGCGTTGGCGGCTCCCCGGCAGCACTTCGGTCAAAAGCCTGGACCGGATCATAGCTTATGAGGACGAGGCCCGAAGCGGAATCTGGGTGGGCTGTGCCGGGCGCGGCCGATTCGTCCTGCTGTCGAAGCCTGACAGTCCGTTAAAAACCGTGGTACGGGATTCTCCGCCAGTGCCGCGCGGCTCGAAAAGCGGTGTCACAAAAGCAGTTCCGGCCTTTTTTTGCAGCGGACAGCTAATGGCCCCGCTCGCCCGATGTCTTATCGTTTAGCCCTTTTACGGCACTGCGCGCGGCCGCTACACTGCGCGATCTCGATTTCACGAGGACCAGCATGGCTCGCAAAGCCCCTGCCCAGCCCGTCAAGCCAGCCGCCGCGGCGGCATCGCTGCCTTACGCGAAACCCGGTGCCCTGCGCCCCACGGGCGGCCTGCGGGCACTGGGGGCCGTGTTCCTGGCGGTTTCGGTCATTGCTTCCGGCGTTCTCGTTCTCGAGCACCTGGCCGGCTTCAAGGCGCCCGGCTGCGGCCCCGGCGAGGGCTGCGAGGAGCTCATGAAGGGCTTCTGGGGGAGCATCCGCTTTGGGAGCTACTCGTACCCGGTCTCGAGCTTGGGGCTCGCGTACTTCGTGGCAATGTTCGTGGCATGGCTGGCGGGTGGCCCGGGCGTGACACGACTGCTGCGCTGGCTGATCCGCCTGGGAGTAGTGGTTTCGGTTGCTTTCATCATGGTGATGGTGATGGAGAGAGAGCTCTGCAAGTACTGCCTCGCGGCTCACATAGGCAACATCTCGTTCTGGGTCCTGACGGAGAACTCGCGGTGGCAGCTATGGTCCGGGATCCGACCGCTGGCGATATGGGCTGTGGTCTTCGCGGTCGCGACCGTGGGACTGGCGACGGCAGAGTTCCGGGCCGTCCAGGGCGTGGAAGGCGAACTCGATGAGTCCATCCAGGCCATGCTCCATGCGGCGGAGCAGGCCCGGCGGGATCAGCCCCCGGCACCGTCGACGACGCCCGTCGTGACTCCACCCGTTCCATCGCCCAGCCCTGCTCCGACGAAGCCGGCTGCCCCGGAGCCTGCGCAGCCGACTGCGCCGGCCGACAAACCCGCCCCCAGCGCTCCGCCGACGAAGCCGGCCGCGCCGGAACCGCCGGCCGGCGAAGTGTCGAGCCTCGAGCCGGAGGAAGCGCCCGCGGTCGAGCTGGCCCGGGCGGACGTGGCGGCGCAGCAGCCGCCCGCGGCGGCGCCGGCCACCAGTACTCCGATCAAGCCGGCCCAGAAGCGTCGCGCGCGCGAGAACGAGGACGCGCCGAAGGCCGAGTGGGTGATCCCGGAGGAAACGACGCCGGAGGAGATGTTTAAGAACGGCTTCCGTGGGCGCTGGCTGTACGGGCCGGACCCGGCCGCGATCCGCATCGTCATGATCACCGATTACCAGTGCCCGGACTGCAAGCGGATCGAGGAGGAAATCCAGGCGCTGCTCGCGAAGTATCCCGACCGGATCTCGCTGTCGGTCAAGCTGTTCCCTTTCACGAAGTCGTGCAATCCCAGCGCGGATCGCGACCTGCATCCCAATGGCTGCTGGGCGGCGCGGGCCGCCGAAGCTGCCGGCATGAAGTGGGGCAACGAGGGCTTCTGGAAGATGCACCGCTGGCTGTTCGAGCGGCGCGGCGGTTTTGAAACCACGAAGATTCTCGAGGACGGCCTGCGTTCAATGGGCTACGAGCCCGGCGACTTCGTGAAGATCGTGCAAAGCCAGGATACGCTGAAGCGCGTGCAGGAGGACATTCGCGAGGCGCGGGCGCTGGGGCTGTTCCAGACCCCGATGATCTTTATCAACGGGATTGAGCTGCGCGGCTGGAATGCGACGAACGCCGTCACGCGGGCGATCGAGCGCCTGGTCGCCGCGAATCCGCCGCCCGGCACGCACACGCAGGACCGGCCGCCGCTGGCGATCGACAAGGCGGTGGGCGACTGGAAGGCCAACCCCAGGCGCCGCATGCCGCCGGACAATCCGCGCTGGACGCTCGGCCCTGAACGGCCGGGTGTGGAGGTGATCGTCTACGGCGACTACGCGGAGAAGACGTGCGCGGAGACCCACGAGCACCTGCGGAAGTTCGTGGCGGCGCATCCCGAAGTCTCGTACACCTACCGGCACTTCCCGTTCAACCAGATGTGCAACCGGTGCATCAAGTTCACGCGTTTCTACCTCTCGTGCCACGCGGCGCGGCTGGCGGAAGCGGCGGGGCGCCTGGCGGGCAACGACGGTTTCTGGCGCATGCACGACTGGCTGATGCAGAACCAGCAGTTGCTGAGCGAGGAGGCGTTGCGGGAAGTCGTCACCGGCCTCGGGTATGACCCGGTCGCGCTGTTCGAGGTCGAGGAACTCACGCCGGAAAGCCAGAAGGCCCTGGGCATCGCGGTCCAGGCGCAGGCGGACGCGATCGTCACGAAGGCGGCGACCGAGCTCGGGCTGGATCGGGCGGTGCTCGTGGAGACGATGAACAGCGTCGAAGCGGATGCCGCGGTGAAGGATGACGTGGAGGGGGCGGACAAGGTCTCGCTCCAGGCGATTCCGCTGATCCTCGTGAACGGGCAGGCGGTGGGTCGCTGGCGTCACCTGGGCTTCGAGGCGCTCGACGCAATCCTGCTGGAGGCGGCCGGGAAGCGCTGACGAAGCGCCGCAGCCATTTCCCGTACAGATCGTCCGCGGGCGGCCGCGCCCCGTGCGCGGCCCGCGTGCCACGTGGGGAGTGCCGCGCGCCTGCCTATACTCCTGCTGCGAACATCGCATCGGGAATCGAGCATGCTGTCGAACATCACGACTCACGAACCACCGGCCAGCAGCTGGCAGACGCGCCTGAACCTCATCGTCGACACGATGCGCGAAATGAGCCGGCAGACCGACCCGGAGGAGATGGTGCGCACCTACGGGGCGCGCATGGAGCAGCTCCTGCGGCGCGACCGGCTGATCACGCTCAGCCGGCGCAACCATGAATACCCCGAATTCCGGATCACGCGCGACAGTACCTGGACGCAATCCATCAATCCCTGGACACAGCGGCACCTCCTGCCGGTGCACCGGGGCGGACTGTTCGCCGAACTGATCTATGGCGACGAACCGCGCATCATCAACGATCTGCAGGTCGCGCCAGAGGACCCCGCGGCCACGTACCTGGAGGGGCAGCGATCGCTGGTGGCGATCCCGCTGTTCGACCAGGGGATCGCGATGAACATGGTGGTGCTCCTGCGCAGCGAGCTGTACGCGTTCAGTCCCGAGGATCTCCCCGAGCACGTGTGGATCAGCAACCTGTTCGGCCGCGCCACGTCGAACCTGGTCCTGTCGGCCGAGCTGCGCCAGGCGTACGAGGCGGCGGACCGCGAGCTCCAGCTGGTCGCGGAGATGCAGCGTTCGCTGCTGCCCGCCGCCCTGCCCGCGATTCCCACGCTCGACCTGGCGGTGCACTACCAGACGTCGCGGCGTGCCGGCGGCGACTACTACGACTTCTTCCCGCTCGCGGACGGAATGTGGGGCATCCTGATCGCCGATGTCAGCGGGCACGGCACGCCGGCCGCGGTCCTGATGGCCATCACGCACACGATCGCGCACACGCACCCCGAGGCCCCCTGCCCGCCCGGCCGCCTGCTGTCGCGCCTGAACCAGAATCTCTGCGCGCGGTACACGTCGCGCTCCGGCAATTTCGTGACCGCTTTCTACGGCATCTACAACCCGACGACCCGTGAGCTGCGCTACTCGACGGCGGGACACGCCCCGCCGCGCCTGAAGCGCTGCCGCGACGGCACGCTGCGCGGCCTGGACCAGTCGCGCGGGATGCCGCTGGGGATCATCGCTCACGAGAACTACACCGAGGGGAGTTGCCAGCTCGTGCCCGGCGATCAGCTCGTGCTCTACACGGACGGGATCACGGAGACGTTCAGCCCGGACGGCGCGATGTTCGGCACGGCGGGACTCGATGCGGTGCTGGTGGATTGCTCACAGTCGGCGGCGGGTCTCATCGAGGCCGTGCTCGCCGCGGTGGACGGCTTCTCCGGGATGCGTGCGCTGGCGGATGACCGGACGCTGCTCGTCGCCAAGGTACATTAGAGCGGCTTCACAAGCGGGCGGCTGGCCACAACCCCAGCACTGCGTGCTGGGCAACCGTCACACCGCCCCAGTGGGACGGTTCCGTCGCCGTCCCGGCGCGACGACGTGAGGGAGAGGGTGAAGCGGGGACGCGCGTGGCGGATCGCGCGCGCCGTCCCGACGGGACGGCGTGAAGAACCGAAAATGAGCGGGGCAATGCGCGGGCGCCGGCCGCAATCCCAGCACTGCGTGCTGGGCAACCGTCACACCGTCCGGACGGGACGGTTCCGTGGCCGGCCCGGTGGGACGGTGAGACCGTTCGCGGCCGATGCGGGCCGCACCGGCGCGATGGATTCGCCGGTGCATGGGACGGCCGTGTACCTCCGGGCCGTCCCGTACGGGCCGTCCCGGCGGGCCGGCGCGATGAAAGCCCGCCACATCGTGCCGGGACGCGCGTGGCGCATGGC